>NZ_JBIBFR010000005.1:0-347429 GCF_042956125.1 Streptomyces sp. NPDC008313
CGCCCGTCGAATACGAAGTCAACTACTACACCGAACTCACGAAACCCCAGTTCATCACCACAATCTGAGATCTCTACCGAACCCGGGGCGGTTCATAGTGACTCGTGGCCTCGCCATAGGCGCACTTGCCGCCCGGGTTCATCATCAGCTCGTCCATCCGCGGCTGGTACGGCGGCCGGTTGTACGTCACCTCGAGCGCGGCGTTGTTACAGAACCGCTTCCAGGACGCATACGTGTCTTCCGAGGCGGCCTGCAGACCGAACGTGGTCGTATCCCACCCGCTGGCGGCGGCCTTCTTCACCGTGTCCGTCACCGCGAAGCGCACGTTCTGGTTGGTCGACGTGCACGACCCGGTCGGGTTGGTCGGGGACTCGGAGGTGATGCGTTCCTTGCTGGAGGGGCGGTTGGACCAGTTCGTTCCGGAGTTGATCGCGCTGCCGCCGGAACTGTTCATTCGGTGCAGCTGCACCGCCCGGGCCTCGCTGTTGTACGTGTGTACCAACGTGATCGCGAACTGAGCTTTGAGGATTGTCTTGCCCTCAAGGCTTCCAGTGGGGGCCGCGTAGTACTGGCGCTGTACGTCGTTGGTACCCGTGCAGCGCACCGAGACATCGGCCGGGCAGCGTCCCACACCCTTGCCGGACTCGACACCGTCGGCCGAGTTGGAGAACTTCCAGCCCTCCAGGCCAGGGTTCGCGGAGGAGACCCAGGTCCAGCCCGTACGGGAAGCGGTTTTGACCACTGGGTCGATGAACACGGGGTAACGGGTGTTCTTGCCGCGCAACAGTTTGGTATCGGGCCTGAGCATCATCGCACCATGCTCGACTGCGAGATTCACATCTGCGACCTGAGCGCCCTCCGGTGGGCCGGGCCCCGCCTGTACCCGATGATCGCTGATCACCGGTGCCCTGCTCGAATCCCACATCACGGGCTGAGGTGCCTCGAACACCGTTCCGCCAGAGGCCGCGTCCTTGGCGACGAGTCCGCCGTCGTCGTCCTCGTCCACCGAAAGGCCTTCTGCCTTGACCGGCAGAGAGATCGCGCCAAGCTTCGGATTGGCTGCTGCTTCGGCCGACTTGACGACAAGCACATGAGAAAAGCCATCGCTCTCAGCACGCACCACCAGGTCAACGTCCGGCAGCACCCCCTTGTACGTTGCCGTGTCACCACGCACCACCGGCTCGGGCAAGTTCGCCGGCCACGAGACCGACATCGATGTGCCGTCCCGCGTCAAAGTGGCGAAAGTCCTGTCCCCGCCCCCGGAGATGCTCATCACCGTACTTGAGGCCCTCGGTGCAAGGCGACCATCCGCCCGCTCGACAAGTGTGGTGTCGATGTCAATCCACTTGCCGTCCTTGCGTGTCCGCACCGGCTGGACGAACTCCTTGAATCTGAACGTTCCGTCCGGGTTCGCGAAGGTCTGACTGCGCTCGTCACGCAATGGGGAAATCTCCACCGGCTTGCCGGACTCCGCCGCCGCGTCACTCGCCGCGGCCTCGGACACGGCCCCCTTCGGGGTCGCCTTCTTCGCTCCACCGTCCTCGGTGGAGGCGGTCGTCGCCGCGACATCGGCGGCAGCGGCGGGTGGAAGCGTCCCCGCCCCCAGTGCGAGGATCGCGACCAGCATGGAGGGCAGGGCCGCTGCCCGCTTCCCAGTCAAGCGCTCTCCACGTCTCGTCCATCGTATTCTCACTGTCCCCACTCCTGCTGTGTACGGCGCCGTGCCCATCACCTAGCGGATTGCCGAGCCGAAAGCCTTGCCCTCCTCCGGGATCCCGTCCATCCCCGGCTTCAGCGTCGTGACCGTCCCTGACGCACCGCCTGCCACCGGCCAGGGAAGGGAGTACACGACGCCCTTCTGCGCGCCTGCCGACTTGCTGTACGGCACCCCTACGTACAGGCGCGATCCCGTCCCCCACAGGCCGAGCCCGGTGAAGTCTCTTGCCTCGGCTGTGTCCGGCAGGCCGGCTCCGCGTGTGAGCATCCGGTCCCCGTCTCCGGGGGCTCCCAGTCCGTTGAAGACCTGGACTGCCCCGGCGTTCTCCACCGAGCCGACCTCCTGGTTGGGCACGCTCACCGCGAGCCTCACGGTCTCCGGCGTTCCCACCTCACCGGCGTCGGTGCCGGAAATCACCACTCGCTGCCCGAAGAAGTCCCCGACCACCGGATCGCCCTCGACACCAGGGGACAGTCGGTCAACCAGGTTGACCTCGTTGACAATTCCAGTGGGCTTCACGTGCACAACCGTCACTGCACCCGCATCCGCGACATTGCCGACATCCTCGTTGGGCGTACCGATGGCCAGTAGCGCGTCCGTCTCCGACGCCGCGTCCTCAGGACGGTAGGAGACGATCGCCACCGCCGTGCCGAACCGGTCATCCTTCTCCGCGGTGCCCGACACAAGTGCCGGTTGATTCTCGTCGACCGCCCCCAGTGCAGTCGGACGACCGTCGGCGAGCGTGTGGTTGAAGACTGTCACCGCCCCCGCGAAAGTCTCCGTGCCGATCGCCTCGCCGGGCGCACCGACGACGAAGTAACGACTGCGTGCGGCGAGCGAGTAGCCGAATCGGTCGTTCGCCTCCGCGACTCCTGGGATCCCCGGGTCATCCTGATTGACAGTCGTCGCCATGCTCCCCTGTACGTAGTGGATACAACCCGCGTCCTCCAACGAGCCGATCGCTTCGCCCGGCACCCCGACTGCCAGGAACGGCTTGCCTGTCGACGTCCGGGCCGCCGCCAAGGAGAACCCGAACAGGTCGCCGGCCTCCGTCGCCGTCGAACCGTCCAGGCCTGCCTGGGTATAGCTGTCGATGACCGACCCTGCCCCAATCCCTGCCGGTGTGCCGTGGACGACGTACACCCCGCCTGCGTCCGGCTGCGGCCCCTGCGCGGTGGTGACGTCCTCGTATGGCGCGCCGGCCACCAGGTCTGCGCATCCGTCGTCGTCTGCGTCATAGACCGAGATCGCGTAGCCGAACTGGTCCCCCGCCTCCGGATTGGCGGTCATGCCGCTCAGCGCTTGAGATATCTCGTAGACGCCCTTGCCTCCGCCCAGCACCACCCGAACCAAGCCCGCCTTGGACTGTCCTTCCACCGTGGCCTGTGGGTCCGCGATGGCCGTGTCTCTGACGCCATCGCCGTTGAAGTCCGACTCGACCCCTGCCGTGCAGGAGGCAGCCACAGCGGGTCGCGCCGTCGCGAGCACAAAGGTTCCGACGGCAGTGATCAGGCCCGCCGCAAGTCCCGCACCGATCGCACGCGAACACACACGACCACCTGACCTCAACCGCACAATCGCCACCCCATGTCACAAGATCCGCGCAAGAAGGCCGAGGTAACAGCAGTTGATGACGCAGAGTCAACGGCCGTGACAAGGAATGACGCAATGAGCACAAGAAGCGCAAGCAAGTAAACGAGAAGCACCAAACGGGGTGAGAGATTTGCAGCAACTGGAATTCGCCCACCACGACCGGACACCACGCACCCGGTGCGCAGACCTTGGCGCCCTGGTTCAGCGGGCCCGCCTCGCGAAGGGGACGCGCACGCGTCGAGCCCATCAGCGTTTGCGAACGCCATGGCTTCGCCGGCGCACCGACAGGCCCGACCCGATCGCCCTTCTCATCGAGCACTTGGCCGATACTGGCCGCGTCTTGCCACAGGCCGGATGATGCCGAGATGCGCATCACTTCCTGTCTTCGGCCGGCGGGACTGGCGGGACTCGACTTCACGCGCGCCCGATTTACCCTCGTTTGCTCCCGTGCGGTCAAGCGGGCGGTGGGCCCCGGGAGCGCAGCACTTCACCGGCGGACGCAGACGAGGACGAGTTCGGTGGCCTCGCCGCCCGGCAACTGGTCCTCGATCCGGGCGACCCTGGTGGAGGCGGCGCTCGCGGGCAGGTGGTCGGTGGCCCGGTCGTGCTGGACGTCGGCGAGCCTGGCCGCGAACGGCCCGGCGACGGCGAGGACGGCCACCCACAGCCCGAGCAGCAGCCAGGGCACGGCCCTTCGCCGGGCGGGCGTGGTTGTCTTTCCGGACCCCATGCCGGGTCCCCGTCCTGGGCGGGTGTCTGGACACGCACCAGACACCCGCCGCGCGGGACCGGATTCGTCACGCCGGAGGGCGACTTGAGGGCTACTGCGCGGGGTGGCGGGACGCCGGGACTACTCCCTGGGGAGTACGGGGGTGCCGTGCGCGGGGGCTGGTACCGGGTCCGGCCGTGCCGGTCCTCACGACGGCATCCGGGCCGCCTCCAGCAGCCGGCTCACGTCGTCGGGGTGGATCGTCAGGGCCGCGCCGACCGTCGCCAGCGCGTCCCGTTCGGCCGGGGTGTAGGGGCCGTCGGCGAGGGCGATGTGCGCTCCCTGGAGCAGGACCGCCTCGCGGCCGGCGGGGGCGAGGTGCGGGGCCAGCGGGTCGAGGGCCTCGTGGAGCTCTATGGTGAGCCCGGCGCCGCAGGGCTGCCCGTAGACGCGGCCGGTGTCGGCGGCGAGCGCGTCGACGAGGGCGTTGAGCCCCTCCGCGGTGCAGTCGTCGTACCCCGCCGCGCGGACGGCGCCCGCCGCCGCCTCCAGGGACGAGGTGGCGCAGCCGCCGCCGGCCGCGAGGACGGCGAGGGCGACGGTGTGCACGGCGTCGCGCAGCATCGCCGAGAAGCGGACGGTGGTCGGGTGGTCGAGGACGTCGGTGCCGTAGTGGTGGCGGCAGGCGGCGCACTCGACGACGGGGCCGCTCTCGCCGCGCGGGAGGACCGGGACGCCCAGGAGGGTGAAGCGGCGGCGGCCGGTCAGGCGCTGGTAGTTGCGGTCGCCTCCGCAGCCGGGGCAGAAGAACTCGCCGTCGCCGACGGCGGTCCAGGCGGTGCGGACGCCCAGGATGCGGGGAACGCGACCTGTGTGACCGTCGTGGACAACACGGTCGTTCCGTCCCCATCCTGGCAGCACGTCGCACCTCCGTAACCCCGCGGCCACATCGCCGCGTTGGCGTGATGTTAGCCACATTGTCGACGCCGAGTCAGTACCTCGGGCGAGACCTCTCCGTGACACGCGCGGGGATTGGCCGGTATGCGACGGAGCCCCGCCCGCCGGAAACGGCGGGCGGGGCTCCACAAGCCGCTGGTGAGCGGGGTCAGCGGGAGGCACGGTTGACCGCGGAGACGACGGCCTTCAGCGACGCGCGTGTCGTATTCGCGTCGATGCCGATTCCCCACAGAACCTGGCCGTCGATGGCGCACTCGATGTACGAGGCGGCCTGTGCGGACGCACCCTCGCTCATCGTGTGCTCCTGGTAGTCCAGCAGCCGTACGTCGATGCCGACGGACTGCAGGGCGTCGAAGAACGCGGAGATCGGGCCGTTGCCGGAACCGGTCAGGACCGTGTCGGCGCCGTCCACGGACGCCTCGACGGTCAGCGTGTCGACGCCGTCCTTGTCGGTGGTCGACTGGCCGTTCTTGACCTGGATGCGGCCCCACGCGTTCTCGGGGTTCGGCAGGTACTCGTCCTGGAAGACCGCCCAGATGTCGCCCGGGGTGACCTCGCCGCCCTCGGCGTCCGTCTTCGCCTGGATGATCTTCGAGAACTCGATCTGCATCCGGCGCGGCAGGTCCAGCTTGTGGTCGTTCTTCAGGACGTACGCGATGCCGCCCTTGCCGGACTGCGAGTTGACGCGGATGACGGCCTCGTAGGAGCGGCCGACGTCCTTCGGGTCGATCGGCAGGTACGGGACGGCCCACTCGATGTCGTCGACGGTGACACCCCTGGCCTTCGCGTCGGCCTCCATGGCGTCGAAGCCCTTCTTGATGGCGTCCTGGTGGGAGCCGGAGAAGGAGGTGTAGACGAGGTCGCCGACGTAGGGGTGCCGGGCGTGCACCTCCATCTGGTTGCAGTACTCGGCGGTGCGGCGGACCTCGTCGATGTTCGAGAAGTCGATCTGCGGGTCGACGCCCTGCGAGAAGAGGTTCATGCCCAGGGTGACCAGGTCGACGTTGCCGGTGCGCTCGCCCTGCCCGAACAGGCAGCCCTCGATGCGGTCGGCGCCGGCCATCAGGGCCAGCTCGGCGGCGGCGACGGCCGTGCCGCGGTCGTTGTGCGGGTGGACCGACAGGCAGACGTGCTCGCGGCGCGACAGGTTGCGCGACATCCACTCGAAGCGGTCGGCGTGCGTGGACGGGGTGGAACGCTCCACGGTGGCCGGCAGGTTGAGGATGATCTCGCGGCCGGGGCCGGGCTGCCAGACGTCCATGACGGCCTCGCAGACCTCCAGGGCGAAGTCCAGCTCGGTGTCGGTGAAGATCTCGGGGCTGTACTGGTAGCCGAAGGTGGTCCGGTCGTCCAGCAGCTTCTCCGCGTACTCCATGACCAGGCGCGTGCCGTCGACGGCGATCTGCTTGATCTGGTCCTTGGAGCCGCGGAAGACGACCCGGCGGAAGACGGGCGCGGTGGCGTTGTACAGGTGGACCGTGGCGCGCCGGGCGCCGACCAGGGACTCCACCGTGCGCTCGATCAGGTCCTCGCGGGCCTGGGTCAGTACGGAGATCGTCACGTCGTCGGGGATCGCGGTCTCGTCCTCGATGATCGAGCGGACGAAGTCGAAGTCGGTCTGCCCGGAGGCGGGGAAACCGACCTCGATCTCCTTGTAGCCCATCGTGACCAGCAGGTCGAACATCTCGCGCTTGCGGGCGGGCGACATCGGGTCGATCAGCGCCTGGTTGCCGTCGCGCAGGTCCGTGGACAGCCAGCGGGGGGCGACGGTGACCCGGTTGCCGGGCCAGGTGCGGTCGGGGATGTCCACCTGCTCGTACCGGCCGTACTTGTGGACCGGCATGGAGGTGGCGCGCTGGAAGGTCGCGGCGTTGGTGATCGGGGTGGGGCTGGTGGGGCTACCGGCTGTGGCGGTCATGACGCGAGGGGCTCCTCTGGGTCCGCTTGACCTGGGAGGCATCAGCCTCCGAGGGACGGCCGACGGCGCAACGCCGAACTCCGCGGGGAGGGGGTCGGCCTCGACTACAGGCCCTCGCCGCGGCAGCTAAGGAGAAGCAGCCCGAAACGCATGATGCTCCGCAGCCTAACCGAGGCGCGCCGCGTACGGGGGCCTGTATCAGTATGCGGGACCGCGTGGCGCCAATGGGAGAAAAGTGCCGTATACCACTGAAGAGTGGGCGATGTGGACGGTTGCCCCGTCATTTCACCTATCCATGTCGCGGATAGTGACAGCGCCCTCACGGAGTGCGACTCTGCGAACATGACTGCCGAACCCGCAGGCTTCGAGCCTGTCTTCTGCACCATCGTGCCGCCCCACATCCTCGACACGCTCGCGCAGCACGAGGATCCCGCCCTCGCCGGCCCCGCCCGCCGCACCCTGCAGCGCGACGCCTTCGAGCGCACCCAGCGCCACATGACGACCGTCCTCGGCGCGACGGGCCTGGCCCCGCTGGAGACGGCGGCCGAGGAGACGCCCCACCGCACCGTGTACGACGCCCGGCACCACGAGACCCTGCCCGGCCGCAAGGTGCGCGGCGAGGGCGACGACCCCGGCAGGGACGCCACGGTCAACCGCGCCTACGCCGGGCTCGGCGCCACCTTCGAGCTGTACCTGAAGGCGTACCGGCGCAACTCGATCGACGGCAAGGGCCTGCCGCTGAACGCGACCGTGCACTACTCCGAGGACTACAACAACGCCTTCTGGAACGGCGAGCAGATGGTCTTCGGCGACGGAGACGGCGAGATCTTCCTCGACTTCACCATCCCGGTCGACGTCATCGGCCACGAGCTGACCCACGGTGTCACGCAGTACACGGCGAACCTCACCTACTTCGGCCAGCCGGGCGCCCTCAACGAGTCGATGTCGGACGTCTTCGGCTCGCTGATCAAGCAGTACGCGCTCGGGCAGACCGCCGCCGAGGCCGACTGGCTGATCGGGGCGGGCCTGCTCGCCCCGCGTGTCACCGGCAAGGCGCTGCGCTCCATGAAGGCGCCCGGCACGGCGTACGACGACGACGTGCTCGGCAAGGACCCGCAGCCCGCGACGATGGACGACTACGTCACCACGGGCCGCGACAACGGCGGCGTCCACATCAACTCCGGCATCCCCAACCACGCCTTCTACCTGGTCGCCGACGCGCTCGGCGGGCACGCGTGGGAGCGGGCCGGGCGGATCTGGTACGAGGTGCTGACGGGCGGCGAGCTGGGCTCACAGGCGAGCTTCGCGGACTTCGCCAAGCTGACGGCCGCCCAGGCCCGCAGCAGCTTCGGCGACGGTGACGAGCTGCGCGAGGTGCAGAAGGCGTGGGAGCGGGTCGGCGTCCCCACGACCTGATCCCGAGGGCGTCGTGGCGTCGGCGGCCGTCCCGTACTAGACAGGAGCCATGCGTATCCAGGTGGAGCGGACAGGCGGGTTCGCCGGCATCGAACGCCGCGCCGAGATCGACACCTCGGGGCTGGCCGACGCCGGCGAATGGCACGCGCTGGCCGAGCGGGTGCTGGCCGCGGGCGGCGGCACACCGCCCGCCGGGGTCCCGGACGGCTTCCGGTACCGGATCACCGTCGACGGCCGGACCGTGCACGCCGCGGACCCCCGGCTGACGGAGGACCAGCGGCGGCTGGTCTCACGCGTGCTGAAGGAGGGCGCCTAGCGGCCCGGGTGCCCGGGGCCTGACCCCTGGGACCCGGGTTCCGCCTCCGCGCCGCTCAGAAGCCCAGCTTGCGCAGCTGCCTCGGGTCGCGCTGCCAGTCCTTCGCCACCTTGACGTGCAGGTCGAGGAAGACGGGCGTGCCCAGCAGCGCCTCGATCTGCTTGCGGGACTTGATGCCGACGTCCTTCAGGCGCTTGCCCTTCGGGCCGATGATGATGCCCTTCTGGCTGGGGCGCTCGATGTAGACGAAGGCGTGGATGTCGAGGAGCGGCTTGTCGGCGGGGCGGTCCTCACGGGGCAGCATCTCCTCGACGACCACGGCGATGGAGTGCGGCAGTTCGTCCCGCACGCCCTCCAGCGCGGCCTCGCGGATCAGCTCGGCCACCATGACCTGCTCGGGCTCGTCGGTGAGGTCGCCCTCCGGGTAGAGCGCCGGGCCCTCGGGCAGCAGCGGGATCAGCAGGTCCGCGAGCAGGTCGACCTGCTGGTTGGCCTTCGCCGAGACCGGCACGATCTCCGCCCACTCGAAGCCCAGCTCCCGGCCGAGCTGGTCGATGGCGATCAGCTGTTCGGCGAGGGCCTTGCTGTCCACCAGGTCGGTCTTCGTGACGATCGCGATCTTCGGCGTCTTCTTGATGGACGCCAGTTCCTTCGCGATGAAGCGGTCGCCCGGGCCCAGCTTCTCGTTGGCCGGGAGGCAGAAGCCGATCACGTCGACCTCGGCCCACGTGGTGCGGACGATGTCGTTGAGCCGCTCGCCGAGCAGGGTGCGCGGCTTGTGCAGCCCCGGGGTGTCCACCAGGATCAGCTGCGCGTCGGGCCGGTGCACGATGCCGCGCACCGTGTGCCGCGTGGTCTGCGGCTGGTTCGCGGTGATCGCCACCTTCTTGCCGACCAGAGCGTTCGTGAGGGTGGACTTGCCCGCGTTGGGGCGGCCCACGAAGCAGGCGAAGCCGGCGCGGTGAATGGCCTCGGACGGCTCGGATGACTGGGTACGGACGCTCATGGCGCCCATTGTCCCTGATCCCCGGAGCGCCGCCGCACGCCCCGCGCTGAGCGGCGCCCCCGAGGGCCGCCCGGCGGGTCCCCGGCGACGCCCGCGCCGCCGCCCGCGCGGCTTCCAGGCCATCCGAAACACGCCGGAAACCTGGACGTGCGCAACCCGAAACGCGAGCCGGTGACCCTCGGACGACGCCCCGACACCGCTGGAGTGCCCGTGACCCTGGCCGCCTCACTGCCCCTCGTTCTCGGCTCCGCCCGCACCGAGGGCCCCCGCATCGACACCGGGGACACCGCCTGGCTCCTCGCGGCGACCGCGCTCGTCCTGCTGATGACCCCCGGTCTCGCCCTCTTCTACGGCGGCATGGTGCGGACGAAGAGCGTCCTCAACATGCTGATGATGAGCTTCGTCTCGATCGCCCTGGTCACGGTCGTGTGGCTGGCGGCCGGCTACTCCCTGGCGTTCGGCGACGACGCCTTCGGCGGCCTCGTCGGCGGTCTGCGGCACGCCGGCATGGCGGGCCTCGGCCCGGACAGCGTCCAGGGCACGGTCCCCACCGTGCTGTTCGCCACGTTCCAGCTGACCTTCGCGATCGTCACGGCCGCGCTGATCAGCGGCGCGGTCGCCGACCGGACGAAGTTCGGGGCCTGGCTCGTGTTCGTCCCCGTGTGGACGCTGCTCGTATACGTTCCCGTCGCCCACTGGGTGTGGGGGCCGGGCGGCTGGATCACGGCCGACCTGCACGCGCTGGACTTCGCGGGCGGTATGCCCGTCGAGATCGCCTCGGGGGCGTCGGGGCTCGCCCTCTGCCTGGTCCTCGGCCCCCGGCTCGGCTTCCGGAAGGACGCCATGCGGCCGCACAACCTGCCGATGGTCGTCCTGGGCGCGGGCCTGCTGTGGTTCGGCTGGTTCGGCTTCAACGCGGGCTCCGCGCTCGCCGCCGACGGGCTCGCCGCCTCCGCCTTCCTCAACACCCTCGCCGCCGGCTGCACCGGCCTGCTGGGCTGGCTCTTCGTCGAGCAGAAGCGCGACGGGCACCCCACGACGCTGGGCGCCGCGTCCGGCGCGGTCGCGGGCCTGGTGGCCATCACCCCGTCCTGCGGCTCGGTCTCGCTGCTCGGCGGGCTCGTCGTCGGACTCGCCGCGGGCGCGGTCTGCTCGTACGCGGTGAGCTGGAAGTTCAAGCTGAACTACGACGACTCGCTGGACGTCGTCGGCGTCCACCTCGTCGGCGGGATCATCGGCACGCTGCTCATCGGGGTGTTCGCGGTGCGGGGCATGACCGGGGGCGCGCAGGGGCTGCTGTACGGGGGCGGGCTCGGGCAGCTCGGCCGGCAGCTGGTCGGCGTCCTGGCGGTCGGGGCGTACGCCTTCCTCGTCACGTACGGCATCGGGAAGCTGATCGACACCACGATGGGTCTCAGGGCCGCCGAGGACGAGGAGCGGACCGGCCTCGACCTTACGGTGCACGCGGAGAGCGCCTACGATCACGGGGTTCTGGGGCACGGAGCCCCGGTCTCGTCCGCCAGCGCCCAGAAGGTCAGGCTCCAGTGAAGCTCATCACCGCGATCGTCAAGCCGTACCGCCTCGACGAGGTCAAGACCGCGCTCCAGGAGATCGGCGTGCAGGGCCTGACCGTCACGGAGGCGAGCGGCTACGGCCGCCAGCGCGGCCACACCGAGGTGTACCGGGGCGCCGAGTACCAGATCGACCTGGTCCCCAAGGTCCGCATCGAGGTCGTCGTCGAGGACGCGGACGCCGAGGCCGTCGTCGACGCCGTCGTCGGGGCCGCCCGCACCGGCAAGATCGGCGACGGCAAGGTCTGGTCGGTCCCGGTCGACACGGTCGTCCGGGTCCGCACCGGCGAACGCGGCCCGGACGCCCTGTAACTGTTCCAGCCCCTCCGGCGTCTGAGGAGCGGGGCCCGGGGCAGAGCCCCGTTTCGGGAAGGGAAGGGGCGGAGGGGGTGAAGAACTACTCCGCGGAGACGACGCTGCGCACCGCCCCGTCCACTCCCGCGAGCAGCACCGGCGTCCCCGCGCCGCCCAGGTCCCGCACCGCCGCCAGGTCCTCCTCCGGCAGCGCCTCCGCCTCGGAGACGACCGCCGCCGCCTCCAGGGACTTCGCCCCGGACGCCACCGCCATCGCGACGGCCGTCCGCAGCGCGCTCAGCCGCAGCGAGGGAAGGCCGACCGTCCCGGCCACGTACGTACGCCCCGTCTCGTCCCGTACGGCCGCCCCCTCGGGCACACCGTTGCGGGCCCGGGCGGAACGGGCCAGGGTGACGATCTTGCGGTCCTCGGGGTCCAGCGCGCTGCTCTCGGTCATGCCCCGAGCATACGAAGCGGCGGCCACGCCCCCGCGCTCACCCCGCCACCGGGCGGCCGGACGCGGCGGGCCGCCCCCGGCCGGCGGGTCTCAGGGCCGGTTCTCGGGGCCGGGTATCGGGGGCGGGTCTCAGGGCCGGTCGAGGCGGAGGCGGTCGGCCCGCGGCAGACCGGCCACCACCAGGTCGTACGAGTCCTCGACGAGCTCCCGGACCAGCCGGTCGGGAAGCGCGCCGTCGACGGTCACCGTGTTCCAGTGCCGCTTGTTCATGTGGTAGCCGGGGACGACGAGGTCCGGGTATTCCTCGCGCAGACGGACCGCGTCCTCCGGGTCGCACTTCAGGTTGACCGTGAGGGGGCGGGCGTCGAGGGCCGTGAGCGCGAAGAGCTTGCCCTGGACCTTGAAGACCGAGGTCTCCGGGTTGAAGGGGAAGTCCTCTACGACCGCGTTGAAGGAAAGGCAGAACGCGCGCAGCTGCTGCGGGGTCACTCCGGTTTCTCCTCCTCCTTGGGCACTTCCACGGCGGGCGCGGGCTCGACGAGCACCGTGACGATCTTGTTGCGGCGGCCCGCCGACGCCTCGGCGGTGAGCCGCAGCTTCCGCTCGTCGGGCAGCTCGACCACCGACGAGGCCCCGGCGATCGGGACCCGTCCGAGGGCCTTCGCGAGCAGACCGCCGACCGTCTCCACGTCCTCGTCGTCGTACGCCTCGATGCCGTACAGCTCGCCGAGGTCGCCGATGTCCAGGCGCGCCGTCACCCGGAAGCGGTCCTCGCCGAGCTCCACCACCGGCGGCAGCTCGCGGTCGTACTCGTCGGTGATCTCGCCGACGATCTCCTCGAGGATGTCCTCGATGGTGACGATGCCGGCGGTGCCGCCGTACTCGTCGATGACGACGGCAACGTGGTTGCGGTGCTGCTGCATCTCGCGCAGCAGGTCGCCCGCGTTCTTCGTGTCGGGCACGAAGGCGGCGGGCCGCATCGCCGTCGAGACGAGCTCGCTCTCGGCGTCGCGGCTGATGTGCGTCTTGCGGGCGAGGTCCTTGAGGTAGACGATCCCGACGATGTCGTCCTCGTTCTCCCCGGTGACGGGGATGCGCGAGAAGCCCGAGCGCAGCGCGAGGGTGAGGGCCTGGCGGATCGTCTTGAAGCGCTCGATGACCACCAGGTCGGTGCGCGGCACCATCACCTCGCGGACGAGGGTGTCGCCGAGCTCGAAGACGGAGTGCACCATACGGCGTTCCTCGTCCTCGATGAGCGACTCCTTCTCGGCGAGGTCGACCATCGCCCGCAGCTCCGCCTCGGAGGCGAACGGGCCGCGCCTGAAGCCCTTGCCGGGGGTGAGCGCGTTGCCGATGAGGATGAGCAGCGGCGGGATCGGGCCCATCACACGGGCGAGCGGCAGCAGGACGTACGCCGCCGCCGTGGCCGTGTTCAGCGGGTGCTGGCGGCCGATGGTGCGCGGGGAGACGCCGACGGCCACGTACGAGACGAGGACCATCACGCCGATCGCGACGACGAGCGACTCCCAGGTCCGGTCGAACTCCTTCAGGCAGGCGTACGTGACGACCGAGGCGGCCGCCATCTCGCAGGCGACGCGCACCAGCAGCGCGACGTTCAGATAGCGGGTCGGGTCGGCGGCGACCTGCGCGAGTTTCGCGCTGCCGCGCCGGCCGACGCGGACGGCCTCCTCGGCGCGGAAGCTGGAGACGCGGGCGATCCCGGCCTCCGCGCAGGCGGCGAGCCAGGCGACGACGATGAGGGCGACGACCCCGAAGGCGAGTTGGAGGCTCATGAGACGGTCGGGGCCGGGGACGGGCCGGTGAGGCCCTTCTCCGCGCGCCAGCCGTCCACGATGGCCGCCTGGAGGCCGAACATCTCGGCCTTCTCGTCCGGCTCCTCGTGGTCGTAGCCGAGCAGGTGCAGCACTCCGTGGACGGTGAGGAGCTGGAGCTCCTCGTCCATGGAGTGCTGCGTCGGGGCGTCCTTGCCCTGCTGCTCGGCGACCTCCGGGCAGAGCACGATGTCGCCGAGCAGGCCCTGCGGCGGCTCGTCGTCGTCCTTCGTCGGCGGACGCAGTTCGTCCATCGGGAAGGACATGACGTCCGTGGGCCCGGGCAGGTCCATCCACTGCACGTGCAGCTGCGCCATGGCGTCGGTGTCCACGACGATCACCGAGAGCTCGGAGAGCGGGTGGATGCGCATCCGTGCGAGCGCGTAGCGGGCGATGTCGAGGATCGCCTGCTCGTCGACCTCGGTTCCGGACTCGTTGTTGACGTCGATCGACATGGTCGCGCTGGCTCTACTTCCCCTTATGGCCGGCTTTGCCGCGAGTGCTCCTGTGGGAGCCGTTCTCGGTGCCGTTCTCACTGTCGTACTTCTCGTACGCGTCGACGATACGGCCGACGAGCTTGTGCCGTACGACATCCTGGGACGTGAGACGCGAGAAGTGCACGTCGTCGATGCCCTCCAGGATCTCCTGCACCTGGCGCAGACCGGACTTCGTGCCGCTCGGCAGGTCGACCTGCGTCACGTCACCGGTGATGACGATCTTCGAGTCGAAGCCGAGCCGGGTGAGGAACATCTTCATCTGCTCGGGGCTGGTGTTCTGCGCCTCGTCCAGGATGATGAAGGCGTCGTTGAGGGTGTTGTGCGTCAGGAGATAGTCCTGGGTGACGTACAGGGAGTCCTCGGCCGCCACCTGGATGCAGACGGTTTCCTCACGGCCCGCGGGTTCGATGCTGTCGATGAATCGCGACGGGTTTCCGCCGCCTCCGGCCATGAGGTACCTCTCCGCCTTGCGTGCGAGGCGGAAGGGGGCGATGTCCTCGGGCAGGCGGATGTCGACGATGTGAGCGTCGTGGCGGTGCTCGACCTGCCGGCCCTTCGCCAGTCCTGGCTTGCGGCCGTCGGCCGGCCGACGACGGGCGTAGGCCACCCCGCCCAGAGATCGTACGAGGGAGACCACGTCGTCGCGCAGCAGGATCGATGTCGTCGTGTACTGGATCCGGCAGGTGCGGCCCGCCTGAGCGACGGGGCCGCCGTCGGAGTCGAGAAGCCCCTGGAGGAGCGCGAGCCGGACTTCTGCGGAGTTGTGCAGGTAGTCGTCCGGGACGAACTTCGAGTGCGAGCGGGTACGCAGCAGGTCCAGCTCGCGCAGAATGCGGGTGACCGGGTTCTCGAGCGTGACCACGTCTCCGGGGGACTTGATTCGGTTGAGCACGTAGTCCGAACCGCCCTTGTGGCGAGCCACGACACCCGGAAGCGCGGCCTCCAGGGCCTGTGCCAGCTCGGGATCCGCCGTCGCGAAGGACGGTGTGGTGGAGCCCGTCAGACAGCCGTCGCCCAGCAGCAACCCCAGCGCGTACGGGTCCATCGGGACCTTGCGCTCCGGGAGGTGGACCGGCGCGGTGAGCATCGGCAGCTCGTAGCGGCGCGCGTGTGCCGCCCGCAGGTTGCCGATCATCTCCTGGGTCTCCAGGACCCGCCACGGCTTGTTCCGCCGACGGTCGGAGGCCGTGCGGACCGTCCACAGGTGCTCGCCGCAGCACAGAGTCCAGGAACCGTCCTGGGCGCTGACGCGGTAGACGTCCTTCTCGCCCTGCGGATAGACGCCGAGCACCGGGGTCGGTTCGCCGTTCGATCCGATGACCAGGTCACCGACCCGCAGGTCTCCGATGGGCCGCCAGCCGTCCGGAGTGAGGACGTTCGTGAAGACGGGCTGAGCCCGGCCACGCATGTACGCCAGGGGTGCCACCTCGATCGTGCCCGCTGCCATGAGGCGCGGGATGGAGTCGGGGTCGAGCATGTCGTGCAGGGCGTCGTAGAGCGGGCGCAGGTAGGGGTCGATCTTCTCGTAGAGGGTGCCGGGCAGGAAGCCGAGGCGCTCGCCGGCCTCGACGGCCGGGCGGGTCAGGATGATGCGGTTGACCTGCTTGGACTGCAGGGCCTGCACCGCCTTGGCCATGGCCAGGTAGGTCTTGCCGGTACCCGCGGGGCCGATGCCGAAGACGACCGTGTGCTTGTCTATGGCGTCGACGTATCTCTTCTGGTTGAGCGTCTTGGGGCGGATGGTGCGGCCCCGCGAGGACAGGATGTTCTGCGTGAGCACCTCGGCCGGGGTCTCCTGGCCGTCGCCCTCCCCCGCCCCGCTCGCCCTGAGCATGGCGATCGAGCGTTCCACTGCGTCCTCCGTCATCGGCTGGCCCGTGCGGAGCACCAGCATCATCTCGTCGAACAGGCGCTGGACGAGGGCGACGTCGCCCGGGTCTCCCACCGCGCTGATCCGATTGCCCCGGACATGGATGTCGGCCGCCGGGAAGGCCTTCTCGATCACGCGCAGCAGCGCGTCCCCGGAACCGAGCACGGTGACCATGGGGTGCTTGTCGGGGACCGTGAAGTGCGCTCGCGCCTGCCCCTGATCGGGGGTCTGAGCTGTGGGTGTCTGAGTCATGGGCCGGCTCTGGAGGCCTGCTCGTCCCTCCTCGTTGCGGGGCTGTGCCGCGTGACAGCCGTGGACCTGTCGCGCTTCCCAGCGTACGACGCGCCACCCGTACTCCCCCAGGGCTTTTCCGCGCCCCCCCGAGGCGGGACGGGCCCGCGGGTCAGGCCGAGCGGCGGAAGCCGATGGTGGGGACGGCCCGGCGCAGCGGCCAGGGGCGGGCGGAGCCGGGGATCAGGTCCTCCAGGAAGGCGTAGCGGCGCAGGGCGGCGGGGTCCTGGTCGTCGTAGGACTGGACGCGGCGCCACCAGGCGGCGATCTCCTCCCAGCCGGGAGCGGAGAGGGAACCGCCGAACTCCTGGACGGAGAGGGCGGCGGTGAGGCCGGCGAAGGCGAGCCGGTCGGCGAGCGGCCAGTCGGCCAGGGTGCCCATGACGAATCCGGCGACGAAGACGTCCCCGGCGCCGGTCGGGTCGAGGGCCTCGACGGCGATGGCGGGGACCTCGGCGCTGACTCCGGTGTGGCCGTCGACGGCGTAGGCGCCCTCGGCGCCGAGGGTGACCACGGCGAGCGGCACGTGGTCGGTGAGGGCGTGGGCGGCGGCGCGCGGGCTGTCGGCGCCGGTGTAGCGCATGGCCTCCGCCGCGTTCGGCAGGAACGCCTCGCAGTGCCGCAGGTCCGGCAGTGCGGCCAGGTCCCAGCGGCCCGTGTCGTCCCAGCCGACGTCGGCGAAGATCCGGGTGCCGGCCCGGGCTGCCTCGGCGATCCAGGGCGCGCGGGTTCCGGGGGTGAGCGAGGCGACGGCGGCACGCGCGTGGGGGGCGTGGTCCGGGGCGGCCTCCTCCGGGGGCGGCTCGTGGCCGTGGGAGACCATGGTCCGCTCGCCCTCGTAGGCCATCGACACGGTGACCGGGGAGTGCCAGCCGGGGACGGTGCGCGAGGGGGAGAGGTCGATGCCCTCGCCCTGTTCGAGGGCGTCCCAGCAGTACTCCCCGTAGTGGTCGTCCCCGAAGGCGGCCGCCAGGGACGTGCGCAGGCCGAGGCGGGCGAGGGCGGTCGCCATGTTGGCCACTCCGCCGGGGCTGGAGCCCATGCCGCGGGCCCAGGACTCGGTGCCGCGCACGGGGGCGGAGTCGAGCCCGGTGAAGATGATGTCGAGGAAGACGGGGCCGGTCAGATAGACGTCCCAGGGCGGTTCGCACGGGGTGCGCAGCCCGGCGAGCGGGTCGACGTGGGCGGGCCGGTGCGGTCGCTCTCCGGTGGACGCCATCTGGTGTGCTCCCTGACGTGGTGCGGATCCAGGCCAGTGTGCACCACGTGCCGGGCCGGGCACCGCCCGTCGGGCCCGCCCGGCTCCGGCGTGATCCGTACGCGGGGTCCCTACGCGAACGTGTACGCGTCGACCTCGGCGAGGTACCGGGCCCGCCGTTCCTCGTCGTGTTCCAGGAACGACGCGAGGAAGGAGTTGCGGGCCAGTTCCCGCAGCCGTCCGGGGTCCAGGCCCAGGGCCTGCCCGACGACGAGGTAGTTGTCCTCCACGTATCCGCCGAAGTAGGCGGGGTCGTCGGAGTTGACGGTGCAGAGGAGTCCGGCGTCCATCATCGCGGGCAGCGGGTGCTCGGCCAGGACGTCCACCGCGCGCAGCCGTACGTTGGACAGCGGGCAGAGCGTCAGCGGCACCCTCTCGCGGACGAGGCGCTCGACGAGCGCGGGGTCCTCCAGGCAGCGCAGGCCGTGGTCGACGCGTTCGACGCCGAGCACGTCCAGCGCCTCGGTGATGTAGGACGGCGGGCCCTCCTCGCCCGCGTGCGCGACGCGCCGCAGTCCGAGGGCCGCGGCGGCCTCGTACACCTCGCGGAACTTCGCCGGCGGGTGGCCGACCTCGGCGGAGTCCAGGCCGATGCCGGTGATCCGGCCGAGGTGGGGCTTCGCGGCGTGCAGCGTCTCCATCGCCGACTCGGCGGACTCGTCCCGCAGGAAGCACATGATCAGCTGGGTGGAGACGCCGTGCGCGGACTCGGACCGCTCCAGCGCGCGGGCGAGCCCCTCGATCACCGTGCCCATGGCGACGCCCCGGGCGAGGTGGGCCTGCGGGTCGAAGAATATCTCCGCGTGGCGCACGCCCTGCGCGGCGGCCCGCGCGAGGTAGGCGTCGGCGAGGTCGGTGAAGTCCTGCTCGGTGCGCAGGACGGCCATCAGCTCGTAGTAGAGGTTCAGGAACGACTGGAGGTCCTCGAACCGGTACGCCTCGCGCAGCGCTTCGGTGTCGGCGTACGGCAGGGTGACGCCGTTGCGCGCGGCGAGCGCGAACGCCAGCTCGGGCTCCAGGGTGCCTTCGATATGGAGGTGCAGTTCGGCTTTGGGGAGGGGCATCAGAGCATGGTACGGGCGTTTCACCCGTGTTTCGGAACCGGGACCGGGTCAGGTCCGCTTCGGAACCGGGACCCGGTCGAGGTCGCGGGCCACCGTCAGCTCCCCGGTGTAGCCCGCGGCGCGTGCCTGCCGCTCGAACTCCCCGGGATCGGAGTAGCGCTGGCTGAAGTGGGTGAGGACCAGATGCCGTACGCCCGCGTCCCGGGCCACCCGCCCGGCCTGTCCGGCCGTCAGGTGTCCGTGGTCGGAGGCGAGCCGCACGTCCTCGTCGAGGAAGGTGGACTCGATGACCAGCAGGTCGGCGCCGTCGGCGAGCGCGTGCACCCCGTCGCACAGCCGTGTGTCCATGACGAACGCGAAGCGCTGGCCGCGGCGCATCTCGCTCACCTCGTCGAGCGTGACCCCGCCGGCCGAGCCCTCGCGCTGGACGCGTCCGACGTCGGGCCCCGCGATGCCGTGCTCGGCGAGCCGCGAGGGCAGCATCCGGCGCCGGTCCGGCTCGACGAGCCGGTACCCGAACGACTCGACCGGATGCGAGAGCGCGCGGGTCTCCAGCGTGTACGAGGGGGTCGCCGCGAGGACACCGTCGCTCTCGACGGGCGCCTGGGCGAGCACGACGGTCTCCCGGTACGCCGTCGCGTACCGCAGCCGGTCGAAGAACCGCTGCCCGGAGGCCGGGTAGTGCGCGGTCACCTCGTGCGGCACCCGGTCGAGGTTGATCCGCTGGATCACCCCGGCGAGCCCGAGGGAGTGGTCACCGTGGAAGTGGGTGACGCAGATCCGGTTCAGGTCGTGGGCGGCGACCCCGGCGCGCAGCATCTGCCGCTGGGTGCCCTCGCCGGGGTCGAAGAGGATGCCGTCGCCGTCCCAGCGCAGCAGATAGCCGTTGTGGTTGCGGTGCCGGGTGGGGACCTGGCTGGCGGTGCCGAGGACGACCAGTTCGCGTACGGACAAGGCGCGTTACCCGGGGGGCCATTCGAGGCCGCGGCCGCCCAGCAGGTGGGCGTGCACGTGGAAGACGGTCTGACCGGCGCCCGTCCCGGTGTTGAACACGGTGCGGTAGCTGTCCAGCTTCTCCTCGGCGGCGATCTCGCCGATCTCGCGCAGCACGTCCCCGACGAGTTCGGGGGCGGCGGTGGCGAGGGCGGCGACGTCCCGGTGGTGCGCCTTGGGGACGACCAGGACGTGCGTGGGCGCCTGGGGGTTGATGTCCCGGAAGGCGAAGGTCGTCGCGGTTTCCCTGACGACGGTCGCCGGAACCTGCCCTGCGACGATCTTGCAGAACAGGCAGTCGTCCTGCGGCTCTCCGGCCACGGTCACGCTCCTCACTCCTCGTCCGACCCGTACCGCGTCATCGTATCGATCCCGGCCGTCCAAGATCACCCGGTCGGGCCGGGGTCCGTGCCGCCGTCCGTGCCGCCGTCCGTGCCGCCGTCCGTGCCACCGTCCGCCGGGAGCGGCGGGAGCGGCGGGAGGGACGGGGCCGACTTGGCCGGGGTCTCGGCGAGCGCGGCGAGGGCGATGCGGATCGCCTCGTCGAGCTGGGGGTCGCGGCCCGCCGCGTGGTCCTGGGGTGTGGGGACGACCTCGACGTCCGGGTCGACGCCGTGGTTCTCCACGCCCCACTCGTACCCCTCCAGCCAGAAGGCGTACTTCGGCTGGGTGACCAGCGTGCCGTCGACCAGCCGGTAGCGGCTGTCGATGCCGACGACGCCGCCCCACGTCCGCGTCCCGACGACCGGGCCGATGCCCAGGGCCTTGATCGCCGCGTTGACGATGTCGCCGTCCGATCCGGAGAACTCGTTGGCGACGGCCACGACCGGGCCGCGCGGGGCGTCCAGGGGGTAGCTGAAGGGGCGGGCCCCTCGCGGCACGTCCCAGCCGATGATCCGGCGGGCGAGCTTCTCGACGACGAGCTGGGAGGTGTGCCCGCCGCGGTTCTCCCGGACGTCGACGACCAGGCCCTCGCGGGTCACCTCGACGCGCAGGTCGCGGTGGAGCTGCGCCCAGCCGGAGCCGACCATGTCGGGGACGTGCAGATAGCCGAGCCGTCCGCCCGACCTCTCGTGCACGTACGCCCGCCGGTCGGCGACCCAGGCGTGGTAGCGCAGCGCCTCCTCGTCGGCGAGGGGGATCACCACCGCGTGGCGCGGATCGCCGCCGCCCGAGGGGGAGACGGTCAGCTCGACCGGCTTGCCCGCGGTGCCGACGAGCAGCGGACCCGGCCCGGTCACCGGGTCGACGGGCTCCCCGGCGACCGCGACGATCGCGTCCCCGGCGCGCACCGCGACACCGGGCGCGGCGAGCGGGGCGCGTGCCTCGGGGTCGGACGTCTCGGACGGCAGGATCCGGTCGATCCGCCAGCGCGGGGCGCCGTCCGGGCCGTCCTCGTGGCGGGAGATGTCCGCCCCGAGCAGGCCCTGGCGCCGGCCGCCCGCCCCGCCGCCGCCCGGCGAGACGTAGGCGTGCGAGGTGCCCAGCTCGCCCTGCACCTCCCAGAGGAGGTCGACGAGGTCGTCGTGGGTGGCGACCCGCTCAAGGACCGGCCGGTAGCGGTCGAGGACGGCGTCCCAGTCGACGCCGCCGAGGTCGGGACGCCAGAAGTTGTCCCGCATGAGGCGGCCCACCTCGTCGTACATCTGCCGCCACTCGGCGGCCGGGTCGACGGTCTGCCGGACCCGGGACAGGTCGACGGTGATGTTGCTGTCGCTGTCCTCGTCGCCGGAGGCCCGGCGGTCGCTGGGCACCACCTTGAGCCGGCCGTCGGTCCACAGCAGGACCCGCTTGCCGTCGCCGGTGACCGCGAAGTGGTCGGCGTCGGCGGCGAGGTGCTCGACGCGCTGCTGGGCGAGGTCGTACCGCTCCAGCTCCGACTTCGGTTCGGGGTCGTCCGGGGTGGCCCGGGAGGCGCCGAGCACACCGCGGACGGGGTGGCGCAGCCACAGCAGCCCGTCCTTGGCGGCCCGCAGCCCCGAGTAGCGGGCGGCCTCGACGGGGAACGGCACGATGCGGTCGGCGAGCCCTTCGAGGTCGATCCGGGTCGTCGGGGCGCCCTCGCTGTCGGGGGTCTCGTCCTTGTCGGGGGCCTCGAAGGGGCGTCCGTGGCGCTGCGGTCCGAACGGCGAGGGAGTGGTCGCGGCGAGGGTGATGAGGTGGGGCCGGGAACCGCCGACGAAGGCGAGGTCGAAGACGTGCTCGTCGTAGACGGGGTCGAAGGCCCGCGCCGAGAGGAAGGCGAGGTGCTTGCCGTCGAGGGTGAACGCGGGCGCGTAGTCCTGGAAGCGCAGCGGCGTCGCCTCGGTCACCGACAGGTCGGCGGTGTTGGCGAGCTTGAGCTGGCGCAGCGGCTGCGGCCCGGGGTGGGACCAGGCGAGCCAGGAGGAGTCGGGTGAGAAGACGAGCCCGGTCACGTCGCCGTCCGGGCTGCGGTCGACCTCCCGCACCTCGCCGGTCTCCCGCTCGACGAGGAGGACCCGGCCGTCGTGCGAGGCGACGGCGGCGCGGGAGCCGTCGGGCGCCATGGCGAGGCCGAGGACCCGGCCGAGCTGTCCGGCGGCGAGCCGGCGCGGGAGGGCGCCCGGCGCGGCGCCGGTGGCGGGCGCGAACTCCAGCGCGTCGTCGCCCTCGGCGTCGGTCACCCACACCACGTACTCCTCGCCGTCGGCGCGGAAGGTGCGGGGCAGCCGGGCGCGGACGCCCTGCGCGGCGGCGAGCGCGCGGGCGGGGCCGGAGCGGTGGGTGACCCAGTGGACCGCGCCGCGCACGGCGATCGCGCTGCCGCGTCCGGTGTGGTCGGGGGCGGCGGCGCCGAACCAGTGCGCCGCGTTCACGGGGTGCGGCTGGAGGTCGGTGCGCTGGCCGCCGAGCCTGATGTCGAGGCGGCGGGGTTCGGCGCCGTCCAGGTCGTCGAGGATCCACAGCTCGCCGGCGGAGGCGTAGACGACACGGTTGCCGTCGGTGGCCGCGTGCCGTGCGTAGAAGCTTCCCTCGACGGGGGTGTGGCGGCGCAGTCCCGAGCCGTCGGCGAGGGAGGAGTAGAGCGCGCCGACACCCTCGTGGTCGGAGAGGAAGGCGACCCTCCCCCACTCTCGGCTGCGCTCGAGCGGGGGAACCCCCATCCCGACCCACAGCGGGTACTCGATGTTCCCGTCGAGGTCCTCGTGCAGCCGCACGAACTCGCCGTCGCCGTCCCGGTCGATCCACAGCTTGCCGGCGGTGCCTCCCCGGTACCGCTTCCACCAGGCGGCCTCGCGCCCCATGGGCGCCGACAGCAGGAGCACGCCGCCGGGGCCGTGCGCGACGCCGCCGACGGGCCCGTACGGGAGGGTCGCCGCAGGTCCGCCGTCGAGGGGGACGGCGCGGGCCCAGGAGCGCCGGAAGCTCGCCTCGCCGTACGGGCTGATGGCCAGCACCCGGCCGTCGGCGGTCCAGCCGCGCACCTGGGTCCTGGCGCTGCCCCAGTACGTCAGCCGCTTCGACGGGCCGCCGTCGACCGGGGCGACGTGCACCTCGGGTGCCCCGTCCCGGGTGGAGGTCCAGGCGAGCGTCGTGCCGTCGGGAGAGATCCGCGGGTGGTCCACCGGGACGTTGTCGGCGCTGACGCGCCACGCCCTGCCGCCGTCGAGCGGCGCGACCCAGACATCGTCCTCGGCGGTGAAGGCGACCGAGTCGCCGTGCAGATGCGGAAACCGGAGATACGCGGACAGCGCAGACTGTGTCACCCGATCACCCTATGCAGCAGGCGCGCCGCCGGACAGGGGTTTGGATCACTTCGCCCGTCACGTCACTTGCCCTCGACGGGGCCGCAGCCGGGGTCGCCCTCGCACCAGACGGTCCGGGTCACGGTGACGGTGGGCGCGGGCCGGCCCGGGTCGTGGGAGCCGCCGCCGGGTGCGGACGTGCCGTCCGAGGCCTCGCAGTCGCCGAGGACGTCCACATGGAAGCGCTGCTTGCCGCCGACCCTCGCGGTCAGGTCGCCGCGGACGCACTTGCCGTCGACCGCCCGCGTCACCTTCCCCTTCAGGGTGATGTCCGTGCCGTCGCCGGTCTCACCCTGGCAGTCGACCCCGGCGACGTCGCGGGTGCCGGACGAGGCGGTGGCCTTCCCGGGGGTGTACGCCTTGTTCCCGCCGCCGTAGGTGGCCGTGCAGCTGAGCCACCGTACGTCGATGCCCTGCTTCTCCAGTGCCCTGGTGCCGGTCTGGTCGGTGGTGTAGGCGACGGCGGCGGAACTGAGCCCGTCCGTCGGTTCGCAGGCGGTGACGACCGACACCGCGGCGAGCACCGCGAGTCCGGCGACGGCCGGCCGCCCGCGCCCCGCCCACCGCGGTCCCTGACGCCACCGCTGTGCAGGACGCCGCCGCTGCCCGTCACGCCGCCGCTGTGCAGGACGCCACCACTGCCCGTGAAGCCTCGATGCCCGCATGGACGGCAGCGTGCCACCGTCGGGCGCGGGCGCGGTAGACCGCATGTGGCCACGGTGACGGCGGTGCCGGTGGCGCCCGGCCGCCGTGTCCGCCGCGCGCCGCCGTGTCCGCGCCCCGCCCCTCGTCAGCCGCGCAGCAGGAGCCACTCCTGCAGCTCGACGAGGTTGCCCTCCGGGTCCTTGAGGTGGGCCACGCGCATCCGGTCGGTCATCGGCGCCGGACCGTGCACCAGGCTGCCCCCGCGCGCGGTGATCGCCTCGCAGTGGGCGTCGAGGTCGTCCACGCGCAGGACCACCAGGGAGCGGTGGCCGCTCGCCGGTTCGCCCAGCTCACCGAGGACCTGCGACATCATGGCCCGGTCCTGCAGGGCGATGCCCGCGGAGCCGGTGGCGGGGCTGAACTTCTCGTACGGTCCTTCGGCCGCGCCCGACTGCGGCTTGAGGCCGAGGACGTCGGCGTAGAAGCGGTAGCAGGCCGGGAAGTCCGAGACCAGCAGCCGTACCTGTGCGAGTTCCAACGCGTCTCCCTGAGGGTGTCGGTCAGGCGTCCGGGGCGGGCGCTGGGGCCGGGGGCCGGAGGCTGGGGCAGGTGTAGAAGGTACCGGGCCGCCCGCCCGTGGGGCCGGACCGGCGGGCGAGCGGGACCGGCGGGCGGGCAGACCGGCGAGCGGTCAGGACCAGCGGCCGGTGCGTCCCAGCAGCAGGGCCGTCGCGGCCGTTCCGGCGGTGGAGGTGCGCAGCACGCTGCGGCCGAGCCGGTAGGGCTTCGCCCCGGCCTCGGTGAACAGGGCCAGCTCCTCGGGCGACACCCCGCCCTCCGGCCCGACGACGAGCACGATGTCGCCCCGGTCGGGGAGTCCGGCGGTGGCCAGGGCCTCCACACCCGTCTCGTGCAGGACGGCGGCGAACTCCGCTTTGGCGAGAAGTGCGGCAACCTGCTTGGTCGTCATCGCGTCCGCGACCTGGGGGAAGCGCGTCCGGCGGGACTGCTTGCCCGCCTCGCGTGCCGTGGCCCGCCACTTCGCCAGCGCCTTGAGGCCCCGCTCGCCCTTCCACTGCGTGATGCAGCGGGAGGCCGCCCAGGGGACGATCGCGTCGACGCCGGTCTCCGTCATCGTCTCGACGGCCAGCTCACCCCGGTCGCCCTTGGGCAGGGCCTGTACGACGGTGACGCGCGGCGCTTCCTCGGGCTCGTGGTGGACCGGTTCGAGGTCCGTCACCACGAGGCGGTCCTTGCCCTCCGCCGACCGCACGACTCCCCGGGTCCAGCGCCCGCGTCCGTCGGTGAGGACGACCTCCTCGCCCGCCCGCAGCCGCTTCACGGAGACGGCGTGCCGCCCCTCGGGCCCGTCGAGCACGAACTCCGCGGCGCCGTCGGCCAGTTCCTCCACCACGAACACCGGCGCGGTCATCGGCCCGCACCTCCTCCCGCGTGCCGGGACAACGCCCTCGCCGCCGCGTCCAGCTCGTCCACCAGGACCTCGACGAGCCCTCCGGCGGACAGCTCGCGGGCCATCCGGTGCCCCTGGCCCGCCCACAGCGCCATGCCCTGCGCGTCACCGGCCCGGGCGGCGGCCTTGCGCAGCGGAGCGGCGAGGTGGTGGACCTGGGGGTAGGCGGCGGGCGCGTACGGGCCGTGTTCGCGCAGGAAGCGGTTGACCAGGCCGCGCGCGGGACGCCCGGAGAACGCGCGCGTCAGCTCCGTACGGACGAAGAGCGGGTTGGTCAGCGCCTGCTTGTGCAGGGCGTGGGCGCCGGACTCGGGGGTGGCGAGGAACGCGGTGCCGAGCTGGGCGGCGCTCGCCCCGGCCGCGAGGGCGGCGGCGATCTGGCCGCCCCTCATGATGCCGCCGGCCGCGACGATCGGGATGGTCACGGTCTCGCGGACCTGGGCCAGCAGCGAGAGCAGTCCGACGCCGGAGCCGTCCGCCTCCGGGACGTCGCGGTGGCTGCCCTGGTGGCCGCCCGCCTCGACGCCCTGCGCGATCACCGCGGCGGCGCCCGCCCGCTGCACGGCCAGCGCCTCCTCGGCCGTGGTCGCGGTGACCAGGGTCAGGGTGCCGGCGCGGGCGAGGGAGTCCAGTACCTCGCGCGAGGGGCAGCCGAAGTGGAAGGAGACGACGGGCACCGGGTTGTCGAGGAGTACGGCGAGCTTGGCGTCGTACCCGTCGTCGCGGCCGCTGTCGGGGTCGCCGAGCTCGGTCTCGTACCAGGCGGCCTCACCGGCGAGCTGGTTGGCGTAGACCTCGACGGAGGCCGGGTCCGCGTACTCGGGCTGCGGCATGAACAGGTTGACGCCGAAGGGGCGGCCGGTCAGCCCGCGCACCTGCTTGATCTCCTGGTACATGCCGTCGGCCGTCTTGTACCCGGCGGCGAGGAAGCCGAGCCCGCCCGCCTCGGACACGGCGGCGACGAGATGCGGGACGGAGACACCGCCCGCCATGGGCGCCTGCACGATCGGGTGAGGGAAGAGATCGGTCAGTGCGGAGGACATGACGGCATGTTGTCACGCCCCCCGCACGACTCCGAATCGGGGAGCGGTTCAGCCCGTCCGGCGTCTGAGGACTGGGGGCCCAGGGGGCAAAGCCCCCGGAATACGGGAAGGGAAGGGGCGGAGGGGGCGAAAAACCACCGCACCCCACCACCCCGCACGTCCCGTCACCGCCCGTTGAACGCGTCCTTCAACCGCGAGAACAGCCCCTGCCGCCCCAGCTGACTGTGCCTGCCCGGAGGCCAACCCCCGGACCCCCGGCCAGACCCGCTCACCGCCCGTTGAACGCATCCTTCAACCGCGAGAACAGCCCCTGCCGCCCCAGCTGACTGTGCCTGCCCGGGGACCAACCCCCGGCCCCCCGGCCAGACCCGCTCAACGCCCGTTGAACGCATCCTTCAACCGCGAGAACAGCCCCTGCTGCCCCGGCTGACTGTGCCTGCCCGGGGACCAACCCCCGGACCCCCGGCCAGACCCGCTCAACGCCCGTTGAACGCATCCTTCAACCGCGAGAACAGCCCCTGCTGCCCCGGCTGGAACTGCCCTGTCGGCCGCTCCTCGCCCCGCAGCTTCGCCAGTTCCCTCAGCACCCGCTCCTGCTCGGCGTCGAGCTTCGTCGGCGTGGTCACCTCGACGTGCACGATGAGGTCGCCGCGTCCGCCACCGCGCAGGTGGGTGACGCCGCGCCCGTGCAGCGGGATCGACTGCCCGGACTGGGTGCCGGGCCGGATGTCGACCTCCTCCAGCCCGTCGAGCGTCTCCAGCGGCACCTTCGTACCGAGCGCCGCCGCCGTCATCGGGATGGTGACCGTGCAGTGCAGATCGTCGCCGCGCCGCTGGAACATCGCGTGCGGCAGCTCGTGGATCTCCACGTACAGGTCACCGGCGGGGCCGCCGCCGGGGCCGACCTCGCCCTCGCCCGCGAGCTGGATCCGCGTGCCGTTGTCGACACCGGCCGGGATCTTCACGGTCAGGGTCCGGCGCGAACGCACCCGCCCGTCGCCGGCGCACTCCGGGCACGGCGTCGGGACGACCGTGCCGAAGCCCTGGCACTGGGGGCAGGGCCGCGAGGTCATGACCTGGCCGAGGAACGACCGGGTGACCTGCGAGACCTCACCGCGGCCGCGGCACATGTCACAGGTCTGCGCGCTCGTACCGGGCGCGGCACCCTCGCCGCTGCAGGTGGCGCAGACGACGGCCGTGTCGACCTGGATGTCCTTCGTGGTGCCGAAGGCCGCCTCGTCGAGCTCGATCTCCAGCCGGATCATCGCGTCCTGGCCGCGGCGCGTGCGCGACCGGGGGCCGCGCTGCGACGCCGTCCCGAAGAACGCGTCCATGATGTCGGAGAAGTTTCCGAAGCCGCCCGCGCCGAAGCCGCCCGCGCCGCCGCCCGCCTGGGACAGCGGGTCGCCGCCGAGGTCGTAGACCTGCTTCTTCTGCGGGTCCGACAACACCTCGTAGGCGGCGTTGATCTCCTTGAAGCGCTCCTGCGTCTTCGGATCGGGGTTGACGTCCGGGTGCAGCTCGCGGGCGAGCCTCCGGAACGCCTTCTTGATCTCGTCCTGGGAAGCGTCGCGGCTCACGCCGAGTACGGCGTAGTAGTCCGTGGCCACCTACGACTCCGCCAGGATCTGTCCGACGTACCGTGCCACCGCTCGTACCGCTCCCATCGTTCCCGGGTAATCCATGCGGGTCGGTCCGACCACGCCCAGTTTGGCTACTGCCTCGCCGCCCGAACCGTAGCCGACCGAGACCACGGACGTGGAGTTGAGTCCCTCGTACGCGTTCTCGTGCCCGATCCGTACGGTCATGCCCGAATCCCCGGCCTCGCCAAGGAGTTTGAGGAGCACGACCTGTTCCTCGAGGGCTTCGAGGACCGGCCGGATGGTGAGGGGAAAGTCATGTCCGAAGCGGGTGAGATTGGCGGTACCGCCGATCATCAGCCGCTCCTCGGTCTCCTCGACGAGCGTCTCCAGGAGGGTGGAGAGTACCGTCGCGACCGTCCCCCTGTCCTCGTTCTCGAAGGCGTCCGGCAGGTCCTGCACGAGCTGCGGGACGTCCGCGAAACGGCGGCCCGCGACCCTGCTGTTGAGCCGCGCCCGCAGATCGGCGAGCGAGGCCTCGCCGAACGGCGCCGGGCAGTCGATCATGCGCTGCTCGACCCGGCCCGTGTCGGTGATCAGGACGAGCATCACGCGCGCGGGGGCGAGGGAGAGCAGCTCCACGTGCCGCACGGTGGAACGCGTCAGGGACGGGTACTGGACGACGGCGACCTGCCGGGTCAGCTGCGCGAGCAGCCGCACCGTACGGCCCACGACGTCGTCGAGGTCCACGGCGCCGTCCAGGAAGTTCTGGATGGCGCGGCGCTCGGGGGCGGTCATCGGCTTGACGCCCGCGAGCTTGTCGACGAACAGCCGGTAGCCCTTGTCGGTGGGGATGCGTCCGGCGCTGGTGTGCGGCTGGGCGATGTAGCCCTCGTCCTCCAGGGCCGCCATGTCGTTGCGCACGGTAGCCGGGGAGACCCCCAGCCGGTGCCGCTCGGTGAGCGCCTTGGACCCGACGGGCTCCTCGGTGCCGACATAGTCCTGGACGATCGCGCGCAGCACTTCCAGCCTGCGTTCACTGAGCACCGCGCACACCTCCAGCTGTCGTCCCCTGGCGCCTCGCCTGGCACTCAGCGCGTGCGAGTGCCAGCATTCCCCGGCCCAGTGTACGGCCGGTGGGTACGGCCCGGGCAAGGGGCGGCCCCGCGATCTGTCGCGATGTCCCGCGATGCCTACTCACGGGTACGAGCCGGTCCCGCTGCGCTGTCGCCGCGCGGGCTCCCGGACGCCCGGCGGGGACAGCCCTTAGCGTCGACGCATGACGGTGACTCGGGAAGAGCCGCGGTGGGCGGAAGCGGGCTGGGAGCGGCTGGCCCCGGGGGTGGGCAGGCTGCGGCTGCCCGTCTGGGACTGCACGGCCGGACTCGTGGCGGGCCCGGCGGGGGCGCTGCTGGTCGACGCCGGGTCCAGCCCGGCGGAGGGCACGCGGCTGCGGGAGGAGACCGGGCGGCTGCTCGGCGGGGGCCGGCGGGTGACGCATCTCGCACTGACCCACGCGCACTTCGACCACGTCTTCGGGGCGTCGGCGTTCGCGGACGCGGAGGTGTTCGGCGCGGTGGGCCTGGACGCCGTCCTGGCCCACGGCCGGGAGGAACTGCGCGCGGACGCCGTGCGCAACGGGCAGGACCCGGGGGTCGCGCGCGAGGCGGCCGACGCCCTGCTCCTCCCCCGGCTGTCCGGTGCGTCCGCCGTGGACCTGGGCGGCGGCCTGAGCGCCGTGCCGGTCGGTGTGGGGCCCGGCCACACCTCCCACGACCTGGCCGTGGTCGTCCGGTCCACGTCCCCCGGGTCGCGGCCGGTGGTCTTCTGCGGCGACCTGGTGGAGGAGTCGGGCGAGCCGCAGGCGGGCTTGGACGCGGTGCCGTCGCACTGGCCGGCGGCACTGGACCGGCTGCTCGCGCTGGGCGGCGAGGAGGCGGTGTACGTCCCCGGGCACGGCGCGGCGGTGGACGCCGCGTTCGTCCGGGCCCAACGGGACGCGCTGACCCGGCGTTTCGGGGTGCCGTAGGAGGTACGCCGTCGGAGGTGCGTCTGGTCCGGGGCGCCTGGTCCGGGTGCCGTGGAAGGTGTTCGCGCCGCCGTCCTCGGCGTGTCGCGGCGCGGTGCGCGACACGCCCGGCCGGCTTCTCCTATCGTCATCCGAATGCGCCAGTACTCTCCGGACCTGACCCCGCCGTGGAAGAAGCCGAAGACCGTCCCCGAGGTGCCGGCGGAGCCCGGTCTGGTGGTCGAGGAGCCCGGGACCGGTTTCTGCGGCGCGGTGATCCGCTGCGAGGCGGGCACGGTCACGCTGGAGGACCGCTTCGGCAAGCACCGGGTGTTCCCGATGGAGCCGCGGGGCTTCCTGCTGGAGGGGCGCGTGGTGACACTGGTCCGCCCGTCGGCGGGGCCCGCGCGGCCCGCCCGTACGGCGTCCGGCTCCGTCGCCGTGCCCGGCGCGCGGGCCCGGGTGGCGCGGGCGGGACGGATCTATGTGGAGGGCCGCCACGACGCCGAGCTGGTCGAACGCGTCTGGGGCGACGATCTGCGCGTCGAGGGTGTCGTCGTGGAGTACCTGGAGGGCGTCGACGACCTGCCGTCGATCGTCGCGGACTTCGCGCCGGGCCCGGACGCCCGGCTCGGCGTCCTGGTGGACCACCTGGTCCCCGGCTCGAAGGAGTCCCGCATCGCGGCCTCGGTCACGAGCGGGCACGCCCTGGTCGTCGGCCACCCCTACATCGACATCTGGGAGGCCGTGAAACCCGCGTCGGTGGGCATCGCGGCGTGGCCCCGGGTGCCGCGCGGCCAGGACTGGAAGACGGGGGTGTGCCGGGCCCTGGGGTGGCCGGACAACACGGGCGCCGCCTGGCAGCACATCCTGTCCCGGGTGCACTCCTACAAGGACCTGGAGCCGGCCCTCCTGGGCCGCGTGGAGGAACTGATCGACTTCGTCACGGAAGGCGGTGAGGCCTGACGCCCGGGTAGGTGCCGAATTCGCTGGTGTCCAGTTCCACGCCGAGGAACTCCAGCGGAAGAGGATCACCGAACTTCGAGATCCGCTGTGCCCGGTAGTCGGCGCCCTGTCCGTCGCCGACGGGCTCGGTGAGCAGGACACAGTGCGCCACAACGGGGTCGACGACGAGATAGGCGGGCACCCTGCCCGCCGCGTAGATCGATCGCTTGGCCCCGTAATCCCGGTCGACACTGGTCTTGGAGACGACCTCGACCACCAACGTGATCAGCTGGGACGGCAGCAGACGACCGGAGTCCGGGCGGAGTTCACGCTCCAGCACCACCAGGTCCGGTACGGGCTCACTTGCCTCGTCGATGATGTCGACGTCCTGGGTCTGCAACCGTGCCCACCGCTTGCGAGGGATCTGATCCTGCACCTCCTCGACGATCAGGTTGTGCACCAAATCCGGACTCGCCATCATCACGATTTCCCCCCGAAGAAGCTCGACCCTGACGCCCTCGGGAGGCTCGAACTTCTCGAAGAACTTCGTCATCCCGCGCTCGTCCACAGCGGTCATCTCCGTAGCCCTCCAGATCCGCCGCGTTACTCTCGCGCGGCAGCTTACGAACCAGGTTAGGGGGCCGCCTCGGGATCCGCACCGATTCACTCCCCCGAGTGATCAGTCCACCAGATCCCGCACCACCGCGTCCGCCAGCAGCCGCCCGCGCAGCGTCAGCGCCGCGCTGCCGGCCTCGTACGGAGCCTCCTGGAGGAGCCCGTCGGACAGCGCGCGGCGTGAGGCCGCGAGGCCCGCCTCGCGCAGCAGGGACAGCGGGACGCCGTCGCGCAGGCGCAGTTCCAGCAGGATCCGCTCGACCCGCCGGTCCTCCTCCGAGAGGAGTTCACGCCCGGCCCCCGGCGACTTCCCCGCCGCCAGCGCGCCCGCGTACGCCCCGGGGTGCTTCACGTTCCACCAGCGCACCCCGCCGACGTGGGAGTGGGCGCCCGGTCCCGCGCCCCACCAGTCGGCTCCGCGCCAGTACAGCTCGTTGTGCAGGCAGCGGGCGGCCTCGGAGGTGGCCCAGTTCGACACCTCGTACCAGTCGAAGCCGGCCGCCGAGAGCATCTCCTCGGCGATCAGATAGCGGTCCGCGTGGACGTCGTCGTCGGTCATCGGGACCTCGCCGCGCCGGATGCGCCGGGCCAGCTGGGTGCCCTCCTCCACGATCAGCGCGTACGCCGAGACGTGGTCGGGTCCGGCGCCGAGCGCGGCGTCCAGCGAGGCACGCCAGTCGTCGTCGGACTCACCGGGGGTGCCGTAGATCAGGTCGAGGTTGACGTGGTCGAAGCCCGCCGCGCGGGCCTCGGCGACGCAGGCCTCGGGGCGGCCGGGCGTGTGCGTGCGGTCGAGCACCTTCAGGACGTGCTGGCGGGCGCTCTGCATGCCGAAGGAGATCCGGTTGAAGCCCCCGGCGCGCAGCGTCGCGAGGTACGCCGGGTCCACCGACTCCGGGTTCGCCTCCGTCGTGATCTCCGCGTCGTCCGCGAGGCCGAACTCGTCACGGATCGCGCCCAGCATCCGTACGAGGTCGCCGGCGGCCAGCAGCGTGGGCGTGCCGCCGCCGACGAAGACGGTACGGGCCGGGCGGCGGTCGTCGCCGAGGACCTTGCGGGCGAGGCGGACCTCGTCGGTCAGGGTGGACGCGTAGTTGTCGCGGGAGGCGAGCACGCCCCCGGTGCCCCGCAGCTCGGTGGCCGTGTAGGTGTTGAAGTCGCAGTAGCCGCAGCGGGTCGCGCAGTACGGCACGTGGAGGTAGAACCCGAGGGGGCGTGCGGCGGCGTCCGCCAGGGCGTGCGCGGGCAGCGCCCCGTCGTCGGGCACGGGTTCACCGTCGGGGAGTGCGGAAGGCATGCGTTCCATTGTCCCGTACGCGCCGGGGTTTCCCCGCCCGCGCGTCCGGTGCCCGCGGGGGCCGCCCCGCCGGTGCCTCCTGGCGGCCCTCGCCCCTGCCCGCGGGCGCGGGGTCCGCGGCCCGCTCCGCCTGCAGCACCAGCAGCGCCAGGTCGTCCTCCGGCGGGCCGCTGCCGAACTCGTGCACCAGCCCGCGGATCCGCTCGGCGATCAGCTGGGCGCTGAGGCCGGCGCAGCCGGCGAGGGCCGTGGCGAGGCCGTCGGCGTCGTCGAGCTGCCGGGAGCCGCTGCGACGCTCCGTGACCCCGTCGGTGACGCACAGCAGGGTGTCGCCGGGACGCAGCTCGAACGTGTCCGCCGTGTACGTCTCGTCCTCGATGACACCCAGCAGGGTCTGCGGCAGGGCCACCTCCCGTACGCCACCGGCGGGGTCCAGGAGCAGCGGCAGCGGGTGCCCGGCGGAGGCCACGGTGCAGCGGACGCCGCCCTCGAACGGCACCAGCTCGCCGTAGAGGAGGGAGAGGAAACGTGTCTGCGGGCCCTCCGGATCGGCCAGCCCGGGATCGCCGGCGGCCACGAGCGCGCGGGCGGCCGCGTCGGCGGCCTCGGTGGCGTCGTCGAGCAGGAGCTGGTTGAGGCGGTCGAGGACGTCCGCGACCTGGTAGCCCTCGCGGGCCAGCAGACGCAGCCAGGGGCGGGCGAGGCCGATGACGACGGCGGCCTCCGGGCCCTTGCCCTGCACGTCGCCGACGGCGAAGCACCAGCGCCCGTCGCCCGCCGGGAACAGGTCGTAGAAGTCGCCGCTGGGGCCGCCCTTGTCGCACGGCTCGTAGACGAGGGCGCTGCGCACGCCGGGGATCTCGGCGACGGCGCCGGGCAGCAGGCCGCGCTGGAGGACCCGGCTGATGGTGGCCTGGCGCGCGTACTGCCGGGCCGCGCCGATGGCGAGGGCCACCCGGCGGCTGAGGTCCTCGACGAGCCCGGTGATCTCGTCGGGAAAGCCCGCCGCCCCGGCCCGCCCGATGACCAGGGTGCCGAGCGGCCGCCCTCCGGCGATCAGCCGGTACGCGAGCGCCGCGCCGGTGCGGTCGCGGGCGGCGGGGGTGTGGTCGGGGGTGCGGTGGTGCGCGTCGGGGGTGCGGTCGGGGGATCGGTGGCGCCCGTCGGGGGTGCCGGCGGTGGCCTGGGGGGTGGCGGTGTCGTGGGGGACCGGTGCGCCGCTGCCGCTGTCCGAGTCGCGCCGGTCCGCCGGCTGCCCGGCGCCGTCCGGCGGGGCCCACGGTTCGCCCGGCCAGGGCACGGGGACGGGTCGGGAGCGCACCGCGTCGGGGACGCGGGGCGGATCCTTCTCCAGGGCGGTGCGCAGTTCCTCGACGCGGTCCTCGCTGGTGTGCCAGACGCGGGCGAGCCGTGGCCCCAGGGCCATGCCGAGGCCGCCCGCGCGGTCGGTGGCCTCGTCCTCCAGCCACACCGCGCACCAGTCGGCCAGGCGCGGCACGAGGAGCTGCCCGGTGAGCGCGGCCACCAGGTCCTCGTCGAGCTGTCCGGCGAGCAGGTCCGACGCCTCGGCCAGGAAGGAGAGCGCACCCCGGCTCGCGCCCCGGCGCAGCCAGCCGTGCCCGCCCGCGCTCCGCACCGGCTCGGGAGCGGCGGGGACCTCGCCGGTCCGCGCGGTGGGACGGTGGGCGCCCTGCTCCCCGTACGCCCCGGTCCGCTCCCCGGCGGGCGGGCCGCCGTCGGTGAGCGGCGTGCCCCCGGTGCCGTGGCCGTCCGGCGGGGTAGGGCCGGACGTGAGGACCCCGCCGGCCGGCAGTCTCGCCCAGACCGTCTTGATCCCGGTACGGTAGGTGATCCCCCACGCCTCGGAGAGCGCGGCGACGAGCCGCAGACCGCGCCCGTACTCCGGTGTCCCGTAGGGCCGGATGCCTGAGTCCGCCTCGTCGCGCGGGGCCCGCGAGGGGTGCCGGTCGGAGACCTCGACGACGAGGGCGCCGTCCGACTCGCCGTCGGCCGGTTCCAGGCGGCACAGCACCTCGACGTCCGTACCGGCGTGCACGACGGCGTTGGTGACGAGTTCGCTGACGACCAGGACGGCGTCGTCGGCGAGCCCGTCGGACAGCGGTACGGAAGCGTCGAGGGCGCGCTCGGACCAGTCGGTGACCGTGTCCCGTAAGAAGCGGCGCGCGGCCGCCGGCGCGAGCGACGTGCCGGGCAACGACGCGCGCGCCGGTGCCTCCCGGCCCGCGCGGTGGTGCGCGGGCGCATCGGGCGCACGGGGTATGAATTCCCGTCGCTTCGGTATGACCCCCACGGTGTGGCTCCCTGAGCAGTTCGGACGAATACGCCTCAGGCGACAGGGACAGAGTGACAGACCGGCCGCACCCATAAGCACGGAGTTACCGAAGTGGGCCGCCACGAGCGGGAACGGTGCTATGCGTGCGCCCGGGGACGGACGGACGCGGACACCGGGAACCGGGCGGGCGGAGGCGCTCACCCTCAGGCACATGGGGGTGGAGCGGGGCCGCTGCCGGAGACGCGACGGGGCCGGGGCGCATGCCCCGGCCCCGGCCCACCTGTACCGCTGTCCGCCTCCGCGTCCGCCTCCGCGAGGACGGACCTGACGCCTACGCCTCCCGCGCCCCCGAGTACATCTCGTCGATGAGGTGCTTGTACTCCCGCTCGACGACCGGGCGCTTCAGCTTGAGGCTGGGGGTCAGCTCGCCGTGCTCGATGTCGAGGTCGCGCGGCAGCAGCTTGAACTTCTTGATGGTCTGCCAGCGCTGGAGGCCCGTGTTGAGCTCCTTGACGTATCCGTCGATGAGCTCGACGGTGGCGGGCTGCTCGACGACCTCCGCGTACGACTTGCCCGCCATACCGTTGTCCGTGGCCCAGTCGAGGAGGGCGGGCTCGTCCAGCGCGATCAGCGCGGTGCAGAAGTTCCGGTCGGCGCCGTGCACCAGGATGTTGGAGACGTAGGGGCAGACCGCCTTGAACTGGCCCTCGACCTCGGCCGGCGCGATGTACTTGCCGCCGGACGTCTTGATCAGGTCCTTCTTGCGGTCGGTGATCCGCAGGTAGCCGTCGGGCGAGAGCTCGCCGATGTCGCCGGTGTGGAACCAGCCGTCGGACTCCAGCACCTCGGCGGTCTTCTCGGGCAGCTTGTGGTAGCCCTCCATGATGCCGGGGCCGCGCAGCAGGATCTCGCCGTCGTCCGCGATGCGCACCTCCGTGCCGGGCAGCGGCTTGCCGACCGTGCCGGTGCGGTAGGCCTCGCCCGGGTTGACGAAGGAGGCGGCGGAGGACTCCGTGAGGCCGTAGCCCTCCAGGATGTGGATGCCGGCGCCCGCGAAGAAGTAGCCGATCTCGGGTGCGAGGGCCGCGCTGCCGGAGACGCAGGCGCGCAGCCGGCCGCCGAACGCCTCGCGGATCTTGGCGAAGACGAGGGTGTCGGCGACCTTGTGCCGGGAGGCGAGGCCGAAGGGGGCGCTCGCGACGCCGGTGCGCCTGAAGTTGTCCTGGGTGACCTTGGCGTACTCGCGGCCGACGCCCGCCGCCCACTGGAAGATCTTGTACTTGGCCCCGCCGCCGGCCTTCGCCTTGGCGGCGACGCCGTTGTACACCTTCTCGAAGATGCGCGGCACGGCCGCCATGTAGGTGGGCTGGACGACCGGCAGGTTCTCGATGATCTTGTCGACGCGGCCGTCGACGGCGGTGACGTGCCCGACCTCGATCTGGCCGGAGGTGAGCACCTTGCCGAAGACGTGTGCGAGCGGCAGCCAGAGGTACTGCACGTCGTCCGCGCCGACCAGGCCGGTCGCGGAGATGGCCTTCGCCATGTACGACCAGTTGTCGTGCGGGAGGCGGACGCCCTTGGGACGGCCGGTGGTGCCCGAGGTGTAGATCAGCGTGGCGAGCTGGTCCGCGGTGATCGCGGCGACCTTCTTCTTGATCAGGTCGGGGTTCTTCTCCAGATGCGCGGCCCCCCGCTTCTCCAGCTCGGCGAGGCTCAGCACCCAGTCGCCCTCGCCCTCGACGGGCTCGACCCCGGTGGCGTCGACGACCACGACGTGGGCCAGGTCGGGCAGGTCGGCGCGGCGCTCACGGGCCTTGGCGAGCTGGGCGGCGTCCTCCGCGATCAGGACCCGGCTCTCGGAGTCGGACAGGATGAACGCGGACTCCTCGGCGTTCGTCTGCGGGTAGACCGTCGTGGTGGCCGCGCCCGCGCACATGATGCCGAGGTCGGCGAGCACCCATTCCACGCGTGTGGAGGAGGCGAGCGCGACGCGCTGCTCCGGCTGGACGCCCAGCTCGATGAGGCCGGCGGCGATGGCGTGGACGCGCTCGGCCGCCTGCGCCCAGGTCAGTGACTTCCAGTCGTCCGGCCCCTCGCCCGACGCGGGGGGCACGGGGTAGCGGTAGGCCTCGGCGTCGGGGGTGGCCGCGACGCGCTCCAGGAAGAGGGACGCCACGGACGGCGGGCGGTTATCGATCAGGGTCTGTGTGTCGCTCACGACATCCTCCGGGGCCCGCGACAGTGCGTGCGACTCGCTCGATCGACTGCTGGGCGGCTGTCTGGTTGCGGCTGTTGTTTAACTCACGAGTAACTACCGAGCAGAGATCAGAGTAAGGCTCGACCGGCCGACGCGTAAGGGGCGGCGACCTGTCACTTCGCGACGATGCACAGCTGTCACTTCCACCATGCACAACCCCGTGCACAACCGAAGGGCCCGCCGCGCCGAAGCGCGACGGGCCCGATGGCACAAGGGGTCCGCGGGAAGAGCGGGAGAGGACGGAGCGGCTACTTCTTGGCCTTGCCGCCGCCTGCGCTGTCGTCGCTGGACAGGACGGCGATGAAGGCCTCCTGCGGAACCTCCACAGAGCCCACCATCTTCATCCGCTTCTTGCCCTCCTTCTGCTTCTCCAGCAGCTTCCGCTTACGGGAGATGTCACCGCCGTAGCACTTGGCGAGGACGTCCTTGCGGATGGCGCGGATGGTCTCGCGGGCGATGACCCGGGAGCCGATGGCGGCCTGGATGGGCACCTCGAAGGCCTGCCGGGGGATCAGCTCGCGCAGCTTGGCGACGAGCCGCACACCGTACGCGTACGCCGCGTCCTTGTGGGTGATCGCCGAGAACGCGTCGACCTTGTCGCCGTGCAGCAGGATGTCGACCTTGACCAGGCTGGAGGCCTGCTCGCCGGTCGGCTCGTAGTCCAGCGACGCGTAACCGCGCGTCTTCGACTTCAGCTGGTCGAAGAAGTCGAAGACGATCTCCGCGAGGGGCAGCGTGTAGCGGATCTCGACGCGGTCCTCGGAGAGGTAGTCCATGCCGAGCAGGGTGCCGCGGCGGGTCTGGCAGAGCTCCATGATCGAGCCGATGAACTCGGACGGCGCGAGGATCGTGGCCCGCACGACCGGCTCGTACACCTCGTCGATCTTGCCCTCGGGGAACTCGCTCGGGTTGGTCACCGTGTGCTCGGCGCCGTCCTCCATGAGGACGCGGTAGACCACGTTCGGCGCGGTGGCGATGAGGTCGAGCCCGAACTCGCGCTCCAGCCGCTCACGGATCACGTCGAGGTGCAGCAGTCCGAGGAAGCCCACGCGGAAGCCGAAGCCGAGGGCCGCGGAGGTCTCCGGCTCGTACACCAGCGCGGCGTCGTTGAGCTGAAGCTTGTCGAGGGCGTCGCGCAGCTCCGGGTAGTCGGACCCGTCCAGCGGGTACAGCCCGGAGAAGACCATGGGCTTGGGGTCCTTGTACCCGCCGAGCGCCTCGGTCGCGCCCTTGTGCAGGCTGGTGATCGTGTCACCGACCTTGGACTGGCGGACGTCCTTCACGCCGGTGATGAGGTACCCGACCTCGCCGACGCCGAGACCGTCGGCGGAGAGCATCTCCGGGGAGTTGGTGCCGATCTCCAGCAGCTCGTGCGCGGCGCCGGTGGACATCATCCGGATCCGCTCGCGCTTGTTGAGCTGGCCGTCGATGACACGGACGTACGTGACGACGCCGCGGTAGGAGTCGTAGACCGAGTCGAAGATCATCGCGCGGGCGGGCGCGTCGGCGACACCGACCGGGGCGGGGATCTCGGCGACGACCTTGTCCAGCAGCGCCTCGACGCCGAGACCGGTCTTCGCGGAGACCTTCAGCACGTCCTCGGGGTCGCAGCCGATGAGGTTCGCCAGCTCGTCGGCGAACTTCTCCGGCTGCGCGGCCGGCAGGTCGATCTTGTTCAGTACGGGGATGATCTTGAGGTCGTTCTCCATCGCCAGGTAGAGGTTGGCGAGAGTCTGGGCCTCGATGCCCTGGGCGGCGTCGACGAGGAGGACGGTCCCCTCGCAGGCCGCGAGGGACCGGGACACCTCGTACGTGAAGTCCACGTGCCCGGGGGTGTCGATCATGTTGAGGATGTGGGTGTTGCCCGGATCATCGCTCGGGGCCCAGGGCAGCCGGACCGCCTGGGACTTGATCGTGATGCCGCGCTCGCGCTCGATGTCCATGCGGTCGAGGTACTGAGCGCGCATCTGCCGCTGCTCGACCACCCCGGTCAGCTGGAGCATGCGGTCGGCGAGCGTGGACTTGCCGTGGTCGATGTGCGCGATGATGCAGAAATTGCGGATCAGAGCCGGGGCGGTACGGCTCGGCTCGGGCACATTGTTAGGGGTCGCGGGCACGCAGGGTCCTGTCTCTTGAGGCGCCTGTCGCCTCGGGTCGGATCGATACGTAGGCTCCATGGTCCCACGGCCGGGGAGCCGCGACCGGTTTGGGCCGGTCCCGCGGCGGCTGGTAGCCTGAGTGGCTGTGTCTCCTGCCCTCTCAGCACGGGACACACCCCAAGGAAATCAAACGGTGTGCGAGACGTGCTGTCTCGCGTGCCTGAACCTGTAGAGGCTCATTCGTGGCGAACATCAAGTCCCAGATCAAGCGGATCAAGACCAACGAGAAGGCCCGGCTGCGCAACAAGGCCGTCAAGTCTTCCCTGAAGACCGCGATCCGCAAGGCCCGCGAGGCCGCTGCCGCGGGTGACGTCGAGAAGGCCACCGAGTACACGCGCGCCGCGTCGCGCCAGCTCGACAAGGCCGTCTCGAAGGGCGTCATCCACAAGAACCAGGCCGCCAACAAGAAGTCGGCGCTCGCTTCCAAGGCCGCGACCCTCAAGGGCTGAGTCGGCCGGGTCCTCGTGACCCGTCCCCTGACTTGACCTACCGCCGGCTGGACCCGAGCAGGCCCTCTCTCCCGCTCCCACCCGGCACCCCGGACCCACGCACGACTGCGTTCGCCACGCGGGCGTGGATCCACCATCGTGACCCGAGGCCCCGGCCGCTCCCCTTCCCCAGGGGACGCCGGGGCTTCGGGGTTTCCGGCGCCCTCTGCCGCGCCGTGACCGGGCTCCCCGCGCGGCCGGACATGACTGAGCCGTTGCGGTGACCGGGCCGTGCGCGCCGCCGGGCTACCTTCGAAACCGGGCCGTGCGCGCCGCCCGGCTACCTTCGAAACCGGGCCGTGAGCGCTGCCGGGCTACCTTCGGGACCGGGCCGCCCGGGCGATCGTCACGACCGCCTTCTCCAAGGCGTACTCGGGATCGTCCCCGCCGCCCTTCACCCCCGCGTCCGCCTCCGCGACCGCCCGCAGGGCGACGGCGACACCGTCCGGTGTCCACCCGCGCATCTGCTGCCGCACCCGGTCGATCTTCCACGGCGGCATCCCCAGCTCACGGGCCAGATCGGCGGGCCTGCCGCCCCGCGCGGACGACAGCTTCCCGATCGCCCGGACCCCCTGGGCCAGCGCGCTGGTGATCAGCACCGGCGCGACTCCCGTCGACAGCGACCAGCGCAGCGCCTCCAGCGCCTCCGCCGCCCGCCCCTCGACGGCCCGGTCGGCCACCGTGAAGCTGGACGCCTCGGCCCGCCCGGTGTAGTACCGCCCGACGACGGCCTCGTCGATCGTCCCCGCCACGTCCGCGACGAGCTGCGACACCGCGGACGCCAGCTCCCGCAGGTCGCTGCCGATCGAGTCGACGAGCGCCTGGCACGCCTCGGGCGTCGCGGCCCTCCCGGCGGTCCGGAACTCACCCCGCACGAACGCCACCCGGTCCGCCGGCTTCGTCATCTTCGGGCACGCCACCTCGCGCGCCCCCGCCTTGCGCGCGGCGTCCAGCAGCCCCTTGCCCTTGGCGCCGCCCGCGTGCAGCAGCACCAGGGTGATCTCCTCGACGGGCGCCCCCAGATACGCCTTCACGTCCTTGACGGTGTCCGCCGAGAGGTCCTGCGCGTCACGTACGACGACGACCTTGCGCTCCGCGAACAGCGACGGGCTGGTCAGCTCCGCGAGCGTCCCGGGCTGCAACTGGTCCGGCGCGAGATCCCGGACGTCCGTGTCCGCGTCGGCCGCCCGGGCGGCGGCCACCACCTCCCGCACGGCACGGTCGAGCAGCAGGTCCTCCTGGCCCACGGCGAGCGTCACGGGGGCGAGAGGGTCGTCTTGTGCGGTCTTCCTGGCCATCGCGCCAAGCATCCCACGCCCCACTGACAACGGAATCCCCTACCGGGCCCGGGGGAGCCGGGGCTAGGGTGCCGGGGGCACGAGTGCGCGCGGGGGCGCGGGTGTCGACAGGGGTGCGGGCACCGTCCGAGGTGCGGGCGCCAAGGAGGTGCGGGCACCCGAGGTCTCGGCGCAGCCCGCCACGGGAAGGGGCAGGCGTGAGGATCGAGAAGGCCACCGAGGCGGACACAGAGGTCATCTCCCGGCTGCTGGGCGAGGTCGAGTCGTACTACGGCGGCTCCGACACACCGGGTGACCCCGACCAGATCCGCGGAGCGCTCTTCGGCGAGCACCCCGTGGCCACCGTGCTGCTCGCCCGCGCCGGTGAGGACGTCCTGGGCTTCGCCGCGTTCAGCATGGTGTGGCCGGCGGCCGGAGCCGGCACCTCCCTCTTCCTGAAGGAACTGTTCGTACGCGAGGCGCACCGTCGCGGCGGCGTCGCGCGGCGTCTCATGGAAGCCGTCCAGGAGGCGGGCCGCGAGGCGGGCTGTACACGCCTGGACTGGACGGCGGACGCGGACAACCCCGCTGCCCTCGACTTCTACCGCGGCCTCGGCGCGGAACCGCGCGCGGGCAAGATCTTCCACCGCCTCGGCCTGTAGGGCCCACTCCTCGAACAGCCCGGGAACGCCGGCTCCCCGCTTCCCTCCGCCCTGACGGCGGTTCCGCTCAGCTCTACGGCTCCTCGCGCCAGCCGTCCCACTGCGCGGCGAACTCGTCCAACTGCCCGGCGTCGAGCCGCTGCTCCTCGTCACGGAGGACCACGAGCCACTGGGCGTCCTCGGCGTCGTCCTCACCGGCCAGGGCGTCCCGCACGAGCCGTGGCTCCTCGTCGATCCCGAACCGCTCGCCGAGGAGTTCCGCGGCCTCCTCGGCGGCATCGCGGTCGGGCAGCACCAGGACATGTCTCACATCGCTCACGCGGCCATTTTCCGATACTCCCGAGCCACCGCTTCTCAGCCCCTCGCCACCCGCAGTCCGGCCCCCTTCCCCGCGACGGCCAACGGCCCGTCACGGTCCGTCCGCAGCACCACCGCGCCACCGGCCCGCAACGCCGCGACCGTGGCGGGTGCCGGATGTCCGTACTCGTTGCCGGCGCCGCAGGAGATCAGCGCGAGGCGCGGTGCCACCCGGCGCATGAGCTCCGGATCCTGGTACGCCGAGCCGTGGTGGGCGACCTTGAGGACGTCCACGTGTCCGAGGTCAGCGGCTCCGGGTGATCTCAGCAGCGCCTGCTGCGCGGGCGGTTCGAGGTCGCCGAGGAGGAGCAGGCTCAGCCCGGCCGTCCGGACGAACAGCGTGACGCTGGCGTCGTTCGGACCCTCCGGGGCCACAACCGGATCGGACGGCGGCCACAGCACCCTCCAGTCGAGGCCGCCCGCCCGCCGGCGCTCACCCGCCACGGCCCGGGTCACGGGAACGTGCCGGGCCGCCGCCTCCCTCCGTACGAACTCGGCCTGGTCCTGCGGCTCCTCGAACCCCGTCGTCTCGATCCCGCCGACCGCGCGTCCGTGCAGCACGCCCGGCAGCCCCGCGACATGGTCGGCGTGGAAGTGGGTCAGCACGACCAGGGGCACGCGGGTGACGCCGAGCGCCCTCAGACAGCGGTCGACCAGCACCGGGTCGGGCCCCGCGTCCACGACGACGCCCGCTCCGTCCCCCGCGGCGAGCACCGTCGCGTCGCCCTGCCCCACGTCGCACATCGCGTACCGCCAGCCAGGCGGCGGCCAGCCCGTGATCACCCGGGTCAGGGGCGGCGGGCGTACCACGGCCAGCAGGAACAGCACGGCGCAGGCGCCGCACAGCCACGGGTGCCTGAGGACCCGTCGGCCGACGAGTACGGCCACCGCCGTGACCAGCGCCAGCAGGACGGCGCCCGTCCAGCTCCCCGGCCAGTCCACTCCCCCGCCGGGCAGCGCGGCTCCCGTACGGGCGATGTCCGCGATCCACCCCGCGGGCCAGGCGGCGCACCACGCCAGGATTCGCGCGACCGGCATCGCCACCGCCGCCGCCCCCAGGGTGCCGAAACCCAGCACGGTGGCGGGCGCGACCGCGAACTCCGCGAGCAGGTTGCACGGCACCGCGACCAGGCTCACCCGCGCCGACAGGACCGCCACCACCGGCGCGCACAACGCCTGCGCGGCCGCCGCCGCGGCCAGCGCCTCGGCCGCTCGCGGCGGCACCCGGCGTCTGCGCAGCGCCGCGCTCCACCGGGGTGCCAGGGTCAGCAGCGCCCCGGTGGCGAGGACCGAGAGCAGGAAGCCGTAACTGCGGGCCAGCCACGGGTCGTAGAGGACCAGCAGCAGCACGGCCGTGGCCAGCGCCGGGATCAGCGATCTGCGGCGCCCGGTCGCCACGGCGAGGAGCGCGACCGCTCCGCAGGCCGCCGCCCGCAGCACACTCGGGTCCGGCCGGCACACGATCACGAAGCCCAGCGTGAGCACACCGCCGAGGAACGCCGTCGCCCGCAGCGGAACACCGATCCGCGGCGCGAGGCCCCGGCGTTCGGCGCGCTGGGCGATTCCGGCCGGTCCGATGAACAGGGCGAGCAGAATCGTGAAGTTGGCACCGCTGACGGCCAGCGTGTGGGTCAGGTCGGTCGCCCGGAACGCCTCGTCCAGCTCGGAGGTGACCCGGGAGGTGTCTCCCACGACCAGCCCGGGGAGCAGCGCCCGCGCGTCCGCGTCCAGCCCGTCGGTCGCCTCCCGCAGCCCGCCGCGCAGCCGTCCCGCCAGCCGTTGCGGAGCCGACGGCTCCCCCACCACCAACGGCGGCGCGCTGCCCCGTACGCGCAGCACGGCCGCGAACCGGGCCCCGTCCGCCAGTGGGGGCACGGCCCGTGCGGACACGCGCACCCGTGTGGAGGGCAGGAGCGACAGCCAGGGCGACCGCGCCGGCCCGCCGCGGACACGGTCCGCACCCCGGTCCCGATGCGCTCCGTCCGCGCCGGGTGCTGCGGGTGCTCCGGGTGCGATCGGCGAGCCCCTGGGGGGAGTCGCGTCGGCGATCAGTAGTACCGGCGTGCGGGTGGCGACGACGGTCCCGTCCGGTCGGATCACGCGCCGTACCTCGGCGTCCAGCAGGACGGCCGTCGGGGCTGCGTGGTCGCCCTGGATCCGGGGACGGGTGAGCCGCGGGTCGGAGGTCAGCTCGACCTCCGCGTCCACGTGGGCGTACCGCTGGGCCAGGGCCGGAACCGGTCCACGGCGCAGGTCCGCCCCGTGCAGCCCCGCGGAGGCCGCGGCCGCGGCGACGCAGAGGAGTACGGCCGAGACGGAGACACGCTGCCACGGGGGCGACAACGCTCCGGTGTCCCCCTTCCGCTTCGTGCGCCGTCCACCTCGTCCCGCCCTCACGAGCAGCACCGTGCCGACGGCCAGACTGGTCAGGACGACACCCAGGACCCAGCCGGCGGAGGCACCGAGCGTGGCCGCGGCCGTGCCCCAGGCCGCGAGGGCGGGTGGCACCAGCCGCAGGTCCGCCGGTCCCTCCTGCCGGGGGTGCGCATCCCCGAGCCGCTTCCCCGAGGCGGCGTGGACGAGGCTGCGGCCGGGGGCGGCGGACGCCGGGTCACCGGTTGCCGGGTCACCGGTTGCCGGGTCACCGGTTGCCGGGTCACCGGACGCCCTGCCGGTCGCTCTCGTCGCGGCCGCCTCGTCCGTCGCGGCCGTCGTGCCGGTCCCGTCCCGTGTCCGCGACTGCCTCATGGCCGCACCAGTTTCTGGAGGTCGGCGAAGCGGCGGTCGCCGATCCCGGTGACCTGGCGCAGTTCGCCGACGGAGCGGAAGCCACCGTGCTGGGCGCGGTAGTCGATGATGTGCTGGGCCAGGACGGGGCCGACTCCCGGGAGCGTGTCGAGCTGCTCGGCGGTGGCCGTGCTGAGGGAGACCGGAGCCGTGACTCCCGGCCCGGCGACGGTTCCGCTTCCACCCGCCCCGGTGCCCGCACCGGTGCCCGCACCGGCAGCTCCCCCGGTGCCTCCCTCCGCCGCGCCGGGCGGCACGGGGGCACCGACGACGACTTGTTCGCCGTCCACCAGGAAGCGGGCGCGGTTGAGGCCGTCCGTCTTCGTTCCCGGACGCACCCCGCCCGCCGCCCGCAGGGCGTCCACCACCCGTGAGCCGGCGGGCAGTCGCTGGATCCCGGGATGGCGCACCTTGCCCCTGACGTCGACCACGATCCCGGCCCCCGGCCCCGTCCGCACCGCTCCCGGCCCGGGCGAGGCATCCTGACCCGAGGCATGGTCCGACGCCCGCCCGCCGTAGGGAGCCGCCGCCCGCACGACCTCGGGGGCCCGCACCTGCTGAGTCCTGCCGGTCCAGAAATGCTGGACGGCGAAGGCCGCGGCAGCGACGAGGAGCACGGTGAGGGCGATGACGCTCCTGCGCTCCAGTCCGCACCGCGACTGGAGCCACAGCGGCATCCGGTCCCTCAGAGCGGGCCCCGCCCGCTCCCGCCACCCGCCGAGCCCCGCGCCCGAACCGTCACCGCCACCACCCACGGCACCGGCACCGTCGACCACGCGATCACCACGGTCGGCCCCCGCCCCACTCCCCACACCCGCACCCGCACCCGCACCCGCACCCGCACCCGCCTCAGGGCCCGAGCCCGCCCCGGGATCCGCGACCGCGACCCCCGACTCCCGCTCCCCCGTGCCCCGTTCGGCGAAGAGGAGTTCCGCGCGCCGGCGGAGTGCCTCCGCCGACGCCTGGCGGCGTCCGGGCAGGCTACGGCTGCCCGGTAAGGCCGGAGAATGCCTGCGGTGGCGGCGGGTACGGCCGTCGGACCGGGGCCCGCGGCCGGGACCGCTGGTCGGAGTCGCCGTGCGAGGGCGTGATCGAAGTGCCATGCGCCGAGGATGCGACAGCCGGGCACCTTCGCGATGATCTTGCTCGGTTTCCGGGGACTACCGCCCTGTTGTGGACAACTCCGTCACTCCACCGGGGTGAAACACACCCACCGGAGCGAGACCACACCCCACCGGAGCGAGACCACACCCACCGAAGCGGGACGACCGCTCAGCGAGGTGAGACCAGCGCTCACCGGGGTGAGACGACCGCCCCCAGCAGCCCGGGTCCGGTGTGCGCGCCGATGACCGCTCCGACCTCGCTCACATGGAGGTCGGCGAGTCCGGGCACCCGGGCGCGCAGCCGGTCGGCGAGGGCCGACGCCCGCTCCGGGGCCGCGAGGTGGTGGACGGCGATGTCGACCTGGGCGCCTCCTGCCCGGTCGGCCACGATCTCCTCCAGCCTGGCGATCGCCCTGGACGCCGTCCGTACCTTCTCCAGGAGTTCGATGCGGCCGCCCTCCAGCTGCAGCAGCGGCTTCACGGCGAGCGCGGAGCCCAGCAGCGCCTGGGCGGCTCCGATACGACCGCCGCGCCGCAGGTAGTCGAGGGTGTCGACGTAGAAGTGGGCGGAGGTGCCCGCGGCCCGCTTCTCCGCTGCGGTGACCGCCTCGTCCACCGTGCCGCCGGCCTCGGCGGCCTCGGCCGCGGCGAGCGCGCAGAATCCGAGGGCCATCGCGACCATGCCGGTGTCCACCACCCGCACCGGCACCGGTGCCTCGCGCGCGGCGAGGACGGCGGCGTCGTAGGTGCCCGAGAACTCGGCGGACAGGTGGAGGGAGACGATGCCGGTGGCGCCGGTCTCGGCGACGCGGCGGTAGGTCTCGGCGAAGGTCTCGGGGCTGGGCCGGGACGTGGTGACGGAGCGTCGCTTCTGCAGTGCCTGGGCCAGGGACCGGGCGGAGATCTCCGTACCCTCTTCGAGCGCCCGGTTGCCGAGGACGACGGTCAGGGGCACCGCGGTGATGCCGTGGCGCTCCATCGTCCGGGGCGGCAGGTAGGCCGTTGAATCGGTGACGATCGCGACATGGCGGGACATGAGCTGGAGGTTACCCGCCAGGGCGCCCGGGCGGCAGCCCGGCCCCTCTCACCTGCGGCGCCGTGGCGCGCATGTGCCCCCGCCGCCGCAGTACGGCCGTGCGCCGTCCCGGCGGCACCTCCACGGCCACCGCGTCCACCGTGTCCGCCGCGCGCGGTCAGGTGGTGCTCTCGGGCCGGGGCTTCTTCTGCCAGGGGTACGTGGGCTGTGCGGCCGACGGCGTGATGGCGGGACGCGCCGGCTCCTCGGCCGTCGTCCGGGGGCGCGGGGCCTGCTGCCCGGTCTGCCCGGCGGGGTCGGGCGTGCCGGGTTCCGGGGTCTCGGGCCACGGCGGGGCGGGCGTCGTCGGCTCCGTGGTCCAGTGGCGCAGGGCGCCGGACTCGACGTCGATCTGCGCGCTGAGCGAGTCCAGGTCGTCGTCCGCGAAGCGGCGTGCCCGGTCGCGGGCGGCCCAGCGCAGCGAGTCGGCGGACCGGGTGATCCGCTCGGTCCGCTCGCGCAGCGCGGGCAGCCGCTCGGCGAGCGTGGCCCGGTCGGGCTCGCTCTCCAGCCGCCTCAGCTCGCCGTCGAGTTCGTGTCCGTGGGCGCTGAGGCGCTCGAAGAGGGACAGTGACTCCTTCAGGGACTCGTCCTCGGCGGCACCGGCGGCCAGCGCGTCCTGAGTGGCGCGCATCGACGTGCGCAGCCTCAGCCGCAGCTCGGCGAGCTGGCCCACCGGGCCGGGCTGGGCGAGGGTCCGGGCGCGCAGGGTGGTGTCCTCGACGGTGCGGCGGGCCTGCGAGAGGGTGCGGTCGACGCCGCGCCTGGCCGCGCCCACCACCTTCACCGTGGCGTACGCGCCCGCCAGGACGCACAGCAGGAAGAGCAGGGCGAACACTGCGATCACGGTCCCCACTTTGCTCCTCCTTCGGGCCGCTCACGGCGGTCCGGGTGCGGGCCGCTGCTCTTCCACGGTAAACGCAACAGGTGGGTCCGGAGTTCCACCGGAACCCCGAACCCACCCGTAGGGGACCACCCCGATGCGACGAGCGTCCCGAGTCAGCCGGCCCCCCGGACACGTGACCGGGTGAGCCGCGCGGACGCAGCGCTACGCGGGGACGATGTTCACCAGCTTCGGCGCCCGCACGATCACCTTGCGGATGCCGGCGCCGCCCAGCGCGGCGACTACCCTGTCGTCGGCCAGGGCCGTCTTCTCCAGCTCCTCGTCGGAGATCGACGGGGAGACCTCCAGGCGGGCCTTGACCTTGCCCTTGATCTGGACGACGCAGATGACGCTCTCGTCGACGACGTAGGCCGGGTCGGCGACCGGGAAGTCCCGGTGGACGACGGAGTCGGTGTGGCCCAGCTTGCGCCACAGCTCCTCGGCGATGTGCGGGGCCAGCGGAGCGACCATCAGCACCAGCGCTTCGGCGACCGGGCGCGGGACCGGACCGGACGCCTTGGTCAGGTGGTTGTTCAGCTCGGTGACCTTGGCGATGGCGGTGTTGAACCGCAGGCCCTCCAGGTCCTGGCGGACGCCGTCGACGGCCTTGTGCAGGGCGCGCAGCGTGCCCTCGTCGGCCTCGGTGTCGACGACGGTGACGTCACCGGAGTCCTCGTCGACGACGTTGCGCCACAGCCGCTGCAGCAGCCGGAACTGGCCGACCACCGCGCGCGTGTCCCACGGCCGGGAGACGTCCAGGGGGCCCATCGCCATCTCGTACAGACGCAGCGTGTCCGCCCCGTACTCGGCGCAGATCTCGTCCGGGGTGACCGCGTTCTTCAGGGACTTGCCCATCTTGCCCAGCAGCCGGGAGACCTTCTCCTCCTGTTGGTAGTACGCGCCGTCGCGCTCCTCCACCTCGGCGGCGGGGACGGCGATGCCCCGGCTGTCGCGGTACACGTAGGCCTGGATCATGCCCTGGTTGAACAGCTTGTGGAACGGCTCGGCCGACGAGATGTGCCCCAGGTCGAACAGGACCTTCGACCAGAAGCGGGCGTACAGCAGGTGCAGTACGGCGTGTTCGGCGCCGCCGACGTACAGGTCGACGCCGCCGTGCGGCTGCCCCTCGCGCGGGCCCATCCAGTACTGCTCGACGGCCGGGTCGACCAGCTTCTCGTCGTTGTGCGGGTCCAGGTAGCGCAGCTCGTACCAGCAGGAACCGGCCCAGTTGGGCATGGTGTTGGTCTCGCGGCGGTACCTGCGCGGACCCCGGCCGTCGCCCAGGTCCAGCGTGACGTGGACCCAGTCGTCGTTGCGGGACAGCGGGGTCTCGGGGGACGTGTCGGCGTCGTCCGGGTCGAAGGTACGCGGTGAGTAGTCCTCGACCTCGGGCAGTTCCAGGGGCAGCATCGACTCGGGCAGCGGGTGGGCGACGCCGTCCTCGTCGTAGACGATCGGGAACGGCTCGCCCCAGTAGCGCTGCCGGCTGAACAGCCAGTCGCGCAGCCGGAAGTTGACGGTGCCCTCGCCGATGCCCCGGCGGGCCAGCCACTCGGTGATGCGGGCCTTGGCGTCGACGACGCCCAGCCCGTCCAGGGTGATCTCGTCGTTCGCGGAGTTGACGATCGTCGCGTCGTAGGAGGCGAAGGCGTCGTCCCAGGCGGAGGTGTCGGTGCCGCGGCCGTCGGTGGGCCCGACCACGCAGCGCACGGGCAGTTCGAAGGCGCGGGCGAAGGCGAAGTCACGGGTGTCGTGGGCCGGGACGGCCATGATCGCGCCGGTTCCGTAGCCCATCAGCACGTAGTCGGCGATGAAGACGGGGACACGCTCGCCGCTGACGGGGTTCGTCGCGTACGCGCCGGTGAAGACGCCCGTCTTGTCCTTGGCCTCGGCCTGCCGCTCGACGTCGGACTTCGAGGCGGCCTGCGCGCGGTAGGCGGCGACGGCCTCGGCGGGGGTGGCGTGACCACCGGTCCACACGTCGTGGGCGTCGTCGGGCCAGGCGTCCGGGACGAACGTGTCGACCAGCGGGTGCTCGGGCGCCAGCACCATGTAGGTGGCGCCGAACAGGGTGTCGGGGCGGGTGGTGAAGACGGTGATGCGCTCCTCGCCGACGGGGAAGTCGACGCGGGCGCCTTCGGAGCGCCCGATCCAGTTGCGCTGCTGCAGCTTGATGGCCTCGGGCCAGTCCAGCTCGTCCAGGTCGTCCAGCAGCCGGTCGGCGTAGGCCGTGATGCGCATGTTCCACTGGCGCAGCTTGGACTTGAAGACGGGGAAGTTGCCGCGCTCGGAGCGGCCGTCGGCGGTGACCTCCTCGTTGGCCAGGACGGTGCCGAGACCGGGGCACCAGTTGACCGGCGCGTCGGAGGCGTAGGCCAGCCGGAAGCCGCTCAGCACGTCGGCGCGTTCGGCGGCGGTCAGCTCGTGCCACGCGCGCGTGGAGCCCGGTACGGCGCGCTCACCGCTGTCGAACTGGGCGACCAGCTCGGCGATCGGACGGGCCTTGCCCGCCTCGTCGTCGTACCAGGAGTTGAAGATCTGCAGGAAGATCCACTGGGTCCACTTGTAGTACTCGGGGTCGATCGTGGCGAACGACCGGCGCCTGTCGTGGCCCAGGCCCAGCCGGCGCAGCTGGGACTTCATGTTCTCCATGTTGGCCTCGGTCGACACGCGCGGGTGCGTGCCGGTCTGCACCGCGTACTGCTCGGCGGGCAGGCCGAAGGCGTCGAAGCCCAGGGTGTGCAGGACGTTGTGACCGGTCATCCGCTGGAACCGGGCGTACACATCGGTGGCGATGTAGCCCAGCGGGTGTCCGACGTGCAGGCCCGCACCGGAGGGGTACGGGAACATGTCCATGATGAACTTCTTGGGCCTGGCGGCCACGGCGGGGTCGCCGGCCAGGTCACCCGTCGGGTTGGGCGCCTCGTACGTCCCCTCAGCGTCCCAGAAGTCCTGCCAGCGTGCCTCGATCCCGGCGGCCGTGGTGGCCGTGTAGCGGTGCGGCGCGACCGCCTCGGAGGCGGAGGTGGCACCACCCGCGCTGTCCGCGGCGGGGGAGTTCGTCTCGCTCATGATCCTCAAAGCTCCATCGATCGTCTCTGCCAGCGGCCCGGAAATGAAAAAGCCCCTCGCACAGGAGGGGACGCCGCGCCGATTCCGACCACGGTTGTTCAGCGGTCGGTGCTGATCAGCGCGGCTCGCTAAGCAGAAGGCGTACGGCACGCATGGCGTCAGGGTACCGCAGGGGTCACGCGCGTCGCGACGGGCTTTCCCAGGACCGCCGAACGGACGGCGGGCGGAAAGGCGGCGACTCACGGGAGGCCGGCGGGTTACTTCGCGTAACGACCCCTAAGGGACACCGCAACGGCCTCATTGTCGTTTGATAACAACGCAATAACCTAAACCTCGTACTCCCCGGTACGGCTTCGACCTAGAGTGCGGCAGCGGGACCGCTTTACCGAACCGCTCGGAGTCGCCCCATGAAACCTCGTCGAAGCAACACCTCGCTCCCCGCACCGGGCCGGTCGGCCTACGGGGCGGCGACGGCTGCCGCTCTGCTGCTGATACCGGTGATCGTCCTGGTCGGAGGTGACGATTTCCGCGAGTTTCTGAACTTCGGCGCCGGTGTGCTCGCCCTGGTGGCCCTCACCTCCTCCGTCGTCTGGGGGCTGGTGGCGAGCGACCGGCTCTTCCTCAGCACCCGCCAGCGGCTGGTGGCGCAGGCGGTGCACCGCACGACCGCGGTCTCCTCGGTCGCGTTCCTGCTGCTGCACATCACCGTCAAACTGGCGCTGGAGCACACCTCCCCGATCGGCGCGCTGATCCCCTTCGGCCTCGGCGTCACCGGCTCCGCCGGGCTCATCGGGCTCGGTTCCCTGGCCGCCCTGCTCATGATCTTCACGGCCGTCACCGGCGCGCTGCGCAGCGCCTTCGCGTCCCCCGCGCCGGTGGCCGCACGCTGGCGCGCGGTGCACATGCTGGCCTATCCGGCCTGGTGTGCGGCGCTGGTCCACGGGCTCTACGCGGGTCGAGCGGCGAAGCCGTACGTCACGGTGTCGTACAGCCTCTGCCTGTTCGCCGTGCTGGGCGCGCTGGCGCTGCGCTCGGCCCCGGCACCCTTCAAGCGCGAGGTCGCCGCACGCTTCCTGGCCGCCGTCGGGGAGCAGGGCGCGAGCCGGCCGTCCCGTGAGGAGCGGGAGGCGTCGCGTGGCGGCGCGGCGGACGGTCCGCTGCCCGGCTACGCCGGACGCCAGGCCCGGCGGTCCGCCGCCGAGGACACGTTCGTGCCCTCGCAGCGCGCGCAGTCGCCGGAGCGGTCCCTCTACGAGACGTCGGCGGGCCGGGCGGCCGGCGCGGACGGCGGGCCGACCGGATTCGCCGCCGCCTACCGGGCCGTGTCGGGCAACCCGGCCGGTGCCGCCGGGGGCGACGCTCCGGCCGGGCGCCTCCAGACGCCCCCGGACGCGCAGCCCACGGAGGTGTTCCCGCGCGTCGACGGCGGCGGCAGCACCTCCGGCAACTGGCCCATCCCCTCGCCGCCGCCGGTCGGCGAGGCCCCCCGTTCCGCGTACGACCCCCTGACCGACACGGGATATTCCCTCCCCACCTACGACAATCCGGCAGCCGGCGGGTACGGCGCGAGTGATGTGTACGACACCGGTGAGTCGAACGGGCTCCATGGCACGTACAACACCTACGACACGTACGACAGCGGTCCCACGACTGACGTACTGCCGGGCGCCTTCGACGCTCCTGGCCCCGGTGAACCATGGAACGCCCCTTCCGGAGGCTATTAGTGAACGAGGCTTTGCCCGACGTCCCGGAGGTCCGCGTCGTCGGGCTGCCGCAACTCACGTCGGGTTTCGACCTGGTCGACCGGCTCGATCTGCCCATGCACCTCAAGGTGCACGGGCCGCTCGAGCCGATGGGCGGCGAGCGACTCGCGGCTCTGGCCGAGGCGATATCCCTGAAGGGCCGCGGCGGCGCGGGTTTCCCCTTCGCCAGGAAACTCCGCTCGGTGGCCGAGTCGGCCATCAGCAAGGGCATCCGGCCCGTGGTCGTGGTCAACGGCAGTGAGGACGAACCCGCCTGCCGCAAGGACACGGTGCTCATCAACCGTGCTCCTCATCTCATCCTGGACGGGGCCCTGCTGGCGGCGGAGGCCATGGGAGCCCGCACCCTCGTCATCGGGGTCACCCGCGCCTCCACCCAGGCGTCCATGGAGGCGGCCCTGGCCGAGCGCGGCCTGAACAACCGGCGCGGATCGGCCCTCCGCGCGCGCGTGCAGCGCAACCCGGTGCGCATGGTGACCGGGGCGGCCGCGTCCCTGATCCGTTCCATCGACGGCGGCCCGGCCATCCCGCCGGGCCGCAAGATCAGCGCGTCGCAGAGCGGCGTCGGCGGCGCCCCCACGCTGCTGTCCAACGCCGAGACGTTCGCGCAGCTGGCCATCGCCGCCCGCATCGGCCCCGAGCGCTACCGCAACACCGGCCTGTACGACGAGCCGGGCACCGTCATGCTCACGGTCTCCGGAGCGGTCGCCCGCCCCATGGTGATCGAGGTCCCCACCGGTGTGCCGCTGCGGTACGTCCTCCAGCTCGCCGGCGCCCCGCCGGTGCCCCAGGGCGTGCTGACCGGCGGCTACCACGGCAAGTGGCTGGACGCCGCGACGGTCGACGAGGCGGTCGTCTCGCGCAACTCCCTCGACGCGGTGGGCGGTTCGCTCGGCGCGGGCGCCATCCTGCCCATCACGCAGGAGACGTGCCCGCTCGGCGAGTCGCTGCGGGTGGCGCAGTGGCTGGCCGAGGAGAGCGCCGGCCAGTGCGGCCCCTGCTACCTCGGTCTGCCCGCGGCGGCGCGCGGCCTGGAGGACATCCTGAACGGCGGCGGACCGGCCGCCCTCGAGGCGGTCAAGCAGGTCGCCAAGGCCGTGAAGAGGCGCGGGGCCTGCTCGCACCCGGACGGCTCGGCGATGTTCATCGAGTCGACGCTCAAGGCGTTCACGGACGACCTGGCCGCGCACGTCCTCGGCAACGGCTGCGGACGGCCCGTGGAGGGCGTTCTGCCGCTCTTCGAGGGCGGCGGGACCCCCACGGGCATCCCCGGCGGCCAGGGGCAGCAGGAGAACGGGCCCAGCCGCCAGAAGATCTACGTCGACTGGACCCTGTGCCGGGGCCACGGACTGTGCGCCGACATCCTGCCGGAGGTCTTCGAGCTGGGCGCGGACGGCTTCCCGACCGTCGCACAGGCGGCGGTGCCCCGGTACGCGGAGGCGAAGGCCCTGCGGGCCGTGCGCCGGTGCCCGGCGCTGGCGCTGCGGATCGAGGAGGACACGCGGTCCGCCGCCCCGGCACGCGGCAACCTGCCGGTGCTCTCGCCGGGCCGGGGCCGCCGGGCCCTGGGCAGCGGACGCTGAACACGAGGAAGGCGGGCCACCCTGGTGGGTGACCCGCCTTCAGTCCCTGTGGAGCTAAGGAGAATTGAACTCCTGACCTCCTGCATGCCATGCAGGCGCTCTACCAACTGAGCTATAGCCCCTCGTAGCCGTGCGGTGGATTCGCACTGTGGCCGTGCCGCCCGGTTTCCCCGGCGGCGACGCCAACATTACACGGTCGGGTGGGTGCACCACCAAATCGATTCCCGCCCGCACCGGCAATACGGACGATCCGGACATCGGGCCGTGAGAGGCGCCGGGCCGCGAGAGGCATCGGACCGTGTGGGACGTCAGGCCGTGCGGGACGTCAGGCCGTGGCGAACGAGTAGAAGCGCTTGAGGGTGCAGTGCTCGTCCAGGAGCCGCCCGTAGATCGGCTCGCCCTCCAGCTCGCGGTACGTCTCGATCGGGTCGCCCTTTATGATCAGCGCCCGCGCGCATTCCTCGCACCAGTACTGGTAGTCGTGGTTGAGCGGTTCCATGTCGCGGACGATCGGCGTACCGCTGCCGCACCAATCGCACTTCCGCCTGTGTGCACCCATCGCTCAGCTCCAGCTGTGGCCGCAGGCCGTGCACACGTAGGAGATCCCGCCGTTGTCACCGAGTACTTGGGCGCAGTGGGCCGAGCCGCAGGAAGGGCAGTGGAGGAGCCTGGCGGTCGTACGCGTCACCGCCGCTTCGAGGAGGTGGTCGACCTCCTCGAGCCTGCTCGCAGGCATCGCTACTCCCTCCCGTCGGGCCGCGCCCCCTTCCGGCCGTTTGATTCTGCCACGGCCGGAGCAATACGGTCAGCGACGCCTGCGTACCAGTCCGGACACGCCCCCGCGCCACGGCCGTCGCGACCGGCGCGTATGCGCACGCGAACGGCGCGTCCGCAGAGATATACGCCCCCGAGGGCCCAAGTGACTCAAGCCACCCGGAGAAGAGTGCGCAGGGCAGGTGCGACGCCCGGCGGTTTTGTCGTCACCGGCCCTTCGGGCACACAAAAAATCCCGCCCCCCATCAGGGAGCGGGATCTCTCTTCGCGCACTCAGGCGTCCATCTCGTGAGATCAGGACGTCCATCGTGTGGAGCTAAGGAGAATTGAACTCCTGACCTCCTGCATGCCATGCAGGCGCTCTACCAACTGAGCTATAGCCCCTTGCGCCACGCGGCGAGCCGCATGGTGTTTCGCCCCGCTCGGCGGGGCGAACAAGAAGAACTTTAGCCTGCGACCTGCCGGAAAGTGAAATCCGGCCCCGTCGAGCCTCCGGGCCGCACGGCAGGGTCCCGGCGCCGGCGTGCGGGCCCGGCTCGGACCGCGTCGGGCGGGCCGGTGAGGTCCGCGCCGTACGGGTTCAAGCGGCCGTCCGCCGGCCGGTGCGGCCCGCTCAGTCGTCGTCGCCGAACACGGGCTCCGGCAGCGTGCCGGCGTTGTGCTCGAGCAGCCGCCAGCCGCGGGCGCCCTCGCCCAGCACCGACCAGCAGCAGTTGGAGAGGCCGCCGAGGCTCTCCCAGTGGTGCGCCTCCAGGCCGAGAAGGCGTCCGATGGTGGTGCGGATCGTGCCGCCGTGGCTGACCACCACGAGGGTGCCGTCCTCCGGGAGCTTCTCCGCGTGCCGCAGCACCACGGGGGCGGCCCGGTCGGCGACCTCGGTCTCCAGTTCGCCGCCACCGCGCCGGACCGGCTCGCCGCGCTTCCACGCCGCGTACTGCTCGCCGTGCCGGGCGATGATCTCCTCGTGCGTCAGCCCCTGCCAGACGCCCGCGTAGGTCTCCCGCAGGGCCTCGTCGTGCGCCACCGTGAGGCCGGTGAGCGCGGCCAGCTCGGCGGCCGTGTCGGCGGCGCGCCGCAGGTCGGAGGCGACGATCGCGGCCGGCTTCAGCGAGGCGAGCAGACGGGCGGCCCGACGGGCCTGGCCGATGCCCGTCTCGGTGAGCTCGATGTCCGTGGTGCCCTGGAAGCGCCGCTCCAGGTTCCAGGCGGTCTGCCCGTGCCTCCACAGGATGACGCGGCGGCCGCGGACCGGCCGCTGGCCGGCCCCCGCGGCGGCGGCACTCACCGGAGCCCACCACCGAGCTCGGCGGCGTCCTCCGCGTCCTGGAGCCGGGCGTGCTCGGCGCCCTTGCCGCGCGTGGCCTTCGCGTCGGCGGGCAGGTCGAGCTCGGGGCAGTCCTTCCACAGCCGCTCCAGGGCGTAGAAGACCCGCTCCTCGCTGTGCTGGACGTGCACGACGATGTCGACGTAGTCGAGCAGGACCCAGCGGGCCTCGCGGTCGCCCTCGCGGCGCACCGGCTTGGCGCCGAGCTCCTTGTTCAGCCGCTCCTCGATCTCGTCCACGATCGACTTGACCTGGCGGTCGTTGGGCGCGGAGGCGAGCAGGAAGGCGTCGGTGATCGACAGTACGTCGCTGACGTCGTAGGCGATGATGTCGTGCGCGAGCTTGTCGGCGGCCGCCTGCGCGGCGCTGTTGATGAGCTCGATGGAACGGTCAGTGGCGGTCACTACAAGGCTTTCCGTCGGCGGTCGGGGAACCCCTCACGGGGTACCTCAAGGGTCTCACGGACCGCCGACGGCGCCCCACGGGTTTCGACCGGGTGCGCCCGGGCCCGCCGGGCGCACCCCGCTCACCCGGCGGAGCCGCCCGCCTTGTAGTCCTGGCCGAGGACGACCGTCACGTCGGCGCCGGTCTCGGCCTTGCTTTTCCTCACCGCGCTCGCGGGCAGACCCAGGGTCTTGGCGACCTCCACCGCGTCCTCCTTCCTTGCGGCGTCCGCGTACGTGACGGCGGACGCGGAACGGGCCGCGGCGGTGCCGGAGTCCAGGAAGGTGTAGCCGCCGTTGACCAGGGCGACGCGGGACTTCTCGGTGGCGCCCTTGTCCCCGGTGGCGTTCTTGAGGCCGACGCGGACGGCGTCGCCCTTCTCGGGGCTCTTCGCGGTACCGCCGAGGACGTCCTTGATCACGCTGTCGGTGGCCTGTGCGCTCAGGCTGCCGTCCTGCTGGACGGGGAGCATCGCGGTCCGGTAGTCGCCGCCCTTGGCGTGCTCGGCCAGTCCGGCGAGGAAGGTGCCGAGGTCCTTGTCGGTGAGCGAGGGGTCCAGGATCTGCGCCAGCGTCTGCACGGTGGTCGTCGCGGCCTGCGGGTCGGAGGACAGCTTGCGCAGCACGCCCTGCATGACCTGCCCGAACCGCTCCAGCTGGGCGTTCTGCTCCTCGCCCGGCCCCTGGTAGGTGGCGTAGGCGACGGCCATCCTGCCGCTGAGGGTCTGCTTCTCGCCCTTCTTCACGAGGGGCGGCTCGCCCTTCTTCTTCGCGTCGGGGTCGGGCACGTCGGTGTCGGTGTCGATGTCGATGTTGCCGACGAGTTCGACGAGGTTGTCGAGGTACGGGGTGTCGAGCCGCCAGGTGCCCTCGATGTCGGTCCCGAGCACCGTGTCGATCGAGTCCTGGGTCCCGGAGGAGCCGTCGTCGTCGACCGACTTGGCGAGGGTGGTCGTCGAGCCGTCCTCGTCGGTCAGGGCGAGGGAGTTGGGCAGCAGCACGGTGGTGCCCTGCTTCGTGGTGGAGTTGTCGACGAGCAGCGCCGTGGAGGTGCCGCCCTTCTTGGTGTGGTGCAGGTGGACGACGATGACGTCGCGCTTCTGGGCGCCGGCGGCCGTCGTGGTGCCGCCCTTGTCCTCGGAGGAGGTGCCGGGGAGCTTGCCCGCGTACCAGAGGTAGCCCACGCCGCCGACGACGACCAGGGCGAGGACCACGACCAGGGCGACGACCCGGCTGCGGGCCCGCCGCCGGGCCTCCTCGCGGCGCTCGGTGCGGTTCTCGGTGAACGCGAGCCAGTCGATGACGTCCTCGGAGTCCTCTTCCTCCTCCTCGACGAACGCGAACTGCCCGGTGCGGTGCTCACGGTCGTCCGCGGAATCCCGTCCGGAGTCCTCCGCGGGGCCGGCCTGCTGGGGGATGTACGCGGTCTGCTCGGCGGCGGCGGTCCGCCGCCGCTGCCCGCCGCCGTGGGCGCCGGGGCCGCCGTACGCGCCGGGGGCCCCCTGGGCGTCACGGGTGCCGTACGGGTCCTGGGGGCCGCCGTACGGGGACACGGGAGGCTGCCCGCCGGTGTCGTACCCGGTGCCGTAGGCGTCGTACGGGGGCACGGGGGCCTGTTGGCCGGTCGCGTACGGGTCGTAGCCGTACCCCGGCTGCTGTTGAGGCTGTTGCTGTTGCTGTTGAGGCTGCTGCTGCTGTTGCTGCTGCCCGTACGGGTCGTAGCCCTGGTGCTGCGCCTGCTGCGGCGGGACCTGCCGGTACACGGGCTGCCCGTACTCGTCGTAGCCGACGAGCTCGTACTGGTCCCCGCCCGGGTATCCGTCGTATCGGTCGTTCACCGGTGCCCCTCTCGGCTCACTCGCCGCGGTACAGCTCGCGCTTGTCGATGTAGCGCACCACACCGTCCGGCACCAGATACCAGACGGGGTCGCCCTTGGCGACCCTCGCGCGGCAGTCCGTGGACGAGATGGCGAGCGCGGGGACCTCGACGAGCGAGACGCCCCCTTCGGGCAGCCCGGGGTCGGTCAGGGTGTGGCCGGGCCGGGTGACCCCGATGAAGTGTGCGAGGGAGAAGAGTTCCTCGGCGGACCGCCAGGTGAGGATCTGGCCGAGCGCGTCGGCGCCCGTGATGAAGAACAGGTCCGTGTCGGGGTTGAGCGCGCGCAGGTCGCGGAGCGTGTCCGTGGTATAGGTCGGGCCGCCGCGGTCGATGTCGATGCGGCTGACCGAGAACTGCGGGTTCTCGGCGGTCGCGATCACCGTCATCAGGTAGCGGTCCTCGGCCGGCGAGACACTGCGGTGGCTCTTCTGCCAGGGCTGCCCGGTCGGCACGAACACCACCTCGTCGAGGTGGAACTGCGCGGCGACCTCGCTGGCGGCCACGAGGTGCCCGTGGTGGATCGGGTCAAACGTTCCGCCCATGACTCCGAGGCGGCGCTTGCCCGGGTTCGACGGACCGTTCGCCGGGCCGGTAGGCATGTCCTGCTCTCCCATGCGTGAAGACCCTACCGGCCCGGTCCGGGGGCTCCGGCCGACGGGCCTGTCCGGACGGCCGGGCCGGCCCGCCGGGCGGTCAGCGGTCCCGGTTGAAGCGGGTGGTGATCCACAGCAGCAGGAGAAGGATGAAGAGAGCGCCGCCACCGGTCAGGTACGGGCTGAGGCTCTCGTGGTTGCCGCCGTGCTCCTCGCCCTCGGCGGCAAGCGTGACCAACTGGGCAGCGGTGCTGTGGAAGCTCATCGTCGGCAGTACCTATCCGGGTGTGGGATCGGGATAAAGACTTCGGCCCATCGTAAGCGTGGGCCCGTTCCGGCCTCACGCCGACTCTGCCGTTGGGCCACTTCACCGGTCCCCGGACCCGCCCCGAGGCAACGTCCGCGGGGCGCGGGACGTCACTTGAGGTGAGAGCGGGTCAAGCGACGCCGACGGGAGGCGGGACGGAGGAAGAGCGACGGGTGGAGGGGCGGGCGGGGCCCGCGAGGGAACCGGCTCCCGGTCAGTCGTCGTCCCGCTTGTAGCCGCGCAGCAGGAACCACGCGAGCAGGACGGCACCCACCACCATCACGACCAGCACGACACGGAGCAGATTGCCCGGCCCCTGCTTGCCGGCGGCGTCGGCGGCCTCGGTCAGCCGGAGGGCTGCGGGAATGTGCTCCATGGGACGGCTCCTTACGGTGTGCTGCCCCATCACGGTATCTCCGCCTACGCTGGAGCCCGCTTCGGGGGGCACGGCACTGAGAGCATGGGGGACACATGTCCGACGACAGTCACGGTCACAACGGGCGCGAGCGGGTGCCCAGCAGGCAGCGCAGGCGTTTCGAGGGGATCTCCTCACGCGCGTACGAACACCCGGCGGACCGCTCGGCCCTGGTGGCCCTGCGCAAGCTCAGCGGCTTCGACACCGTCTTCAAGGCGCTCAGCGGGCTGCTCCCCGAGCGGAGCCTGCGGCTGCTCTTCCTGTCCGACTCGGTGCGGGTCTCGGACGCCCAGTTCGCGCACCTGAACGACATGCTGCGGGACGCCTGCTACATCCTGGACCTGGAGAAGGTCCCGCCGATGTACGTGAACCAGGACCCGCAGCCGAACGCGATGTGCATCGGCCTGGACGAGCCGATCATCGTGGTGACGACCGGCCTCGTGGAGCTGCTCGACGAGGAGGAGATGCGGGCGGTCATCGGCCACGAGGTGGGGCACGCCCTGTCCGGCCACTCGGTCTACCGGACGGTGCTGCTCTTCCTCACCGGCCTGGCCCTGCGGGTGGCGTGGATACCCCTGGGGAACCTCGCGGTCATGGCGATCGTGACCGCGCTGCGCGAGTGGTTCCGCAAGTCGGAGCTGTCCGCGGACCGCGCCGGCCTCCTGGTCGGCCAGGACCTGCGGGCCTCGATGCGCGGGCTGATGAAGATCGCCGGCGGCAACCACCTGCACGAGATGAACGTGGACGCCTTCCTCGAACAGGCCGAGGAGTACGAGGCGGGGGGCGACCTGCGGGACTCCGTGCTCAAGATCCTGAACGTGCTGCCGCGCAGCCATCCGTTCACCACGGTGCGGGCCGCCGAGCTGAAGAAGTGGGCCGAGTCCCGTGACTACCAGCGGATCATGGACGGGCACTACCCGCGTCGCAGCGAGGACAAGGACACGTCCGTCGCGGACTCCTTCCGGCAGTCGGCGGCGAGCTACGCCAGCGATGTGAAGGGGTCGAAGGACCCGCTGATGAAGCTGGTGAGCGACCTCGCGGGAGGCGCGGGGGACCTCGGCGGCCGGGTGCGGCGCGGGTTCGGCGGGTTCGCGAACGGGAGTGCCCCGGACTCCTCGGGGGAGTCCGGGGCGTCCGGGGCGCCCACGGAGGCGCCGCCGCGGGACGCGGGTGACGGCCCGCCCGCCGAGTAGGCCCGGCGGTCAGAGCTTCGGCTGTGCGCCGGCCGCGAGGGTGCCGCAGAGGGCCGTGGCGCCCTCGGTGGCGTACGGGTTGGTGCCGGCCGGGCCGCCCGCCTTCGCGGTCTGGCCGGCCAGCAGCGGGCGCAGCAGGCTGACCGAGTCCTCGGCGCAGGCGAGCGGACCGGCCTGGACGTAGGAGACGGCCAGCTCCGTCTGGTGCATGCGCAGGTCGTCGCGCTCGAAGCGGAAGTGCAGCTCGCGCCGGACGGTGAACAGCGACGCCTTGGCGTTCTCGTCCGAGCCGGTCGGCCGCAGCGCGTAGACGAAGGTGTGGTCGGAGACGACCTCCAGCGTGTTCGCGTCGGACTCGGCGGCCCGCAGGGTGCCCTGGACACGGATCCGGCTGTCGGCCAGCTCGGCGCGGGACGCGTCGAAGCGGATCACCCAGCCGGTCGGCGCGTGCCGCCCGTCCCCCGCCGGGCTGTCGAAGCTCTGGTCGAACTGGTCGAGCTGCCGCGGGTCCAGCAGTGTCCGGGCGGGCCTGGTGGCGCCGCCGGTGAGCACGTCCGGGTCGAGCGCGGACTCGACGAGGTAGTCCTTGGCGGTGGTCAGGGCGGTGACGACCTGGTTCTGCGAGAAGTGCGCGGTGCGCCGGGAGGAGGGCAGGGTGATGCCCTCGGCCCCCACACGGAACTGCGCGGCCGGACTGTGCGCGTACAGGTTCTCGGCGTTCGCGGAGCCGGGCACCGCGGCCTGCGGGGAGAGCGGGATCACGGTCATCCGCAGCGGCTCCGGCGGCCGTGCGGAGGCGCCCTGGTACGGATGGCGCACGCCCATGTAGATCGCGGTGCCGAAGGCGAGGGCGATCAGCAGGACGAGCATCAGCGCCTGCCGGGACAGACCGCGGCGCAGGCCGGGGCGGCGGCGCACCGCCGGGGTGTGGTCGCCGACACGCTCCTGCGCGGAGAACTCCTGGAGGCGGGCAGCGCGGACGAACGACTCGTCGAAGACGACGGATCGGTACTCGTCCTCTCCACCACCGGGAGCGCCCTCGGGCGTCCCCTCAGGTGGGTTTCCTGGCCCGCCCATACTCTGAGAGTAGGTCTGCGCGGGCGCCCGTAAACGCCCTGGTACGCGTCAAGTTGTGGCGCGGGTCCGGCCGGGATCCGAACGGTGTCCGGGCCGCGGTCCGGGCGGGCGTACGGCCCCGGCTCAGGGGGCGTGCGGAGCCGCCGGGACGGCGGGCCGGGAGTACCCGGCCGGGCCGGAGGGGACGGGGCCGGTGGGTGCGTCCCTGCCCTGTTCCATGCCGGTGGAGGCGGGCGACGGGACGGGGTCCTGGCCGCCCGAGGAGGCGCCCCGGTAGACGGCGCTGAAGGCCAGAGCGACCATGCCGACGCCCATCACGAGGGCCAGCATCCAGGCGACGGGGCGGTGCCAGCGGGCGACCTTGCCGTACGCCCCCGGCGCCCCGTGGCGCCCGTCCGCGAAGTCGGGGTCGTCCAGGTCGTCGAAGTCCGGGTCGTAGCCGAAGCCGCCGTGGCCGTCGGGCCCGAAACCGTCGTCGTAGCGGTCGTCGTCGCCGCGCGCGCCCCTCAGGCGGGCCCGGCGCGCCTCGGCCTCGGTGGCCTCCGCACGGGCCTCGGCGGCGGCCAGGAGGCGCTCCACGGCGGTCGGCTCGTGGACCTCGGCCGCCCGGACGAAGTCCTCGTCGAAGACCACGGTGGCGAACTCCTCGTCCCAGCCACCGCGGTCGCGGTCGTCGTCGGGCTCCCTGCCGTCGGCGAACGGCGTGCCCCCCACGTCCTCCGGCACGTGTCCAGAGTAGACCTGGGGGGTCAATTTGGGCAGACGGTACGGAAATTCTCCCGGCCCGTACGGGCGCCCGCCCCGCCGGGTCTCAGCGCCGGGTGTGGCCGTCCCCGGTGACGATGTACTTGGTGCTCGTCAGCTCGGGCAGGCCCATGGGGCCGCGGGCGTGCAGCTTCTGGGTGGAGATGCCGATCTCCGCGCCGAAGCCGAACTGGCCGCCGTCGGTGAACCGCGTGGAGGCGTTGACGGCGACCGTGGTGGAGTCCACCAACCGGGTGAACCGGCGGGCGGCCTGCTGCGAGGTGGTGACGATGGCCTCGGTGTGCCCGGACGTCCACAGCCGGATGTGCTCGACGGCCCGCTCCAGCGAGTCGACGACCGCCGCGGCGATGTCGTAGGAGAGGTACTCGGTCTCCCAGTCGTCCGGGGTGGCCTCCACGACGGTGGCGCGGGAGTCCTTGGCGTACGCGAGGACGCGCTCGTCGGCGTGCACGGTGACCCCGGCGTCCGCGAGGGCGTCCAGGGCACGCGGCAGGAACTCGGCGGCGATGTCCTGGTGCACGAGCAGGGTCTCCGCGGCGTTGCACACGCTGGGGCGCTGCGCCTTGGAGTTGATCAGGATGTCGACGGCCATGTCGAGGTCGGCCTCGGCGTCGACGTAGACGTGGCAGTTGCCGGTGCCGGTCTCGATGACCGGGACGGTGGACTCCTCGACGACGGTGCGGATCAGGGAGGCGCCGCCGCGCGGGATGAGCACGTCGACCAGACCGCGGGCGCGCATCAGCTCGCGGACGGAGTCGCGGCTCTCGCCGGGGACGAGCTGCACGGCGTCGGCGGGGAGCCCGGCGCCGCCCACGGCGTCGCGCAGCACGCGGACGAGGGCGGTGTTGGACTCGTAGGCCGAGGAGGAGCCGCGCAGCAGGACCGCGTTGCCGGACTTCAGGCAGAGGGCGGCGGCGTCGACGGTCACGTTCGGCCGGGCCTCGTAGATGATGCCGACGACACCGAGCGGCACCCGGACCTGGCGCAGGTCGATGCCGTTGGGCAGGGTCGAGCCGCGGACGACCTCGCCGACCGGGTCGGGCAGGGCCACGACGTCCCGCACGTCGGAGGCGATGGCGCGCACGCGCTCGGGGGTGAGGGTGAGTCGGTCGACGACGGTCTCGCTGGTGCCCGCCTCGCGCGCCTTGGCGATGTCCTTGGCGTTGGCGGCGACGATCTCGCTCGTACGGACCTCCAGCGCGTCCGCGATCGCGAGCAGCGCGTCGTCCTTCTCGGCGCGCGGCAGCGGCGCGAGGTCGGCGGCGGCGGCCTTGGCGCGGTAGGCGGCCCGGGTGACCGGGGACATCGAGTCGTACGGCGAGAGCGTGGTCATGCCCGCAGCGTAATGGTCCGGACGGGCCCGTTCGGAAGGTGTCCCACACCCCGAGACCGAACCGTCATGAAGCTCTCAAAAGGGGTGGACGCCGACGGGGGTGGCGGGCAGGGGGCCGTAGCCCTCGGCGACCCGCTGGTGGTAGGTCTCGCGGTCGACGACCTCCAGGCCGACGATCTCCCAGGGCGGCAGCCCGGCCGTCCGGCGGTGCTCGCCCCACAGCCGCAGCGCGACCGCCGCCGCGTCGTGCAGGTCGCGGGCCTCCTCCCAGTAGCGGATCTCCGCGTGGTCGCCCGCGTAGCGGCTGGTGAGCAGGAAGGGGTGGTCGTGGGCGAGCTGCTCCAGGCCGCGCCTGACCTCCTGCAGCGGGGCCTCGCCGCCCGAGACGCTCAGCGTGACGTGCCAGAGGCGGGGCTGTTCGGCGGGCTCCCCTCCGCCGTAGCTGTCACCGGCGGCGACGCTGGTGAGGGCGCGCTCCTCGCCGAGCGGGCGGGAGGTGCCACCACCGCGGGACACGGCCGCCCCAGGGCGCACTCGTCTCACGACGGCCTCCTTCTCGCAACGGTCGCGCTCGAACTCCCTGACAAAGTTGAGCAGGTGGGGCGCCGCCGCGTGGCGGTTTTACGGAACGTCCACCGCCGGGGCGGGGGATTCGGCCGGGCCGGCCCCTCGGCTACGGCCGCAGGAGTACCAGGTCGTCGCGGTGGACGACCTCCCGTTCGTACGCGGGGCCCAGCTCGCGTGCCAGTTCCCGGGTCGAGCGGCCGATCAGCTGGGGGATCTCCCTGGCGTCGAAGTTGACGAGTCCGCGTGCGACCGCGCGCCCGGAGGCGTCGCGCAGTTCGACGGGGTCCCCGGCGGTGAAGTCGCCCTCGACCGACGCGATGCCCGCGGGCAGCAGGGACGTCCGCCGCTCGACGACCGCGCGCACGGCTCCGTCGTCCAGCGTGAGCGCGCCCTGCGGGGTGGAGGCGTGCTGGAGCCACAGCAGCCGGTCGGCCGAGCGCCGGCCCGTGGCGTGGAAGTACGTCCCGGTGTCGCGCCCGGCGAGGGCGTCGGCGGCGTGCACGGCGCTGGTCAGCACCACGGGGATGCCGGCCGCCGCCGCGATCCCGGCCGCCTCGACCTTGGTGACCATGCCGCCGGTGCCGACCCCGGCCTTCCCGGCGCTGCCGATCTCGACGCCGGCCAGGTCCGCCGGACCCCGTACCTCCGCCATCCGGGAGGTGCCGGGCCTGCTGGGGTCGCCGTCGTAGACGCCGTCCACGTCGGAGAGCAGGACCAGCAGGTCGGCGTGGACGAGGTGGGCGACGAGGGCGGCGAGCCGGTCGTTGTCGCCGAAGCGGATCTCGTCCGTGGCCACGGTGTCGTTCTCGTTGACGACCGGGAGCGCGCCCATCGCCAGGAGCTTGTCGAGGGTGCGCGAGGCGTTGCGGTGGTGCGCGCGGCGGCTGGTGTCGTCGGAGGTGAGCAGCACCTGGCCGACCCGGATGCCGTACCGGGCGAAGGAGGCGGTGTAGCGGGCCACCAGGAGGCCCTGGCCGACACTGGCGGCCGCCTGCTGCCGGGCCAGGTCCTTGGGGCGGCGGCGCAGCCCCAGCGGGGCGAGACCCGCGGCGATGGCGCCGGAGGAGACGAGCACGATCTCGCGCTCGCCGCCGCTGCGGCCCTTGGCGAGGACGTCGACGAGGGCGTCCACGCGGTCCGCGTCGAGTCCGCCGGCGGCGGTGGTGAGCGACGACGAGCCCACCTTCACGACCACACGGCGGGCCCCGGCGGCGGCCTCCCGCACGGCCCGGTCCGGGTTCCCCCCGTCCGGCGCCGTCCGCTCCCCCGGCGTCGTCCGTCCCGCTCCCTGAGCCCTCTGTCCTGCCGCTGACACGCGCTTCCCCCACTGTTCCGACCAGCCCGGTCCCCGCAATCTACGGGAGGGCGGAGGGCGGACGCCGCCGCGTTTCGAGTGATGGACGGTGACGGCACCTTCGAACCCAAGGGCAGTATGCCCCTTTTCAAGTGATTACTCTCACCGAAGATTGCTACGCGGGCGCCACAAGTCATACGGTCAGTGGTCGGCCTCGTCAGAAGGCCGCGCCGCGCCCCACGCTTCCGTCCGCCGTCCGCCCACCGCACCCTTCGCAGGAGCCCAGCCCGTGCCCTCCGCAGGCCTCGCCCCCCGCCGCTTCGTGCAGCTCTCCGCACTGCTCGCGATGTTCGCGCTCTTCACGGCCCAGATCGTCGCAGCGCTGCTGCCGAGCGTCCCGGTGCTCGTCACCGCGAGCGCTGCCGGCCTCGCTCTGGACATCTATCTGCAGTACCGGGACCCCGGTCTGCTCGCGGCCCTCGGCAAGGTCCGCTTCGACGTCATGATCCGCCAGCTGCTGCGCGACATGCTGATCCTGGTCGGCCTGCTGCGGATCGACGGCATCAACCCGCTGCACGAGCAGGCTCCGCTGCTCATCGCGCTCTGCGTCTTCTACGCCCTGCACTTCGTGTGCCAGGCCGTCGCGGTCCTGGTCCGCCGCACCCGGACGCTGCCGATCGTCACCCGGAACATCGACGCGTCCGCGCTGCGGCTGAGCGCCGCGCCGCCGCGCATCCTGGCCCGCCGCCAGGGCCACCGCCTGCTGCTGTTCTCCGTCCCGGCGACGGCCGGCCTGCTCGCCACCGCCGCCACCACGGACGCCGTCTGGGGCTACTGCGGCCTCGGCGCCGCCGTCGCGCTGATCGCGGGCGGCACCGTGTACCTCGGCACCTGGATGCTGCCCCGCAAGCGGGCGAAGAGCGAGCAGCAGGTCATGAAGTGGCTGGACAAGTGGCTGGCCGACTACAAGCCGACGGTCGCCATGTACTTCTCCGGCGGCACGACGTCCGCGTACCAGGCGAACATGTGGCTCTCCACGCTCTCCGAGATCGACGCCAAGCCGCTGATCGTGCTGCGTGAACGTTTCATGGTGCAGAAGATCGAGGCCACCGACGTCCCCGTCGTCTGCTTCCCGAAGGTCTCCACGCTCTTCTCGCTGGAGAACTCGACCGTGAAGATGATGCTCCACCCGGCGAACGCCGCGAAGACCTCGCAGGTGCTGCGCATCCCCACGATCAAGCACGCCTTCATCAACCACGGCGAGAGCGACAAGCTGTCCTCCTGCAACCCGTACGCCAAGGCCTACGACGAGGTGTGGGTCGCCGGTCCCGCCGCGCGCGAGCGGTACGCGCTGGCCGAGGTCGGCGTCGAGGACAAGGACATCGTGGAGGTCGGCCGCCCGCAGCTGGCGCCGATCCGCCCCTACTCGGGCGCGCCCACGGGTACGTACACGACGGTCCTGTACGCCCCCACCTGGGAGGGCTGGGACGGCAACCCGGGCAACACGTCCGTGCTGCTCGCCGGCGAGAACATCGTGCGCCGGCTGCTCGCCGACGACGGTGTGCGCCTCCTCTACAAGCCGCACCCGATGACCGGCTCCGTGGACCCGCGCGCGGGCGCCGCGAACGAGCGCATCAAGGCGATGGTCCGCGAGGCCAACACCCGGCGCTCCGGTGCCCGCCCCGGCGCCGAGGCCGCGGCCGAGCTGGCCCGGCGCACCGCCGAACTCGACAGGCTGACCTCGACCGACTTCCGCACCAGCGCGGACGAGATGGAGCGGATGCTGCTCCAGGGCGCCCCGCGCGGTGACCGCGAGGCGGAGATCGCGCGGGCGACGGCCGCCTGGGAGGCCGCCTACTGGGCGTCCTTCCCGGAGTGGGAGCACCAGATCGTCACGGACGCCCGCCCGGCGATCTTCAGCTGCTTCAACCAGGCCGACCTGCTCATCAGCGACGTCTCCTCGGTCGTCTCGGACTGGCTGTCCAGCGAGAAGCCGTACGCGGTGGCCAACACCTCGGGCATGTCCGAGGCGGCGTTCCGCTCCGGCTTCCCGACGGTCTCCGCCGGTGTCGTCCTGACGCCCTCCGCCGAGGGTGTCCCGGAGCTGCTGGAGTCGGTGCGCCGCCCGGAGAACGACCGGTTCACCGCGGCCCGCGCCGCACTCAAGGAGCACCTGCTCGGCCCGTCCGACCCGCCGTCGCTGACGCGGTTCAACGGCGCGATCTCCGAGCTGTGCGTGAAGGCGGACGAGCGCCGGGTCCGTATGGAGTCCCGCCTCGCCGCGGAGATCCCCGGGCAGCGGGGCGCCGCCGAGGAGACGGCCCACGAGTCCGCCCAGGGCCTCGAGCCGGAGGAGAACGGGGCCGAGGACGCGGTCACGGCCTGAGCCCCGCCCCTGACGTCCTGATACGCCGAGAGCCGGACCCCCGCGGGGGTCCGGCTCTCGGCGTATCGGCGGGTGGAGTGCCCGGCCGCTGCTAGAACGGCTCGAAGTCGTCGTACTCCTGGTCCGCCTCGTCGCGCTCCGCCTGCTTGTCGCGGCGGCGCTGGGCGGCCGGGCGCGGGGCGTCGAAGCGGTGGTCCTCGCCACGGCGGCCGAGCATCTCGGCGCCGGCCATGACCGTGGGCTCCCAGTCGAAGACGACCGCGTTCTCCTCGGGGCCGATGGCAACGCCGTCGCCCGTGCGGGCACCGGCCTTCATCAGCGCCTCCTCGACACCGAGGCGGTTGAGCCGGTCAGCGAGGTAGCCGACGGCCTCGTCGTTGCTGAAGTCGGTCTGGCGGACCCAGCGCTCGGGCTTCTCGCCGCGGACGCGGTACAGGCCGTCCTCCTCCTGGACCACGGTGAAACCGGCGTCGTCGACGGCCTTGGGCCGGATGACGATGCGGGTGGCCTCCTCGACGGGGCGGGCCGCGCGCGCCTGGCCGACCATGTCGGCCAGGGCGAAGGAAAGCTCCTTGAGACCGGTGTGGGCCACGGCGGACACCTCGAAGACGCGGTAGCCGCGCTCCTCCAGGTCCGGGCGGACCATCTCGGCCAGGTCCTTGCCGTCCGGGACGTCGATCTTGTTGAGGACGACCATGCGGGGACGGTTGTCGAGGCCGCCGTACTGCTTCAGCTCCTCCTCGATGATGTCGAGGTCGGAGAGCGGGTCGCGGTCGGACTCCAGGGTCGCCGTGTCCAGGACGTGCACCAGGACGGAGCACCGCTCCACGTGGCGCAGGAACTCCAGGCCGAGGCCCTTGCCCTGGCTGGCGCCGGGGATGAGCCCGGGGACGTCCGCGATCGTGTAGACGGTCGAGCCGGCCGTGACCACGCCCAGGTTGGGGACGAGCGTGGTGAAGGGGTAGTCCGCGATCTTCGGCTTCGCCGCGGACAGCACCGAGATCAGCGACGACTTGCCCGCGCTCGGGTAGCCGACGAGAGCGACGTCCGCGACCGTCTTCAGTTCGAGGACGATGTCCTGGAAGTCGCCGGGCACGCCGAGCAGCGCGAAGCCGGGCGCCTTGCGGCGGGCCGAGGACAGAGCCGCGTTGCCGAGGCCGCCGCGGCCGCCCTGGGCGGCCACGTACGAGGTGCCCTGGCCGACGAGGTCGGCGAGCACGTTGCCCGCCTTGTCGAGCACCACCGTGCCGTCCGGGACCGGCAGGACGAGGTCCTGGCCGTCCTTCCCGGAGCGGTTGCCACCCTCACCGGGCTTGCCGTTGGTGGCGCTGCGGTGGGGCTTGTGGTGGTAGTCCAGGAGGGTGGTGACGGACTGGTCGACGACCAGCGTGACGTCACCGCCACGGCCGCCGTTGCCGCCGTCGGGGCCGCCGAGCGGCTTGAACTTCTCCCGGTGGACGGAGGCACAGCCGTGGCCTCCGCTACCCGCGGCGACGTGCAGCTCGACGCGGTCCACGAAGGTGGTCATGGTGGGGTGCCTCCAGCACTTCGGGTACTGCTTCAGTTACGTACGGAATGTCTCTTCGGTAACACGCGAAAGGCGGACCCGCTTCCCGTACGGGAAGTGAGGTCCGCCTCGCGAAGGATCCGATCAGGCGACCGGAACGACGTTCACGACCTTGCGGCCACGGTGCGTGCCGAACTCGACCGCACCGGCGGCCAGCGCGAACAGCGTGTCGTCCTTGCCGCGGCCGACGCTCGCGCCGGGGTGGAAGTGGGTGCCACGCTGGCGGACCAGGATCTCACCGGCGTTGACGACCTGACCGCCGAAGCGCTTCACGCCGAGCCGCTGAGCATTGGAGTCGCGACCGTTCCGGGTGGACGATGCGCCCTTCTTGTGTGCCATCTCTCCTCAGTCCCTTACTTCGCAGCCGCGGGGATCTCAGTGACCTTGATCGCCGTGTACTGCTGGCGGTGGCCCTGACGACGGCGGTAGCCGGTCTTGTTCTTGTAGCGAAGGATGTCGATCTTCGCGCCCTTGTGGTGGTCCACGACCTCGGCCTGGACCTTGATGCCGGCCAGGACCCACGGGTCGCTCGTCACGGCGTCGCCGTCGACGACGAGCAGGGTCGAGAGCTCGACCGTGTCGCCGACCTTGGCAGTGGAAATCTTGTCAACCTCAACGATGTCGCCGACAGCAACCTTGTGCTGGCGACCACCGCTGCGCACGATGGCGTACACGCGGATCTCTCTCTCGCTCGGAACGGATCCCCCGCAGTCCAGCCGCGCGCTGCGCGAACGGCCTCTCCCGAGACGCACGGCGTCGCGGGAGGAAGAGGTTTACAGGGGTGCGGCGCACTAGGGAAACACGCCGACGGTCAAGGTTACGGGGCCCGGAGTGCCCGGTCAAACCGGGCCCCCGCGGCCTCACGTGGTGGGCTTCTCGCCGTCGTCCGGGAGCGGCTTCACGCCCTTGCACAGGTCCGTGGTGTCACTCGTGCCGGGGTAGGCGACCTTGGTCACCCGGTCGAAGTGGGTCCGGTACATGTCGTGCACGGCGTCGTCGTCGACCTTGATGATCGACTCGTCGTTCTCGCGCAGCGCGGGCCCCGTGTAGTTGCCCGAGCCGGTGAAGCTGACCTTGTTCCGCACCCCGTCGTACACGCCGTCGACGAGGATGTACTTGGAGTGGATGATGAACGGCGTCGTCAGCTTCTTGCCGGGACTGAGCGGGTCCCGGTCGTCGTTGTAGCAGCGGACGGTCGGGCCGCCCGTGGTGTGCATCTTCTCCCACGTGCCCTTGGTGCCGCCGGAGCTCTTCGCGCTGTCCGACTCGGCGTACACGATGCTCACCGAGCAGCCGGACTTCTTCAGCGAGACGAGCTTCTCGGCGATCGCCAGCCGGGTGAGCTTGAAGATCGCGACCCGGACCTTGGTGTGCTGGGTGACGCCCGCGGTGTCCTTGTACGTGCACTGGACGTTGTTGAGCACCGAGTAGACGGTGTCGGTGGCGCGGGTGTTGCCGGCCCGGGGGAAGAAGTACGCCTTGTAGAGGCCGTTGCTGACGGTGCGGTAGTTCCAGGACGCCCAGTCCCTGGCGGCCATCGTGTCAAAGTAGTCGGAGTAGGCGTCGTACATCGTCGGGTTGTTCGGCAGCACCAGCGCGTCGTTGAAGAAGCGGGTGTTCGCCGACGGCGTGGAGTTCGTGGTGGTCTCGACGACGACGTTCGTGGCGCCCGCGACCGCGGAGAACAGCCAGAACTTGTTGTGCATGATCGACTTGCCGAACCTCGGGTCGCCGAGGCACGACTTGTCCTTCGGGCAGGTCGTGATGTACGAGCGCTTCGTGCGGTCCGTGCCGAGCGCGGAGGCCAGGGTGCCGTACGACGTGTTCGTCGGACGGTCGCTGACGCTCGACTCGTCCAGCAGCACCTGGACGTTGACGCCGCGGTTGCGGGCGTCGACGAGCGCGTTGACGACCGTCGCCTCCCAGACGTGGTAGACCGCGACCTTGATGGTCGAGCCCGGCAGCGCGGCGTTGGTCAGCTCGACCAGCCGGGTGCGGATCGCGTACTGCTGGTCCGTGGTGCCCAGCGGATCGTTGAAGATCGGGCCCTCGGTCCAGGTCGGGCTCTCCGCCGCCTGCGCCGATCCCGCCGCGGACACCGCCTGGGCTCCCGCCGCCGACAGCACCGTGGCCAGTGCCACGGCCTGACGCCCGCCCTTGACCGGCTTCACCGCACGATGCCGCCCGGTGCCCTTCAGGCGCGCACGCGCCATGTCGTCCCCTCCCCGTCGCGACCGGCCGTTCTCCCTGATGACCACTCGCGTTCTCCTCCATGTGACCACGTGAGTTTTACATGTGACTGCCTGTGCTCCAAGTGACGGGTCGGCCATCCGTGGCTCCGGACACCCGAAAAGGTGTCAGGACGCCACCACGGCGACGGCCTGACGGCCGGTCAGGAGCGGCGGACGGCGCACGCCGATGCCCCCGCCCCGCGGTGTGGCCGCGGGGCGGGGGCATCGGCGTGCGCGGAAGGCGTGCGCCCCGGTGCTCAGTCCTCGTCGGTGGCCGCCGTGACGGCGGACGGGGACTGCTGGGCCGCGGCGGCGGTCTTCTTCGACGCCGCCTTGGAGGCCGTCTTGGTCGTCTTCGCCGCCTTCTTCGCCGTGGCCTTCTTCGCCGCGGTCTTCTTGGCCGGCGTCTTCTTGACCGCCGCCTTCTTCGCGGTCGCCTTCTTGGCCGCCTTGCGGGCCGTCTTCTTCGCCGGCTCCGTCTCGTCGGCCGCGACCTCCGGCTCCGGCTCCGGCGCGGTGGCCGGCTCCGCGGCCGCGGGGACGACCACGACGGCCGTCTCCTCGGACGAGGTCGGCGCGGTGGCCTTGCGGACGGCACGGCGGCGCGGACGGGCCGGGGCGGCACTCGCCGCGGGCGCGGCGGCCTCCTCGGCCGGCTCCGCGACCGGCGCCTCGGCCTGCCCGGCGACGGACGCGGGCTCGGCGACCGGCTCAGTGACCGTCACGACGGCCTCCTCGGCGGCCTTGGGCGAACCGGCCGGGGCGGACGCCTTGCGGGTCGCCCGGCGGCGCGTACGGCCCTGGGGAGCGGCCTCCGCCTGCGGCTCCTGCGCCACCTCGGCCTCAGGCTGCTGCGGCTCGGCGGGCGTCTCGGCCCGCTGCTGCGCGTGCGGTGCCTCGACCACCGGGTCCTCGACCGCGGCCGGTTCGGCCTCGGCGGCGTCCCGGGTCTTCGGCGCCCGCTCCTCGCTCCGCGAACGGGGAGCCCGCTCCTCGGTCCTCGGCGCGCCCGCCGGTGCAGAGGCGCGACGGCTCGCACGGCGCCGCGAACGGCCCCGGGTGGCCGCGGCCTCCGCCTCGGCGACGCTGCCGTACAGCTCCTCGTCGGGCGCGAAGTCCGGCGCGGGCAGCGCGGCCGGCGCGGCGGCCTCGGCGGCCACCTCGGCCTCCGTCTCGACGGGCTCGGTCTCCCGCGTCCCCTCCGCCTCGTACACCGCGTGCTCGTGCTCGTGGACGTGCTCGGAGCCGCCGCGGCCGCGCTTCTTGCGCTTGCCGCCGCCCCCGGCGGAGGCCGGCTGCTCCATGTGCACGATGACGCCGCGGCCGTTGCAGTGGACGCAGGTCTCCGAGAAGGACTCCAGCAGGCCCTGGCCGACCCGCTTGCGGGTCATCTGCACGAGACCCAGCGAGGTCACCTCGGCGACCTGGTGCTTCGTACGGTCGCGCCCCAGGCATTCGAGCAGGCGCCGCAGCACGAGATCGCGGTTGGACTCCAGGACCATGTCGATGAAGTCGATGACGACGATGCCGCCCAGGTCGCGCAGCCGCAGCTGGCGCACGATCTCCTCGGCCGCTTCGAGGTTGTTCCTCGTCACGGTCTCCTCGAGGTTGCCGCCCTGACCGGTGAACTTGCCGGTGTTGACGTCGACCACGACCATCGCCTCGGTCTTGTCGATCACCAGCGAACCGCCGCTCGGCAGCCAGACCTTGCGGTCCAGCGCCTTCATCAGCTGCTCGTCGATCCGGTACGTCGCGAAGACGTCGACCTCGGACGTCCACCGCGACAGGCGGCCGACCAGGTCGGGCGCCACGTGGGACACGTACCCGTGGATGGTCTCCCAGGCCTCGTCACCGCTGACGACGACCTTGGTGAAGTCCTCGTTGAAGATGTCGCGGACGACCCTGACGGTCATGTCCGGCTCGCCGTACAGCAGCGTCGGCGCGTTCGAGCTGCCGCCCTTCGCCTTCTTCTGGATCTCCTCCCACTGACCCTGGAGCCGCTCGACGTCGCGGCGCAGCTCGTCCTCGCTGGCGCCCTCCGCGGCGGTGCGCACGATCACGCCCGCGTCCTCGGGGACGATCTTCTTGAGGATGGTCTTCAGGCGGGCCCGCTCGGTGTCGGGCAGCTTGCGGCTGATGCCGGTCATCGAGCCCTCGGGCACGTAGACCAGGTAGCGGCCGGGGAGGGAGACCTGGCTGGTCAGCCGGGCGCCCTTGTGGCCGATCGGGTCCTTGGTGACCTGCACGAGGACCGGCTGGCCGGACTTCAGCGCGGACTCGATGCGGCGCGGGCCGCCCGACATGCCGAGCGCCTCGAAGTTGACCTCACCGGCGTACAGGACGGCGTTGCGTCCCTTGCCGATGTCGATGAAGGCGGCCTCCATCGACGGCAGCACGTTCTGGACCTTGCCCAGGTAGACGTTGCCGACGTACGAGGTCGACTGCTCCTTGTTGACGTAGTGCTCGACGAGCACGTCGTCCTCGAGGACGCCGATCTGGGTGCGCTCACCGCTCTGCCGGACGACCATCACGCGCTCGACGGCCTCGCGGCGCGCCAGGAACTCGGCCTCGGTGATGATCGGGACGCGGCGGCGGCCCTGCTCACGGCCCTCGCGGCGGCGCTGCTTCTTCGCCTCGAGACGGGTGGAGCCCTTGATCGACTGCACCTCGTCACCGGCGTCGCCGTGCCGCTCCTCCTTCTTGCGCGGCTCGCGGACCTTGACGACGGTGCGCTCGGGGTCGCCGTCGCCGGGCGCGGCGTCGGCCTCACCGGCCGAGTCACCGGCGCGGCGGCGACGGCGACGGCGGCGACGGCTGCTGCTGGAGCCGGAGCCGCCCTGGTCGTCGCGGTCGGCGTCCTCCTCGGCGTCCTCCTCCGTCTGCTCGGCGGTGTCCTCGGCGTCCTGCTCGGCCTGCTCGGAGGCGAGCTCGTCGTCGCCGTGGTCGGCGTCGGTGTCGTTCGACTCGCCACGGCGACGGCGGCGGCCACCGCGGCGGCGGCGACGGCGCGAACCGGACTCCTCGCCGTCGTCACCCTCGGCGCCGTCCTCGGCGGACTCCTCGTCGGTCTCCCCGGCGGGCTCCTCCGGCTCGGCGACGGCCTCGGAGCGGGCGGGGGCGGCGGGCGTCTGCTCGTCCTCGGCGGCACGGCGGCGACGGCGGCGGCGCGGCCCCGTCTCCTCCTCGACGGCGGCCTCGGGGGCCTCGGGCTCCTCCTCGGCGGCCTCCGCGGCGGCCGCGGCGGCGGCGCGCTCCGGGGTCTGGAACATCGGTTCGGTGAAGACGGGCGCCTGGAACACCGCGACGGCGGGGCGGGCCGGGCGGCGCCCGCCCTCCTCGTCGGCGCGGGCCGGGGCGGGAGCGGAGAACCCGGTCGCGGCCTTGCGGCCGGCACGGCGCCGGGGGCGGCGGCCGCCGTCCTCGGGCTGCTCGGCCTGCGCGGCCTCGGCGGCGGTGGGCTCCTGGGTCTCGCGGGTCACGGGCGCCTCCACACGCTCGTCGGCGGCTGCGCCCTCGGGCGCGCCGGCGGGCGCGGCCGCGCGCCGGGTGGCGCGGCGGCGGGTACGGCGGTCGGCGGCGTCCTCGGACGCCACGGCGGCGGCCTCGGTCTCGTCCGCGGCGACGGCCTCGGCGACCTCGGCGGTCCCGTCGGCTTCCTCCTCCTCGAGCTCCGCGGCCTCGGCGGTACGGGGCGCACCGGCGGGGGCGGACGCCCGGCGCGTGGCGCGACGGCGCGTACGTCCGGCGGGAGCGGCCTCCTCGGCCTCGGTGGCCGCGGGGGCCTCGTCGGCGGCGGGGGTCTCGTCGGCGGCCGGGACCTCGGCGGACTCGACGGACTCGGGTGCGGCGGCCGGCGCGGTGACCCGGCGGGTGGCACGGCGACGCGCACGCGGCGCGGCGGGCTCCTCGGCGGCTTCAGCGGCAGGTTCGGCGGTCTCCGTCTCGGCGGCCTCGGCCGTCGGCGCACCGGCGGGCGCGGACGCCCGGCGGGTGGCACGACGACGCGCACGCGGCTCGGCGGCAGGTTCGGCGGTCTCCGTCACGGCGGGCTCCGCTGCGGTCTCGGCGGACGCCGCCACCACCGTCTCGGCGCTCTCGGGCGCGGCGGCCGGCGCGGTGACCCGGCGGGTGGCACGGCGACGCGCACGCGGCGCGGCGGGCTCCTCGACGGCTTCAGCGGGCTCGGCGGCCTGCGTCACGGCGGGCTCCGCTGCGGTCTCGGCGGACGCCGCCACCACCGTCTCGGCGCTCTCGGGCACGGCGGCCGGCGCGGTGACCCGGCGGGTGGCACGGCGACGCGCACGCGGCGCGGCGGGCTCCTCGGCAGAGGCAGAGGCAGAAGCCGTCGCGGACGGCTCGCTCGCCGTCTCGGCGACGTCGGAGGCCTCGGCGGACGCAACGGCCGGAGCCGTCGTCTCGGCCGCGGCCTCCGAACCGGCGGTGGGCGGCCCGGCGGGGCGCGACGCGGCGCGGCGGCGGCGCCGCGGCGGCAGGGTGTCGCTGGGGGTGTCGTTGGTGGCGGAGCCCGGGGTGGGCTCGGCGGATTCGGTCGGCTCGAGCATGCGGGTGGATCTCCCGTCAGGCTCCCGGGCGCCGCGCCTGGTCCGGATGATTCCGGTGACGTCCGCGGCTCGCGCGATGCGCGGTGCCGCCGTCCGGGGCGCGGGCGCCGCACGGGAGCTCTCTGTGTCCTGTCTCGCCGGTTCCGTACACCATGTGTGCGTACGGCCTGGCGAAAGTCTTCTGGTCGGTGCGCTGCCCGACCCAGGTGGCTCCCGAGTACGAGGGCGGCGCTACGACGTCCGTCCTTACGCGGGACCTTCCGGCGCCGGCACCTTCGCGGCGGCGGTGGCGGTGGCCCCAGGAGAATCGGCTGGGGCGATCGCCGCCGCCTCGCGGTCGGGCGCGAGCGGGTCGGTCACCGTGCCGGTCTCTTCATCGAACAGCCCCTGCGCCAGCCTGGTCACCGCTACGGGGACCGGCGGCGCCAGGTCGGCCACGGCGCGGAGACCGGACAGGACGTCGTCGGGTCGAACGGCAGGCGTCACGTGCCGAACAACCAGCCGCAGTATCGCACAGGGCCGGTCGGCCGGCGCATCGGCCTGGGGACTGTGCGTATCCAGGCTCGCCACGGCGGCCCGGGCGTCGAAGGTCCGCATGCCGTTCTTGGTCCTGCGCTGGACCTCGACGGTGTCCGCCGCGCGGAAGGCCTCGGCGGCGCGCCGCGCGTCGTCGGGGGCCACGCCCTCGAGGCGCAGCTCCCACACGGACGCGGTGAGCCGGTCGGCGAGACCCGAGGTGCGGGCCTCCACGGCGTCGGTGACGTCCAGCCCGGCGGGCATCGACTCGTCGAGGAGTTCGCGCAGCTTGTCCGGGTCGCGCGCCTCGGTGAGCGCGATCTCCAGGTACTCGGCCTCACTGCCGGTGCCGGTGGGTGCGGCATTGGCGTACGACACCTTGGGGTGCGGCGTGAACCCCGCCGAGTACGCCATCGGCACCTCGGCACGGCGCAGCGCACGCTCGAAGGCGCGCTGGAAGTCACGGTGGCTGGTGAACCGGAGGCGGCCGCGCTTGGTGTAACGCAGTCGGATGCGCTGCACCGCGGGTGCGGGCGGCGGGCCTTCGGGCTGTCGCTTGCCCAGGGGAACTTCTCCTTGTGTACGGGGGGCGGATCGTGACGCGCCCCCGTGCGGGGACGCGGCGGAGCGTTCCGTGCGGCGCCCGTCGGGTGCCGCGCGGTCCGGCTCACCCCCGCGTCGACGGGGGCACCTCGCGCCCGGTCCTGTGTTCCAGGGTACGCGCCTCCTTGTGTGCGGTTTCCCGCCGGTCCACCGGCTCGGGGCGCCCGAACAGGGCCCTGCGGACGTCGGCGCGCGCCTGCCGCACCGTCTGGCGGGCGGTGGCGAGCGCCTGCCGGGTGGACCGTCCCACGCTGCGGGCGGCCGCGGCGGCGGGGCGCAGCACGGTGGCGCGCACGACGTGTCCGACAGGCGTGAGGACGGTGCGGTACGCCCAGCGGACCGGTTCCACGAAGATCCACCGCAGGGCCGTGGCGAGCAGGCGCCCCACCGCGAGCGAGATCCGCCCCGCGACCCGCCACGCGTGCGTGCACGCGTCCGCGGTCTCCCGTCCGATCACGAGCAGGACCCGTCCTGCCGGGGCGAGCACCCAGCGCCACACGGCGAGCGCGGGCAGGACCAGCAGGAGGCGGAGCGTCCAGTACAGGGCGGCGCCGAGGCCGGTGAACATCATCCCTACGAGCCGCGCGAGTCCGCGCCCGCACCACGCGAGCGCGCGTCCGGCGGGCGCGAGGATCCACGTGTACAGCGACGTCGCCGGTACGACGACGAGATACCGCACCAGCCAGGCCACCCCGGCGCAGAGGCCGGTGCCGAGGGCCGCCAGGACCGACCCGATGCCCTTGAGCAGCCGGGCGAGGGCGTGCCCGGCGGGCGTCAGCAGCCGTGCGTACAGCCAGCCGAGCCCGGCGCCGACGACGCCGAGCAGCCACGCGAGTCCGGCACCGACGACGCCGAGCGTCCACGCGAGTCCGGCACCGATCCCGCGCGCCAGCCACGCGACGCCGTGCCCGGCCGGGGTCAGGACCCGCCGGTACAGCCAGACGGCGGGCACGACGAGCAGTACGTGTCCGAGCAGGGCGAGTCCCTTGCCGACCGGGACGGCGACGTAGCGCCACAGCGCTGTCCACGGCCACACAAGCACCGCCCACGCCACCCACCGCAGCGCCCGGCCGAGCGGCCGCAGCACGGTGTCGTTCAGGAGCCGCCCGGCCGCCACCAGCGCGTCCCAGACCATCCGCACGGGGACCACCAGGACGAGGACCACGATCCGGACGGGGACACGGATCGCGACGGTGAGGCAGCCCTCCGGGGACTGCGGCTGTGGCTGTGGCCGCGCCTGTTCCGCGGGCCGCCCGGGCGGCCGCTTCTCGAGATCCATGCCTGTCAGGACGCGCGGGAGCGCCGTATGGATGCGGCGGGCGGGCGGGAAGAGGCCGGTCCGTGCCCGCCCGCGTGATGTCGCGGGCGGGCACGGCCGGCCTGGTGGGCGGTGTGCTCAGGGGCGGAGGGTTACCGCATGCCGCGGCCCCGGCGCTTCGACTGGTCGTCGATGCCCTCGGCGTCCGTGCCCTCCTTCTCGACGCCCTCGGCCTCGATGCGCTCCTTGCGCACGCGGCCGCGCACGGTCTCCTGCTCGGTGCGCTCGTCGGTGGTCATCCGGACCCGCTCGACGGGTACCGTCTCGGTCTCCACCACCGGGCGCTCCTCGTGGAGGGTGACCTCGTACTCGGCCTCGGAGAGTTCCTGGCCGCTCATGGCCTTGCCCCGGTTGGCCTCGGTGATCGGCTCGCGCTCGATCCGGACCTCCTCGTGCCGGACGGGCACGGTCTGCTGCACGTCCTCCGTCACGACGTACTTGCGCAGCCGGGCGCGGCCCGTCTCGTGCCGCTCGACGCCGACGTGCATCTGCTCCTCGGAGCGCGTCATGGCGTTGTCGCCGCCGCCCGTGGCAGCCGCGTGGCGGCCGCCTTCAGCGGTGCCCTGCTTCCGGGTGCGGCCGGCCGCTCCCGCGGCTCCCGCCGTACCGGCGGCGGTTCCTGCCGCCGTCCCGGTGCCGCCGTGGGCCCAGCCGCCTTCGCCCGGCCGGTTGGCCTGGGTCCACGCCTCGTCCCACTTGATGCCGTAGTGCTCGTAGAGCCGGTGCTCCTCGGACTCGGAGAGATGTCCGCCCGCGTCCACGTCGACGTTGGGCGCACCCTTGATCTTGTCCTTGGCGTAGGGCACTTCCAGGTGGTCCTCCACCATGGTGGCCTCAGCGATGGGCACGAACGACTCACTGCTGCCGAAGAGACCCGTCTTGACGGTCACCCACTCCGGGCGTCCGGTCATGTCGTCGAAGAAGACGTGCCTGGCGTCGCCGACTTTGGAACCTGTCCCGTCGTAGACGGGGTGCCCCAGCAGGGCGGGAATCTGCTCTCGGGTGATCATGAGGTCTCACCCTCCTTCCGCTGGCTCTCCTCCCGAGTTCTCACCCTCACTCGTACAAAACGGAAATATGCCACCTTTCGCGGCATACGCCCCAGAAGCCCCACGGAGCACTTCCGGGCCGCATCCCGCACGGGCCCACGGGCTCACAGGCCGCACACGACGAGGCGGGGGCGCCGGCGTCGAAACGCCCGCGCCCCCGCCTCGTGGCCGGACCGTCGGGTCAGTGTGTGTGACCACTGCCCGCCGGCTGCTTCACCGTCAGCGGGAGCAGCTTCTTGCCCGTGGGGCCGATCTGGATCTGCGTGTCCATGGCCGGGCACACCCCGCAGTCGAAGCAGGGGGTCCAGCGGCAGTCCTCGACCTCCGTCTCGTCGAGGGCGTCCTGCCAGTCCTCCCAGAGCCAGTCCTTGTCGAGACCGGAGTCGAGGTGGTCCCAGGGCAGGACCTCCTCGTAGGTACGCTCACGGGTGGTGTACCAGTCGACGTCCACGCCGAAGCCGGGGAGCGTCTTGCCGGCGCAGCTCATCCAGCGGTCGTACGAGAAGTGCTCGCGCCAGCCGTCGAAGCGGCCGCCGTCCTCGTAGACGGCGCGGATGACGGCGCCGACCCGGCGGTCGCCGCGGGAGAGCAGGCCCTCGACGATGCCGGGCTTGCCGTCGTGGTAGCGGAAGCCGATGGAACGGCCGTACTTCTTGTCGCCGCGGATCTTGTCACGGAGCTTGCCGAGCCGGGCGTCCGTCTCCTCGGCCGACAGCTGCGGGGCCCACTGGAACGGGGTGTGCGGCTTGGGCACGAAGCCGCCGATCGACACCGTGGCGCGGATGTCGTTCTGCCCGGAGACCTCGCGGCCCTTGGCGATGACGTTGACCGCCATGTCGCCGATCTGCAGGACGTCGTCGTCCGTCTCCGTGGGCAGACCGCACATGAAGTACAGCTTGACCTGGCGCCAGCCGTTGCCGTACGCCGTCGCGACCGTCCTGATCAGGTCCTCTTCCGAGACCATCTTGTTGATGACCTTGCGCATCCGCTCGGAGCCGCCCTCGGGGGCGAAGGTCAGACCGGAGCGGCGGCCGTTGCGGGTGAGCTCGTTGGCCAGGTCGACGTTGAACGCGTCCACGCGGGTGGAGGGCAGGGAGAGACCGATCTTGTCCTCCTCGTACCGGTCCGCCAGGCCCTTGGCGATGTCGCCGATCTCCGAGTGGTCGGCGGAGGACAGCGAGAGCAGGCCGACCTCCTCGAAGCCGGTCGCCGCCAGCCCCTTCTCGACCATGTCGCCGATGCCCGTGATGGAGCGCTCGCGCACCGGGCGGGTGATCATGCCCGCCTGGCAGAAGCGGCAGCCGCGGGTGCAGCCGCGGAAGATCTCGACCGACATGCGCTCGTGCACCGTCTCGGCGAGCGGCACCAGCGGCTGCTTCGGGTACGGCCACTCGTCGAGGTCCATGACCGTGTGCTTCGACACGCGCCACGGGACGCCGGACCTGTTGGGGACGACGCGGGCGATCCGGCCGTCGGGCAGGTACTCGACGTCGTAGAACGCCGGGATGTACACCGACCCGGTCCGGGCGAGGCGGAACAGGACCTCCTCGCGGCCGCCGGGCCGCCCCTCCGCCTTCCAGGCGCGGATGATCTCGGTCATGTCGAGCACGGCCTGCTCGCCGTCGCCGATGATCGCCGCGTCGATGAAGTCCGCGATCGGCTCCGGGTTGAACGCGGCGTGTCCGCCGGCCAGCACGATCGGGTCGTCGACCGTGCGCTCACGGGACTCCAGGGGGATGCCGGCCAGGTCCAGCGCCGTGAGCATGTTCGTGTAGCCCAGCTCCGTGGAGAAGGACAGGCCGAAGACGTCGAAGGCGCCGACCGGGCGGTGGCTGTCCACCGTGAACTGCGGGACGCCGTGCTCGCGCATCAGCTCCTCGAGGTCCGGCCACACGCTGTAGGTGCGCTCGGCGAGGACGCCCTCGCGCTCGTTCAGTACCTCGTAGAGGATCATGACGCCCTGGTTGGGCAGCCCGACCTCGTACGCGTCCGGGTACATGAGGGCCCAGCGGACGTCGCAGTCGTCCCACGGTTTGACGGTGGAGTTCAGCTCACCGCCGACGTATTGGATGGGCTTCTGCACATGCGGGAGCAGGGCCTCGAGCTGTGGGAAGACCGATTCGGCAGGCATCTCGCGAACCTTCGTGAGCTGACAGGGGTGACCATTCAGCGTAACGCGGCCGAAGGCACCCGCCGCACGTCCGCGACGGTGGCGGGGCGGGGGCGGGCCGGGGACGGCGCGTCCGCCGCCCGGCCCGGACCTCGTCCCCGGCCCGGAGCGGCCCGCCCCCTCAGAGCCCGGACCGGTTCCCGACCGCCTCCCACACGCCGGGCAGCGCCTCCTCGGCGCGGGCCGCCAACCGCTCCTGCCTGCCGTACAGCACGCCGTACGTGAAGGTGCTCTCCCCCGCCGCGTCGGCCTGCTCCGCCAGTTCCCGCAGGGCCTCGCGGGCCATCACGCTGTCCTGGTGGTCGCCGAGCAGGCTCTGCACGGACTTCAGCGACTTCGCCAGTCTCCTCGCGGGCCCGCCCAGCGCGGGCGTCGCGGTCTCGGCCGCGTACCGGGCGCGCTTGGCCTTCTTGCGGGCCTCGTGCAGGGCCCGGTCGCGTTCGGTGCCGGGCTCCAGGGCGAGCGCGTGGCCGACGCGGTCCGAGACCCTCGCCACGTCCTTGCGCACGGCCCTGGCCAGCACCTTCTCCGGTTTCCCGGAGGCCGCCGCGCGCAGCGGCGGCTGGGCGAGCAGCGTGTCGAGCGCGGCCAGCAGGTCGAGGTAGCGCCTGCTGTCCAGCGTGTCGAGGAGGCGGCGCCGGGAGTCGGCGCGGCGGGCGAGGGACCAGGTGCGCAGCCGGTTGCGGACGGGGCCCGAGCGGAGGGCCTTGGGCAGCTCGTCGAGGGCCGCGCTCAGCCGGGCGGTGAGGACCTCCTGGTCGCGGTCGGCTCCCAGTTCGCCGGCCAGCCACTTCAGCTCCTGCCCGACCGGGCCGGTGACGGCGCGGTCCAGGACCTTGCCGTACGAGCGGAAGGCGCTGCGCATCCGGCGGGTGGCGACGCGCATGTCGTGCACCCCGTCGTCGGCCTCCCGGCGGACGGCGGGGTCGAGCGCGACGATCGCGTCGCGCTGGGCCCTGACGTACGCGAGGACGTGGTCGCCCGCGCCGGCCAGGGCGGGGTGCCCGGGCTTCTTGCGGGTGGAGCGCGGTCCCGTCTCCCCGAGCGCCCGCGCCAGCTTGGAGGCGGACGCGGAGGGCGTGAGACCGGCCTCGCGGAGCGTGCGGTCGACCTCGTCGAGGAAGGCCGGGTCGCCTCCGTCGGCCAGTTCGGCCTCGACCTCGGTCCACTCGGCGGTGCCCTCGCCGCCGGCCAGCCGCTCGGCGCTCACCCGGTCGACGCTGACCTCGGCGAGCAGGGCGCCGTCGGCGTCGAGGAGATGGCGCACGTCACGGACCGACACCAGCCGGACCAGGGGGGCGAGTGCGGCGTCGCGCACCCGGGAGCGTACGAGGGAGCGGAGCGTGTCCGGGACGGTGTCGGAGAGCGGGGCGCGGATCTCGTCCCGGACCCCGGCGGCGACGGGCAGCTTCAGGTGCCAGCCCGCGTCCTCGCCGCCGGTGCGGCGGCGCAGGGTGACGGAGGAGGCGGCCAGCCGCTGGTCCGACGTGTCGTAGTAGACGGCGTCGAGTTCGGCGACGCCCCGGTCGACGACCCGCGCGACGCCGCGGACCCCGGTCAGGTCCGGCAGCCCGACGTCGCCCCCGCCCGCGGGGCCCTCGTACTTCCGCTCGATCTCACGCTTGCTGTCCGCCATGAACCGAATCTAGCCCCGGACCCGGCTCATGGGCAGACCGCGACGAGGGCGCCGCGCCGTTCGTCAGGCGGACATCGGGCGCTGGACCCTGATCGACTGGAGCAGGCCGACCGCCACCCAGACCGCGAACATCGACGAGCCTCCGTAGCTGACGAAGGGCAGCGGGAGACCGGCGACCGGCATGATGCCGAGGGTCATGCCGATGTTCTCGAACGCCTGGAAGGCGAACCAGGCGATGATCCCGGCGGCGACGATCGTGCCGTACAGCTCGGTCGTCTCGCGGGCGATGCGGCAGGCGCGCCACAGGACGACGCCGAGGAGCAGCAGTATCAGTCCGGCGCCGACGAACCCGAGTTCCTCCCCGGCGACGGTGAAGACGAAGTCGGTCTGCTGTTCGGGGACGAACTGCCCGGTGGTCTGCGAGCCCTGCCCGAGACCGGTGCCGAACAGGCCGCCCGAGCCGATCGCGATGCGGGCCTGGTTGGTGTTGTAGCCGACGCCGGCCGGGTCGAGCTCGGGGTTGGCGAAGGCGGCGAAACGGTTGATCTGGTACTCGTCGAGGATGCCCAGCTGCCAGACGGCGACCGCGCCGAGCGCTCCGGTGCCGAGCAGCCCGAACACCCAGCGGTTGGAGGCGCCGGAGGCGAGCAGCACGCCGAGCACGATGATGACCATGACCATGACCGAGCCGAGGTCGGGCATGAGCAGCACGATCATTATCGGGACGGCGGCGAGGCCGAGGGCCTGCAGGACGGTCCGGTGGTCGGGGTAGGGCTTGTCGCCCGCGTCGACCCGGGCGGCGAGCAGCATCGCCATGCCCAGGATGATCGTGATCTTCACGAACTCGGAGGGCTGGAGCGAGAAGCCGCCGCCGAACACGATCCAGGCGTGCGCGCCGTTGACCGTCGCGCCGAGCGGGGTCAGCACGAGCAGGATCAGGAAGACGGAGATCCCGTAGAGGATCGGCACGGCGGTGCGCAGGGTGCGGTGGCCGAGCCAGATCGTGCCGACCATGAGACCGAACCCGATGCCGGTGTTCATCAGGTGCCGGATCAGGAAGTAGTACGGGTCGCCCTGGTTGATCTCGGTGCGGTTGCGGGTCGCCGAGTAGACGAGGGCCGCGCCGATCAGCGAGAGCGCGATCGCCGAGAGCAGTATCGGCCAGTCGAGCCGGCGGGCCAGCGAGTCGCGGGCGACGAGCCGGGACCAGGAGGACCGCTCGGGTCCGTAACCGGAGACGGAGAAGCCGTTCGCGCCGGTCATGTCAGGGTCCTTTGGCGGTGCTGGGTGGCTCGGGTCGGGTCGGTGGCGGCCGGGCGGTGCCGCGGCCCCGAAGCGGGGGCCGCGGGTGTCGGGCGGTGCCGCGGGGCTGGGTTCACGTCAGCATCCTCCGCCTCTTCCGCTTCGGCCGGGCTCCGCGCCGCCGGGTGTCGCGGTTCGAGGTGTCCGGCGGGCTCGTGGTGGCGGCCGGGGTGCCGGTGCCGTCGTCGGCCGGCTGTCCGTCGGGCCCGGTCGCCTCCTCGTCCGCGTGCGGGTCGTACTTCTTGATCTCGGGTGCGTCGATCGAGCCGTCGGACTGGATCTTCGGGAGGCTCTTCTGCGGGGTGGGCAGGAGCGCCTTCTTCCTGTCGATCTCGCCGTCCTGGGAGACGCCGTAGAGCGCGTCGTAGATCTTGCGCACGGCGGGACCCGAGGCGCCGGAGCCCGTACCGCCCTGGGAGATCGTCATGACGACCGCGTAGTCCTTGGTGTACGTGGTGAACCAGGACGTCGTCTGCTTGCCGTAGACCTCCGCGGTACCCGTCTTGGCGTGCATCGGGATCTTCTCCTGCGGCCAGCCGACCTGGGCGAAGCGCCAGGCGGCGGTACCGCGGGTGGCGACGCCCGCGAGGGCCGCGTCCATCTGACGGAGCGTCTTCTTGTTTATCGGCAGCTTGCCGTGCGAGGAGGGCTTGATCTCCTGGACGTCCTTGCCGTCGGCGCTGACGATCGCCTTGCCGACGGTCGGGTCGTGCAGGGTGCCGCCGTTGGAGATGGCCGCGTAGATCGTGGCCATCTGGATCGGGGTGACGAGGGTGTCACCCTGGCCGATGGAGTAGTTGACGGCGTCACCGGCGCGCATCCTGTTGCCTTCGAGGCAGTTCTCGTACGCGATCTTCTCGACGTAGTCGCCGTCCTTCTTGCCGCTCTTGCACCAGGCGTCCTTGTTGGCCTTCCAGTAGTCCTGCTTCCACTGGCGGTCGGGGACGCGGCCGGTGACCTCGTTGGGGAGGTCGATGCCGGTCTTCTTGCCGAGGCCGAACTGGTGGGCGGCCTTGTAGAACCAGTCGTCGGGGTGCTTCTTGGGCTTGTTGCCGCCGTCCTTCTTCCACTCGTTGTGGGCGAGGCCGTAGAAGACGGTGTCGCAGGAGACCTCGAGGGCGCGGCCGAGGGAGATCGGGCCGAAGTTCTCCGACTCGAAGTTCTTGAAGACCTGGTTGCCGATCGAGTACGAGCTGGTGCAGGGGTAGCGGCCGTCGAAGTCGTAGCCGGCCTCGACGGCGGCGGACGTCGAGATCACCTTGAAGGTGGAGCCGGGGGCCGACTGACCCTGGGTGGCGCGGTTGAGCAGCGGGTAGTTGGACTTCTTGCCGGTGAGGTCGGCGTAGTCCTTCCCGGAGATGCCGCCGACCCAGGCGTTCGGGTCGTACGTCGGGTTGGACGCCATGGCGACGATGCGCCCGGTCTTGGCCTCCATGACGACGACGGCCCCGGAGTCCGCCTTGTAGTTCTCGCCGGTGTTCTTGTCGAACTGCGTACGGGCGACCTTCATCGCGTCGTTCAGCTCGTACTCGGCGACGCTCTGGACGCGGGCGTCGATGCTTGTGACGAGGTTGGAGCCGGGCTCGGCCTCGTCGCTCTTGGCCTGGCCGAGGACGCGGCCGAGGTTGTCGACCTCGTAGCGGGTGACGCCCGCCTTGCCGCGCAGCACCTTGTCGTACTGGCGCTCCAGGCCGCTGCGTCCGACCTGGTCGGAGCGGAGGTAGGGCGAGTCGGTGTCCTCGGCCTTGGTGATCTCCTCGTCGGTGACGGGTGAGAGGTAGCCGAGCACCTGCGCGGTGTTGGAGCCGCCGGGGCCCGCGTAGCGCCGTACGGCCTCGGGCTCGGCGGAGATGCCGGGGAAGTCCTCGGAGCGCTCGCGGATCTGCAGGGCCTGCTTGGGGGTGGCCTCGTCGGTGATGGGGATGGGCTGGTACGGGGAACCGTTCCAGCACGGCTGCGGCGTCTTGGCGTCGCAGAGCCGGACCTTCTCCATCACGTCCTTGGGCTTCATGCCCAGGACCCCCGCGAGCTTGGTGAGGACGGCCTCGCCGTCGTCCTTCATCTTCATCAGGTCCGTGCGCGAGGCGGAGACCACGAGACGGGTCTCGTTGTCGGCGATGGGCACACCGCGGGCGTCGAGGATCGAGCCGCGCACGGCGGGACTGACGACCTGCTGCACGTGGTTGCCGGAGGCTTCCTTGGCGTACTCGTCGCCGTTGCGGATCTGGAGGTACCAGAGGCGGCCGCCGAGGGTGCCGAGGAGGGAGAGCACGAGGATCTGGATGACGACGAGCCGGATCTGGACCCTCGGGGTCCGGCCGGTCTCGGGAATATTAGTCATGGGCGCGGCCCATCCCCTTGAGGGTGGTGGTGGGCGACGGGTGGGAGTTGGTCACTGCTGCCTCCCCCGCTCAGTGTGTGGACGAGTCGTACATGTACACGAGCGGCCTGTGTGCCGGGCGAGCACTCGGCCGCCGCGCGGGGGCGGGCTCTCGCGGGGATGGGGCCGGGGGCGAGGACGGGGACGGGGTCACAGCCGCTTGACCCCCTTGATGCGTCCGGCGCGGGCCACCCTGGCCTTCGCCGCCTTGACGCGCAGGCCGCCGCGCTGTCCGCCGATCTTGAGACCGGTGCCGGAGGACAGCCAGCCGGAGGCGACGTCTCCCCCGGCGGCGGAGCCGCCGGACTCGGCGAGCGGGTCGTTGTCGGCGCGCCGGGCCAGGGCCATGAGCCCGGGGACGACGAAGGGCGCGAGGAGCAGGTCGTAGAGCGCGGCGGTGAACAGCAGGCTGCCGAGTCCCACATGGCGGGCGGCGGTGTCGCCGACGAGGGCGCCGACGCCCGCGTAGAGCAGGGTCGAGCCGACGGCGGCGGCGACGACCACGGCCATCGGCCCGGTCGCCGATCTGACCTGGCCGTTGTCGGGTTTCACGAGCCCGGCGAGGTAGCCGATGACGCAGAGCACGAGGGCGTAGCGTCCGGCGGCGTGGTCGGCGGGCGGCGCGAGGTCGGCGAGCAGGCCGGCGCCGAAGCCGATGAGGGCGCCGCCGACGTGCCCGTAGACCATGGCGAGGGCGAGGACGGTCAGCAGGAGGAGGTCCGGCACGGCGCCGGGCAGGTGCAGGCGGGCGAGGACGCTCACCTGCACGACCAGGGCGACGGCCACCAGGGTGACGGAGAGCAGCATCCGGTTGAAACGCATGGGGTTCGGCTCCTACTGCTCTTGCTGCTGGCCGTCGGCGGGCGCGTTCGCCGACGGGGTGACCGTCACGGTCACGGTCGGCGTGGGGGTCGGCTTCGGCTTGGCCGGGAGCACCTCGTCGCGGGGGTCCTTGCGGGGCGCCTCGACGACGACGCCGACGATGTCGAGCTTCGTGAACGAGACGAACGGGGTGACGTAGACCGTGCGGGTGAGGTCGCCGCCGGAGGGGTCGACGCGGGTGACCTCGCCGACGGGGACGCCGGGCACGAACGGCTTGTCGGCCTGCGAACCGAAGGTGACCAGCCGGTCGCCCTTCTTGACCTTGGCCTTGCCGTTGAGCATCTCGACGCGGAAGGGGCGGTCGCCCTGTCCGGAGGCGAAGCCGAGTTCGTCGGTGGACTCCATGCGGGTGCCGACCGTGAAGTCGGGGTCGTTGGCCAGCAGCACCGTCGCGGTGTGCGGGCCGACGGTGGTGACACGGCCGACGAGGCCGTCGCCGTTGAGGACGGTCATGTCGCGCTTGAGGCCGTCGTTCGCGCCCGCGTCGATGGTGACGGTCCAGGAGAAGCCCTGGGCGGCTCCTATGGCGATCACCTGGGCGCCCTTGATCCCGTACTGGCCGGTGCCGGCCGTCTTGAGGATCCTGTCGAGCTGCCTCGCCTTGCTGCGGTTGCGGTCGTCGCTGCCGAGCTTCGCCTTCAGCGCGGCGTTGTCCCGCTCCAGCCGGGCGACCCGGTCGTGCCGGTCGCCCGACTCGCGGACCGCCTCGATGGCGTTGCCGACGGGGTCGACCGCTGCCGACACCCCGTTCTCGATCGGGCCGAACACCGTGGCGGCGCCCTGGCGGGCACCGTCGACCGGTGAGTCCTCCCCGCCTCGGATGTCCACCGTGATCAAGGCGAACGCGATGGCGATCAGCAGCACCAGGAGCAGCCGGCTCTCTCGTGTGTCCCTCACGTGCGGCGGCCGTGCCTTCCTCGTCGAAATCGTGGAAACGGTCTGAACCGTCCAAACCGCTGGAACCGCAGAAACCGTGCGGTCCTCGGATTGACGGGATGTCGGGGATTGACGGGTGTCGGGTTGTCGCGGATTGACGGGATGTCTCGGATTGACGGGCGCCGAAAGCCGCCCGCGGGTCCAGGCGTTATGGGGGAGCTTATGCCTCGATATCAACGATCCGCCGTACGAGAAGGCTTCATCTCGTACGGCGGAATCGAAGAGTTACGTCATCTGCGCGGCTGGGCGTCGAGAACCTGCTGAAGCGCCTCGAACTCCTCGACACACTTGCCGGAGCCGAGCGCCACGCTGTCCAGCGGATCTTCCGCGATGTGGATCGGCATGCCCGTCTCACGGCGCAGCCGCTCGTCGAGGCCGCGCAGCAGGGCCCCGCCGCCGGTCAGCACGATGCCGCGGTCCATGACGTCACCGGAGAGCTCCGGCGGGCACTTGTCGAGGGTGGTCTTCACGGCGTCGACGATCGCGTTGACCGGTTCCTCGATGGCCTTGCGGACCTCGGCGGCGGAGATGACCACGGTCTTCGGCAGGCCGGACACCAGGTCGCGGCCGCGGATCTCGGTGTGCTCGTCGTTGTCGAGGTCGTACGCCGAGCCGATCGTGATCTTGATCTGCTCGGCCGTCCGCTCACCGAGAAGGAGGCTGTACTCCTTCTTGATGTGCTGGATGATCGCGTTGTCCAGTTCGTCGCCCGCGACGCGGATGGACTGCGCGGTCACGATGCCGCCGAGCGAGATGACCGCGACCTCCGTGGTGCCGCCGCCGATGTCCACCACCATGTTGCCCGTGGCCTCGTGGACCGGCAGGCCGGAGCCGATGGCCGCGGCCATGGGCTCCTCGATGATGTGCACCTGGCGGGCGCCGGCCTGCGAGGAGGCCTCGATGACGGCGCGGCGCTCGACTCCAGTGATGCCGGAGGGCACGCAGACGACGACACGGGGGCGGGCGAGGTAGCGCCGCTTGTGGATCTTCAGGATGAAGTAGCGGAGCATGCGCTCGGTGATCTCGAAGTCGGCGATCACGCCGTCCTTCAGCGGACGCACGGCGACGATGTTGCCCGGGGTCCGCCCGATCATCTTCTTCGCCTCCGCGCCGACCGCGAGGATGCCACCGGTGTTGGTGTTGATCGCGACGACGGACGGCTCGTTGAGTACGATCCCCCGACCCCTGACGTACACCAGCGTGTTGGCGGTCCCGAGGTCGACAGCCATGTCACGGCCGATGAACGACATTGAGTTCCCCATCAGGATTCGTCTGGCCTTCCCAAGTGGAGCGTTTGATGGCTTTTCAGGTCGGCGAGGGTGGGTGCTGTGACGTGAAGGCTCCATCGTAGACGCGCCTGCACGAGCACTGTGCGAGGGTCTTCGCCATTGTCAGCAGACGACGAGCCCTCTCGCTTGTGGAGACGGGCCATCGGGGGCATCCGTTCCCCCGATCGGCACCCATATGCCGCGGGACGGCCGAATTCTCACGGCCGTCCCCGGCCGAGGGCCCCGGTGAGGTGACGGGCCGTCAGGAGATAAATTTCTGGGCACTCCCCCGGCCCCCGGCCACGAGGCCCCTCACCTCACTGTGTGTGCGGCGACGCTCACGCGCGGCCGGGGAAGAAGATCTTCAGCTCGCGCTCGGCGGACTCCTCGGAGTCGGACGCGTGAATCAGGTTCTCCCGGACGATCACCCCGAAGTCGCCCCGGATGGAACCGGGCGCGGCGGCGACCGGGTCGGTCGGACCGGCGAGGGCGCGGACGCCCTCGATGACCCGCTCGCCCTCGACGACGAGGGCGACGACGGGGCCGGAGGCCATGAACGCGACGAGGGGCTCGTAGAAGGGCTTGCCCTTGTGCTCGCCGTAGTGCTGCTCCAGGGTGTCCTGGTCCAGCGTGCGCAGTTCCAGCGCGGTGATGCTCCAGCCGGCCTTGCGCTCGATACGGCTGATGATCTCGCCGGTCAGGCCGCGACGGACGGCGTCGGGCTTGAGCAGGACGAGGGTGCGCTGGCTCACTGTGGTGGCTCCTTCGGTCACATGGTGCGGAGGACCGAGGCTACAGGGCGTGTCCGGGCGGGCGTCACGCAGAGTCAGGTACCGGAGGTCCCGGCCGCGGATCCCGTCGCGGCGGCCGCCTCGGACATCGCCGCGAACCGGGCCTTCGCCTCGTCGATCTTGCGGCCGTAGTGCACCGACGCCCACCACAGGGCCGCGAAGACCGCGCCCATGAAGAACATGGCCGGCACAGCGAGACCCGAGGCGATCAGGGCGATCTGCAGGGCCCAGCCGAGCGCGACGCCGCCGGGGCGGGTGATCAGGCCGCACAGCACCAGGCACAGGAACATCGCGACACCGCTGACGGTCCAGACCGTGCCCATGGTGAGGTCCGGGTCCTTCATCGCGACCAGACCGGCGAAGCCGATGACGAAGAACTCGCCGATCAGGGTCGAGGCACAGAGCGTACGCACGGGTCAGCCCCTCCCCAGGAGCAGTCGGGACTCGCCCACGGTGATGACGGAGCCGGTGACGAGGACGCCGCCGCCCGCGTACTCGCCCTCCTCCTCGGCGAGCGTGATCGCGGCCTCCAGGGCGTCGTCGAGGCGCGGCTCGACCTGGACCCGGTCCTCGCCGAAGACGTCGACGGCGATCTGCGCCAGCTCGTCGGCGTCCATCGCGCGGTGACTGGAGTTCTGCGTCACGACGACCTCGGCGAAGATCGGTTCGAAGGCTTCCAGCAGCCCCCGTACGTTCTTGTCGGCGCTCGCGCCCACCACACCGATCAGCCGGCTGAAGTCGAAGACCTCGCGGACGGCCTCGGCGGTGGCCCGCGCCCCCGCCGGGTTGTGCGCGGCGTCCAGGACGACGGTCGGCGAGCGGCGTACGACCTCCAGACGGCCGGGCGAGGTGACCGCGGCGAACGCCTTGCGGACGGTGTCGATGTCGAGCCGCTCGGCGCGGGCGGCGCCCACGCCGAAGAACGCCTCGACCGCGGCGAGCGCCACCGCCGCGTTGTGCGCCTGGTAGGGGCCGTGCAGCGGGAGGAAGACCTCCTCGTACTCCCCGCCGAGGCCGCGCAGCGTCAGGACCTGGCCGCCCACGGCGACCTGCCGGGACACGACACCGAACTCCAGGCCCTCGCGGGCCACGGTCGCGTCGGCCTCGACGGCCTTCTTCAGCACCACCTGGGCCGCGTCCACCGGCTGCTGCGCCAGGATCACGGTCGCGCCCTGCTTGACGATGCCCGACTTCTCCACGGCGATCTCACCGGGGGTGGTGCCGAGCCGGTCCGTGTGGTCCAGGTCGATGGGGGTGAGCACGGCGACGTCGCCGTCCATGACGTTCGTCGCGTCCCAGCTGCCGCCCATGCCGACCTCGACGACGGCCACGTCGACGGGCGCGTCCGCGAAGGCCGCGAAGGCCATCCCGGTGAGCACCTCGAAGAAGGACAGCCGGTACTCCTGCTGGGCGTCGATCATCTCGACGTACGGCTTGATGTCGGTGTACGTCTCGATGAACCGCTCCGCCGACACCGGCGCGCCGTCCAGGCTGATGCGCTCGGTGACGGACTGGACGTGCGGCGAGGTGTAGCGGCCGGTGCGCAGCTCGAAGGCGCCGAGGAGGGCCTCGATCATGCGGGCCGTGGACGTCTTGCCGTTCGTCCCCGTGATGTGGATCGAGGGGTAGGCGCGCTGCGGCTCGCCGAGCAGATCCATCAGCGCGGCGATCCGGCTGACGGAGGGCTCCAGCTTGGTCTCGCCCCAGCGGCCGGCGAGCTCCGTCTCGACCTCGCGCAGCGCCTCGGCGACCTCGGGGTCGGCGGGGCGCGCGGGCACCTCGGCCTGCGGCGGGCCGCCCTGGGCGCGCAGGGTGCGGCTGCCGGCCTCGATCACGGCGAGGTCGGGGTCCCGGTCGGTCTCGTTCGCGACGAGTTCGTCGAAGGGGTCGAGCGGGTCGGGGTCGCTTGCGTCATGCGGGGGGAGCTGGCTCACGGGACCAGTCTACGGAGGGCCGGCGGGCCCCATGGGTTTTGCCCCCTCCGGCGGCCGGGGAGCGGGGCGCGGGCCCTGGTGCGGGGCGGCCGGACCGCGGGTGCGGGCAGGGCGAAGGGGTGGAGGCCCGCCGCGGGCGCGGCGGGCCTCCACCCCTGACGAAACGCCGGTCAGGCCTGCGGCAGCCGCTCCAGCTGGTCGGTGATGCGGGCGATGTCCTCGTCCGCCTTGGCGAGCCGGCCGCGGATCTTGTCGACCACGTGATCCGGTGCCTTCGCGAGGAACGCCTCGTTGCCGAGCTTGGCGTCGGCCTGCGCCTTCTCCTTCTCCGCCGACGCGAGGTCCTTGGCGAGCCGCTTCCGCTCGGCGGCGACGTCGATCGTCCCCGAGAGGTCGAGCGCCACCGTGGCACCGCCGACCGGCAGGGTCGCGGTCGCGGTGAAGCCCTCGCCCTCCGGCTGGAGCCGCAGCAGCTGCCGGATGGCCGCCTCGTGCGGTGCCAGCGCCGTACCGTCCAGGGTGAGCCGGGCGGGGACGCGCTGGCCGGGCTGCAGGCCCTGGTCGGCGCGGAAACGGCGGACCTCGGTGATGACCTGCTGCAGCGTCCCGATCTCCCGCTCCGCACCGGCGTCACGGAAACCGCTGTCGGACGGCCACTCGGCGACGACGACCGACTCGCCGCCCGTGAGCGTGGTCCACAGGGTCTCCGTCACGAACGGCACGACCGGGTGCAGCAGCCGCAGCGTGACGTCCAGGACCTCGCCGAGGACGCGCCCGGAGACCTTCGCCGGCTCGCCTCCGCCCATGAACGTCGTCTTGGACAGTTCGAGGTACCAGTCGAAGACCTCGTCCCAGGCGAAGTGGAACAGGGCGTCGGACAGCTTCGCGAACTGGTAGTCGTCGTAGAGCGCGTCGACCTCGGCGACCGTGGCGTTCAGCCGGGACAGGATCCAGCGGTCGGTGGCCGACAGCTTCTCGGCGGGCGGCAGTTCGCCCTCGACGGTCGCGCCGTTCATCAGCGCGAACCGGGTGGCGTTCCAGACCTTGTTGGCGAAGTTCCGGGAGCCCTGGACCCAGTCCTCGCCGATCGGCACGTCGACGCCGGGGTTGGCGCCGCGCGCGAGCGTGAACCGCAGCGCGTCGGAGCCGTACTTGTCCATCCAGTCCAGCGGGTTGACCGCGTTGCCGAAGGACTTCGACATCTTCTTGCCGAACTGGTCGCGGACCATGCCGTGCAGGGCGATGGTGTGGAACGGCGGGGTGCCGTCCATCGCGTACAGGCCGAACATCATCATCCGGGCGACCCAGAAGAAGAGGATGTCGTAGCCGGTGACCAGGACCGAGTTCGGGTAGAACTTCGCGAGGCTCTCGGTCTGTTCGGGCCAGCCGAGCGTGGAGAACGGCCACAGGCCGGAGGAGAACCAGGTGTCCAGGACGTCGGTGTCCTGGCGCCAGCCCTCGCCGGTGGGCGCCTCGTCGTCGGGGCCGACACAGACGACCTCGCCTTCGGGGCCGTACCAGACGGGGATGCGGTGGCCCCACCACAACTGCCGCGAGATGCACCAGTCGTGCAGGTTGTCGACCCAGTCGAAGTACCGCTTCTCCATCTCCTGCGGGTGGATCTTGACCCGGCCGTCGCGGACGGCGTCGCCCGCGGCCTTCGCCAGCGGGCCGACCTTGACCCACCACTGCATGGACAGGCGCGGCTCGATGGTGGTGCTGCACCGCGAGCAGTGGCCGACGGAGTGGACGTAGGGGCGCTTCTCGGCGACGATCCGGCCCTCGGCGCGCAGCGCGGCGACGATGGCGGAGCGGGCCTCGAGGCGGTCCAGGCCCTGGAAGGGGCCGTGCGCGGTGATGACGGCGTGCTCGTCCATCACGGCGATGGACGGCAGGTCGTGGCGCTGGCCGATCTCGAAGTCGTTCGGGTCGTGGGCCGGGGTCACCTTGACGGCGCCGGTGCCGAACTCGGGGTCGACGTGCTCGTCGGCGACGACCGGGATGGAGCGGTCGGTCAGCGGCAGCTTGATGAGCTTGCCGACGAGGTGCCTGTAGCGCTCGTCCTCGGGGTGGACGGCGACGGCGGTGTCGCCGAGCATCGTCTCGGCGCGGGTGGTGGCGACGACGATGGTGTCCTCGCCCTCGCCGTACTTCATGGAGACGAGTTCGCCGTCGTCGTCCTGGTAGTTGACCTCGATGTCGGAGATCGCGGTCAGGCAGCGCGGGCACCAGTTGATGATGCGCTCGGCGCGGTAGATCAGCTCGTCGTCGTAGAGCCGCTTGAAGATGGTCTGGACGGCCTGGGAGAGCCCTTCGTCCATGGTGAAGCGCTCACGGGACCAGGCGACGCCGTCGCCGAGGCGGCGCATCTGCCCGGAGATCTGGCCGCCCGACTCGCCCTTCCACTGCCAGACGCGCTCGACGAACGCCTCCCGGCCCAGGTCGTGGCGGGACTTGCCCTCCTTGGCCAGCTCCCTCTCGACGACGTTCTGCGTGGCGATGCCGGCGTGGTCCATGCCCGGCTGCCACAGCGTCTCGTACCCCTGCATGCGCTTGCGGCGGGTCAGGGCGTCGATGAGGGTGTGCTCGAAGGCGTGCCCCAGGTGGAGGCTGCCCGTGACGTTCGGCGGCGGGATGACGACGGTGTACGGCGGCTTCTCGCTCTTCGCGTCGGCCTCGAAGTAACCCCGTTCCACCCAGCGCTCGTACAGCGGCCCCTCTACCTCGGCCGGCGCGTACTGGGTCGGCAGTTCGGGAGTGGACGCTGATGGCGGCTGCTGAGAGTTCTCGGTCACGCGCTCAGTTTAGAGGTGTCACGGGGCCGTCCCGAAACGCGTTTGTTCGGTAACGGTGCGACCCCGGGTAGCCCCGGCCGTCGGTGCGTACGCCAGGATGTTCGTAACGCATAAGCATCTGGAGGGGAACCCAGGAATGAGTCACAACCAGCCGGGCCCGTACGGCGGGCAGCCCCAGCAGCCCGGACCGTACGGTCAGCCGGGCCCCTACGGCCAGCAGCCGCAGGCCCCTCAGCCCGGCTACGGCGGTCAGCAGCCGCCGGCCCCCCAGCCCGGTTACGGCTACCCGCAGCAGGCTCCGCCGGCCCAGCCCGGCTACGGCTACCCGCAGCAGGCCCCTCAGGGCGTCCCGCCCCAGCAGCCCCCGTACGGCCAGCAGCCCTACGGCGCCGTCCCGCAGCCGCCCGCCCCGGGCGGCGGCAAGAAGAAGACGGGCCTGATCATCGGCGCCGTGGCGGTCGTCGCGGCGATCGCGGTCGGCGCGTACTTCGTCCTCGGCGGCAGCGGCGGCGGCTCCGACATCGCGGACGACGGCCCCCACAAGCTCACGACGCCGGAGACGGTGCTGGGCGAGTACAAGAAGGCCGACGACGCCGACAGCGGCGGCTTCGACGAGAGCGACATCAAGGACGCCGAGAAGCACGGCGTCAAGAACGCCAAGGATGTGCACGCCGGGTACCAGACCGGGGACGAGAGCAACCCGCTTGCCTTGAGGGCCATCAACTTCATGGGCGTGTACGGCGACATCGACGACCCCGAGTCGGTCGTCGATGCCATGTTCGCCGAGATGAAGAAGGAGTCGGGCAAGGACTCGGACTCGGGCGAGGTCGTGGGCAGCCCGAAGGCCTTCGAGCCCAGCTCTCTCGACGGGGCTGTCCTCAAGTGCCAGGAGACGAAGTTCAAGGGTGACTCGTCGTCGAGCGGCTCGTCCTCCGGCCCCAAGGAGATCAGCGTCCCCATCTGCATCTGGGGTGACCACAGCACCCTCGGCGTCGTCATCTCCGTCGACATGGCCAACGCCATGGCCGGTAAGGACGCCGACCTGAGCAGCGCGGCCGACATGACGGCCAAGTTCCGCAAGGAAGTCCGCGTCAAGGCCTGACGTCGTTCACCACGGCAGGATCTCGAACCATGGGGCTCGGCCAGTTGGCCGAGCCCCATTTCGCCTGCGCCCGTCCGGCGCAGGTCACTGCCTCCGAGTCGAGCTCTCAGGCACGTTGGCAAGCCGCGGTGGCATGCGACGGCTTCACTCTGATGTTCTCCAGTGCCATGACGCAGAATGGATTCGGCGCATCAGCCCCGATCGGCGTGTATATGGCACGGTAGCTACATGCGGCCTTCACCTTGGGGCCAACGGCATACCCCTTGCTGCCGATGTAGTTCGCGCACGCGCTCTGACTGGCACTGGCCGGCGTGGCCGTCACGAGTGGCACGACGCCCACGGCCGCGACCACACTTGCTGTCGCCACGATTCTCTTGATCTTCTGCGCCTTCACGCATGCCTCCCGTTTCATTGCATCAGCCACTCGAACGAGTAGCTGATCAGGTCGGCTTCATAAGATCACAGAGAACGATCAGCATTCTCGGCGTCACTCGAGACTGGCGCGAAGTCGTCGCGGCCGGATGCCGAAGATCGAGAAACCGAATGCCGGCATCCCTACCGACAGACGGGGGCGCCCGGCGAGATTGATTTCGCCGGGCGCCCCCGTGTGTCCGTAGCGGCGGTTACGCCGTCTTCTGCTCGCCCGAGCCTCGGCCGCGGGCGTCCCTCGGGATCAGGGTGGGGTTCACGTTGGACAGGACGACGTCCGCCGTGATGACGACGCGGGCCACGTCCTTGCGGGACGGGACCTCGTACATCACCGCCTGGAGGACCTCCTCCATGATGGCGCGCAGGCCGCGGGCGCCGGTCTGGCGGAGGATGGCCTGGTCGGCGATGGCCTCCAGGGCCTCGCGCTCGAAGTCCAGCTCGACGCCGTCGAGTTCGAACAGGCGCTGGTACTGCTTGACCAGGGCGTTGCGCGGCTCGACGAGGATCTGCAGGAGCGCCTCGCGGTCCAGGTTGTGCACGGAGGTGATGACGGGCAGACGGCCGATGAACTCGGGGATCATGCCGAACTTGACCAGGTCCTCCGGCATGACCGCCTCGAACTGGTCCTTCGACTCGATCTCCCGCTTGGAGCGGATCGTCGCGCCGAAGCCGATGCCCTTCGCACCGGCCCGGGACTCGATGATCTTCTCCAGGCCCGCGAAGGCGCCGCCCACGATGAACAGGACGTTCGTCGTGTCGATCTGGATGAACTCCTGGTGCGGGTGCTTGCGGCCGCCCTGCGGCGGGACCGAGGCCGTGGTGCCCTCGAGGATCTTCAGCAGGGCCTGCTGGACGCCCTCGCCCGACACGTCGCGCGTGATCGACGGGTTCTCGCTCTTGCGGGCCACCTTGTCGATCTCGTCGATGTAGATGATGCCCGTCTCGGCCTTCTTGACGTCGTAGTCAGCGGCCTGGATGAGCTTCAGCAAGATGTTCTCGACGTCCTCGCCGACGTACCCCGCCTCGGTGAGCGCCGTGGCGTCCGCGATGGCGAACGGCACGTTCAGCATCCGGGCCAGGGTCTGCGCGAGGAGGGTCTTGCCGGAGCCCGTGGGGCCCAGCAGCAGGATGTTCGACTTCGCCAGCTCGATGGCGTCCTCGCGGCCCTGCCCTCCGCCGTTCTCACCGGCCTGGACGCGCTTGTAGTGGTTGTACACCGCGACCGACAGGGCCTTCTTCGCGGGCTCCTGCCCGACCACGTAGCCCTCGAGGAACTCGTAGATCTCGCGGGGCTTCGGGAGCTCCTCCCAGCGGACCTCGCTCGTCTCCGCGAGTTCTTCCTCGATGATCTCGTTGCAGAGGTCGATGCACTCGTCGCAGATGTACACACCGGGGCCTGCGATGAGCTTCTTGACCTGCTTCTGGCTCTTGCCACAGAACGAGCACTTGAGCAGATCGCCGCCGTCACCGATGCGTGCCACGGTGTGCTTCCCCTTCGCCTGGGAGACGCCTAGGTCCAGCGGCTCCTGGTGCTGCCTTATGTCCGACGGTACCTTGCCGAGCCCCCCGTTCGGGCCCCCCTTGGCGCGGTTCACTTTGTCGTGGACCGCGCCAAGGGGGCCGCGGACGAGCGGCAGACGATACAGCGGTCGTCAGACGACAGCGGAATTGTTCAACTTGCGGGTGGAGATGATCTGGTCGACCAGGCCGTACTGGAGCGCGTCCTCGGCCGTGAGGATCTTGTCGCGCTCGATGTCCTCGCGGATCTGCTCGATCGGTGTGGTCGAGTGCTTGGCCAGCATCTCTTCCAGCTGCGCACGCATCCGGAGGATCTCGTTCGCCGCGATCTCGAGGTCGGAGACCTGGCCCCGGCCGGTCTCGCTGTAGGGCTGGTGGATCAGGACACGCGCGTTCGGAAGGGCCATGCGCTTGCCCGGCGTGCCGGCGGCCAGGAGGATCGCCGCGGCCGAGGCCGCCTGACCCATGCAGACCGTCTGGATGTCCGGCTTCACGAACTGCATCGTGTCGTAGATCGCGGTGAGCGCCGTGAAGGAGCCGCCGGGGCTGTTGATGTAGACCGAGATGTCACGGTCGGGGTCCATCGACTCCAGGCACAGCAGCTGCGCCATGACGTCGTTGGCGGAGGCGTCGTCGATCTGCACGCCGAGGAAGATCACGCGCTCCTCGAAGAGCTTCGCGTACGGGTCGTACTCGCGCACACCCTGCGAGGTGCGCTCGACGAAGCGCGGGATGACGTAGCGGGACTCGGCGCGAGGACCGGTGTACTCGGCCTGCGCACGGCCGAGGAGGCCGCTGCCGGGGAAGTCGTTCACTGTGTGTCTCCTGATAAGCCTGAAAGGGGCCGAGGCGGTCGGCTGGGGTGCTTGAGCGCGTACGCCGGCGTGCGGCCGGCCCGTGCTGCTAAGCGGCCCCGGTACCGCCGCCGCCCGGCATACCGGCAGCGGTGGGCATGATGTCGTCGATGAGGCCGTACTCCTTGGCCTCGATCGGGTCGAACCAGCGGTCGCGGTCCGAGTCGATGGTGACCTGCTCCACCGTCTGGCCGGTGTGGAAGGCGGTCAGCTCCGCCATCCGCTTCTTGGTGTGCAGCAGCCGCTCGGCGTGGATCTTGATGTCCGAGGCGGAACCGGCGAGGCCGGCCGAGGGCTGGTGGATCAGGATCTCGGCGTTCGGCAGCGCGAAGCGCTTGCCGGGGGTGCCGGCGCTGAGCAGGAACTGGCCCATCGAGGCCGCCATGCCCATGGCGATGGTCACCACGTCGTTCTTGATGTACTGCATGGTGTCGTAGATCGCCATACCGGCCGTGATCGAACCGCCGGGGCTGTTGATGTAGAGGTAGATGTCCTTGTCCGGGTCTGAGGCAAGGAGCAGCAGCTGTGCGGTGATCTTGTTCGCGATGTCGTCGTCGACCGGCTGGCCGAGGAAGATGATCCGCTCGTTGAGCAGCCGGTTGTAGACCTGGTCGCCGAGGCCACCACCGATGGAGGGCTCGCCGGCGGCGGAGGGCATCAGATTCGTCACGTATCCACCTGCTCGTCTTACGACGGCGCCGGGCCGTCTCACGTCTTCTGCTGGGGCGTGGGACCCCGGTACGCACCGCTGGGGGCGGCTTCGGGGACTCCCCTGCCCTCGTATTCATGGACCCTAACGCGCGGGTGTCTCCGGGGAATCCCGCAGAGGGAACTGTTCGCTGTGAGCGCATGCGCTGCGCTGGGCTTTAGGGGTGAGGGGGCGGGGGCGGGGGCCTGCCCCCTGTGGGCGGGGGCGGGCCCGGGGGTCCCCCGCGGGGGCGGGGCGAGCCCTTCTGGGGGGGTGCGGGACTTCGCGTGGTTTCCCGCGTCTCCCCGCGTCCCCCCGGGGGGCCTTCTTGCGGGGGAGCCGGGTGCGGGTGGGTGGGGGTTGAGCGCGCCGTTCCGAGAGGCGCCCCTGAGGGGCGCCTCTCGTCGTTCGCCGGGTGCGGGTGGGTGGGGGCTGGGCGCGCCGTTCCCCGCGCCCCTGAGGGTGCCTCTCGCCGTTCGGCGGGTGCGGGGTGGCCGGGGGGCGGGCGTGCCGTTCCCCGCGCCCCTGAGGGGCGTCTACTGGCCGTGTCGGCGGGTGCGGGGTCGCCGAGGCCGGGCACGGCGTTTCTCCGTGGCCGCGGTGGGGCGGCTTGTGGGTGGGAACGGGGACGGGCCCCGGGCCGCCTTTCGGCGGTCCGGGGCCCGGTCGTGGTGCGGGGAGCGGAGGCTCAGGCCTCCGGCTTCTCCTCGGCGGGGGTCTCGGTCGCCGCCTCGACGGCCTCGGCCGTCTCGGGGGTCTCCTCGTCCTCGTCGTCGTCCAGGTCGACGACCTCGCCGTTGGTGTCCTTGACCGTGGCGGCCTCGACGACGACCGCGAGGGCCTTGCCGCGGGCGACCTCGCCGACGAGCATCGGGACCTGGCCGCCCTCGACGACCGCCTGGGCGAACTGGTCGGGGGACATGCCGGAGGAGGCCGCGCGCCGCATGAGGTGCTCGGTGAGCTCCTCCTGGTTGACGTTGAGCTTCTCCTTGTTGACGAGCTCGTCGAGGACGAACTGCGTCTTGATGCCCTTGACCGCGGCTTCCTTGGTCTCGGCGTCGAACTCCTCGACCGTCTTGCCCTGGATCTCGAGGTACTTCTCGAGGTCGAGGCCCATCTGGCCGAGCTGGTGGTGCTCGAGGTTGTGCTTACGGGTGTTGATCTCGTCCTCGAGCAGCTTCTCGGGGACCGGGACCTCGACCAGCTCGAGCAGCTTCTCCAGGACGCGCTCCTGGGCCTGCGTGGCCTGGTCGTACTGCTTCATGTTCTCGAGGCGCTTGCGGCTGTCCGCGCGCAGCTCCTCCAGGGTGTCGAACTCGGAGGCGAGCTGGGCGAAGTCGTCGTCCAGCCCGGGCAGCTCGCGCGCGGCGACCTGGGTGACCTTGACGGTGACCTCGGCCTCCTTGCCGGCCGCCGAGCCGCCCTTGAGCTCGGAGGTGAAGGTGGCCTCGCCACCGGCCTCCACGCCCGTCACGGCGGCGTCGACGCCGTCGAGCAGCTCGCCCGAGCCGATGGTGTAGGAGACGCCGGAGGCGACTCCGTCCTCGAGGACCTCGCCGTCGACCTTGGCCTCCAGGTCGAGGGTGACGACGTCGCCGTCCTGGGCGGCACGCTCGACCGGGGAGGTCGAGGCGAAGCGCTCACGGAGCTCCTCGACGGCCTTGTCGACGTCCTCGTCGCTGACCGAGACGGCGTCGACCTCGACCTCGATGCCGGAGTAGTCCGGGATCTCGATGGACGGGCGGACGTCGACCTCGGCGGTGAAGTTCAGCGTCTCGCCGTCCTTCAGCTCGGTGATGTCGACCTCGGGCTGGCCGAGGACGTTCAGCTCAGCCTCGTTGACCGCTTCGGTGTAGAACTTCGGGAGCGCGTCGTTGACGGCCTCTTCGAGCACGGCGCCGCGACCGAACCGCTGGTCGATGACGCGCGCCGGGATCTTGCCCTTCCGGAAGCCCTTCACCGTGACCTGCTGGTTGATCTTCTTGTACGCCGCGTCGAGGCTGTCCTTGAGCTCCTCGAAGGGCACCTCGACAGTGAGCCGAACCCGAGTCGGGTTCAGGGTCTCCACGGCGCTCTTCACGGTTCGGTCTCCTTGTGGCTGACTGCTTGGGGTTCTGCCCAGGTGTTCTGCCCGGCCGGGCAGTCCTTCGGCGGATTCGCGGCCCCTGAGAGACGTGGGAGTGCAGACACACGGGCGCGCAGTCTGCATAGTAGCCGCAGGTGGTACACGCCCCAAAAGGCGATCTTCGGACCCGCGCATTCCCGGCGGTGCTCCGGGCAGGACGATGCCGGTCACAGGACCGTGCTGGTCGGGGTGGCGGGATTTGAACCCACGGCCTTCCGCTCCCAAAGCGGACGCGCTACCAAGCTGCGCCACACCCCGTCGGTGCGACACGTAGGGTACATGCCCCCGGACTGTGCGGCCGCCCCGCTTTCACGGGCGCGCGCGAGCGCGGGACCGGCGCGTACAGAGCACCGGGACCGGCGTGCACGGCGCACCGCGACCGGCGTGCCGGGACCGGCGCGTACGGCGCACGTGAGCGGCACGGATGGCGGCGGCCGGGGCGGCGCGGGCAACGGGTGTGCGGCGAGGGGGTGCGACCCGCTACGATGCCTCCTGTGCCGCGGTCACTGACCTGCGGCGCGACCTGTGCGGGCGTAGCTCAATGGTAGAGCCCTAGTCTTCCAAACTAGCTACGCGGGTTCGATTCCCGTCGCCCGCTCCACACGGCTCAGGGCCAGGCCGGAGGATCATTCCTCCGCCTGGCCCTGATGCGTTCCCCCCCGGGCGCGGGCGCGCGGCGCGCCGGCGGTGCCGGTCCGGTTCCGGCGGACGGGAGGGCCGGCGAGCGGGCCGGCGGCCCGGGCGGTCAGAAGCTGATCTGGTTGATCGTCTCGGCCAACGAGTTGAGGAACCGGTTGATGGACGGGGCCATGCCGGTCGACGCCAGGAAGAAGCCGAAGAGCACCGCCACGACGGCGGGACCCGGCTTGATCGATCCCCCTCGGAGCAACACCACCAGGATGATCGCCAACAGCAGCACCACTGACAGCGAAATGGCCACAACTGATCACACCCTACGGTCGGTCCACTCTCCCGGCCCGGGGATGCAGCCCCTCGCACCCCCGCCAGAACCATCGTGCCACCAACAGGGCTCCCGTATGCGGCGCGTGACACATCATCGGTCACGCGCGCATCCGGTCCGCCCGGCCGCACCGCCTCGGCGCGGGCGAACGGCCGGTCCCCGCACAGCAATTCGAGGGTGTACCCGCACAGCGAATTCAGACTGATCGTTTCCATGCCCACACATCCTGTTCGCAGGTAATTCGAATTGTTGCGACAGGCACATCGCAGGATGTGAACAGACTCCCGCCGAAGCGCGTAACCGACCGTCGAAGACAGGCGGAAGCGGACAATCCACTGGAGTCGCCCGCGAGTGTTATGCACCTTTTAGTCGGGATGTATCCGGACGTAACGCCCTCTGATGGCATGACGACCAACGTGCGGATCAGCAGGTGCACTTCGTCAAATCCGGGGTAGACGCAGGCGATAACCATGAATCCAGAAGAGGGTTTTACGGAATCCCACAGATAACGCTAGGGTGCCTGAGATGTTTCACGCTGCCTCGTCCCCCGCAAGCGCAGCGAGGTCACGGTCCGTCTTGCCGAGGTCCTGGTGGGAGGGTCCGTGACGAACTCGTTGCGACCGTACGGTCAACACAAAGCGCCGCTCCCTCCGGTCCAGCCGCCGGCGGAGGGAGTGCCGAGCCCGCGCCCGCCGCAGTCGTCCCCCGAGACCTCGGGCGCCTCGTCGCCCGGTGCCGGCCGGGCCGCACCGCGCGACGCGTTCTTCGACAACGCGAAGTACCTGGCGATCGTGCTCGTCGCGATGGGCCACGCCTGGGAGCCGCTGACCGACTACAGCCGCAGCGCCGAGGCGCTGTACATGGTCGTCTACACCTTCCACATGCCGGCGTTCATCGTCATCTCCGGCTACTTCTCCCGCAGCTTCGACATGCGGCCCGACCGGCTCAGACGACTGGTGACCGGCGTCGCCGTCCCCTATGTGGTCTTCGAGGTCGCGTACTCCCTCTTCAAGCGGTGGGCCGACGACGATCCGTCCCACCCGATCAGCCTGCTCGACCCCTGGTATCTCACCTGGTTCCTGGTCGCACTGTTCATATGGCGGCTGACCACCCCGCTGTGGAAGATCGTGCGGCGGCCGGTCCCGCTCGCCCTCGCGATCGCCGTGCTGGCCACGGTCTCCCCGGACATCGGTGACGACCTCGATCTGCAACGGGTCCTGCAGTTCCTGCCGTTCTTCGTCGTCGGCCTGGTCCTGAAGCCGGAGCACTTCCAGCTGGTCCGGCGCCGTGAGGTGCGGATCCTGTCGGTCCCGGTCTTCGCGGCCGCCCTGGCCGTGGCCTACTGGGCCGCCCCGCGGATGGCGTCGACCTGGTTCTACCACCGGGACAGCACCCAGGAGCTGGGGCATCCGTGGTGGACCGGCGTGGTGATGACGCTCGCCCTCTTCGGCTGCTCCATGGTGCTCACGGCCTGCTTCTTCGCCTGGGTACCGCGCCGCAGGACGTGGTTCACGGTGCTGGGCGCGGGCACGCTGTACGGCTATCTGCTGCACGGCTTCGTCGCCAAGGGCTCCCGCATCTGGGGCTGGTACGACACCTACACGTGGCTGCACCACCCGCTCGGCGAGGTCTTCCTGACCGTCTTCGCGGCGGCGCTCATCACCGCGCTGTGCACCCCGCCGGTCCAGCGCCTCTTCCGCTTCGCGATGGAGCCGAAGATGGAGTGGGCCTTCAAGCGGGACGCCGCCGAGCTCGCCCGCGAGCGGTCGCGGGCCGAGTCCCGCGAGCGGGCGAGGGCCTGAGCCCCGGACCGGGAAGAGAACGGGAACGAGGACGAGGCGGCGCGGGGACACGAGGACGCGTACGGACACGAGGGCGCGGGCCGGGAGAACCGGTCCGCGCCCTCGTGTCCGCGCTCACACGGTCCCGAGGCCCAGCAGCGCCCGCATGGTGGCGTACTTCTTGGTGAGCCGCGCGCGGGTGTGCTCGTCGAGTACGGCCAGCCGGGCCGGGTCGGCGTTGTGCGCGAGGTCCGCCTTCTTGACCAGGAGCGCACCCGGCGTCGCGAGTATCCGTCCCGCGTACGCCTCCGGGGTCTCCCCCGCCCGCTTGGTGACCGCCCGTACGACGTCCTTCGTACAGGGGGTCAGCGGGGCCTCGCGGAGCCAGTCCTCGGTGAGCGCCTCGTCCTCGACCGCGTCGTGCAGCCAGGCCGCCGCGACGAGTTCGTCGTCGCCTCCCCCGGCGCGCACCCCGTCCGCCACCGCCCGCAGGTGCTCGGCGTACGGACGGCCCGCCTTGTCGGTCTGGCCGGCGTGCGCCGCGCGGGCCACGGCCTCGACCTCGGTGAGGGACAGGAGCAGGAGCGGCGGCGGCGTCTCGTGCGCATCGTCGTGTGTCATGGGTCGAGTGTGCCCCCGCGGGGCGCCGGCACCTCTACCTCCGGCGGAAGGCGCCCGGCGTCCGGAGGCCCGGCGTCCGGAGGCTCAGCGTCCGGCCGAAGGCGCTCGGCCTTCGTCCGAAGGCACTCAGCGTCCGGCCGATGGCCCCTCGCGGCATATCAGCAGCAGGGCTCTGTCGTCGTTCACGTCCTTGGCGACCGCTTCGATGAGGTGCCAGGCGGCGCCCTGGAAGCCGCCGGCGACATAGCGGTCGGCCTCGCCGGTGAGCCGGTCCATGCCCTCGACTATGTCCCGGTCGGACGTCTCCACCAGACCGTCCGTGAACAGCATCAGCACGTCACCGGGGCGCAGCACCCCCTTCACGGGGTCGAACTGGGCGCCGTCGTACACCCCGAGGAGCGGGCCCTCCGCGACCTTCTCCTCCCAGCGGCCGCTGCCCGCGCTGAGCTGGAGCCCCGGCGGGTGCCCGGCGGAGAACAGCTCGTAGTCCCCCGACTCCAGGTCGAGCACCAGGTGGATCGAGGTGGCGAAACCCTCGTCCCAGTCCTGGCGCAGCAGATAGCCGTTCGCGGCGGGCAGGAACGCGTGCGGGGGCAGTGAGCCCAGCAGTCCGCCGAACGCGCCCGACAGCAGCAGCGCGCGCGAGCCGGCGTCCATGCCCTTGCCGGAGACATCCGTGAGCACGACCTCCAGGGTCCGTCCCCCGTTGGTGCGGGCCGCCACCACGAAGTCCCCCGAGAACGACTGCCCTCCGGCAGGGCGCAGCGCCATCTCCCGGTGCCAGCCCACCGGCAGCTTGGGGAGTTTGCTCTGCACCCGGATGCGTTCACGCAGGTCGAACAGCATGGTGCCGCCGCGCCGCCAGGGCACGCCGACCCGGCTGCGGAACTGTGCGATGAGCAGGCCGAAGAGACCGCAGGCCGCGACGACGAGGACGACGCCGGGGGTGACCCGGGAGGGGCCCTCCGTGTACGGGCCGAGCCGCACGGACTCGACTATCAGCGCGGTGGCCGCGGCCGCGTAGAGGCCGAGCAGGCTGGAGGGCCGCAGCAGCAGGCCGCCCGCGACGATCGGCAGGACCAGGGCGGCGGGCGCGCACCAGACGGAGTTGACGAGCGTGGTGGAGGCGATCAGCGGGACGGTGAGCAGGAGACCGGCCAGGGCGACCCAGTCGGAGCCGTCCCCGCGGAAGTAGTCCACGGCGGATCTGCGCAGCCCTGTGCGGGCCCGGTGCCACTGCTTCCTCAACCGGGCCGTGAACGTATCGGCCGCCGCGCGCCGCTCTCGTCCTGCTGCCATTGTTCGGGACCCTATCCATCGGACCAGGTGCTTGGCACGGGAGGTCCCACTTGTCCCCCTTCCGAGGGCGCACGTCACAGGTTCGAACCCCCGGCGTCCAGGGAGAAATTCCCTGGCTCGCGCCCTGGCACCCTGGTAGGGATGGGCACATGACGACTGAGGTGCGGGTACTGCGGCAGAGCGAGTGGAACGCGTGGTACGACACCCTGCTCCGCGCGTTCGGCGGGCTTCCGGAGACCGCCGAGGAGCGCGAGCTGTGGGACTCGCTCACAGAGTACGACCGTTGTCTGGGTGCTTGGGAGGGTGACAGCTGTGTGGGGACCGCGGGGGCGTTCCGCTTCCGGCTGACCGTGCCCGGCGGGGCGGCGGTGCCCACGGCGGGCGTCACCATGGTCGGCGTCGCCGCGACCCATCGGCGGCGCGGGGTACTGACGTCCCTGATGCGGCGGCAGCTCGAGGACGTCCGCTCATGGGGTGAGCCGCTGGCCGCGCTGACGGCGTCGGAGCCGGTGATCTACGGCCGGTTCGGGTACGGCATCGGCACCCTCCATCTGAGCGCGGAGATCGACACCGTCCGGGTCGGCCTGTCCGTCCCGTCCGGTACCGACGACGTACGTCTGCGCTACGCCGATCCGGCCGCCGTGCTCGACGCGTGCGAGGCCGTGTACGCGCGCCGGGTGCCCGGCCGTCCGGGGATGCCGGAGCGCGGGCCGGGCTGGGAGCGGTTCGCGCTGCTGGACCCGGAGCGCAACCGCGACGGGGCGTCTGCGCTGCAGTGCGTGGTCGCCGAGCGGGACGAGGAGGTCGTCGGTTACGCCCGGTTCCGCGTCAAGCCGGAGTGGGACGCGGCGGGCCCGAAGGGGACGGTGGTCCTCGTCGACCTGGAGGCGCTCGACCCGGCGGCGCACGCGGCGTTGTGGCGGTTCCTCTTCGACATCGACCTGACCTCGCGGCTCGTCGCCCGCGGGCGGCCCATGGACGAGGCGTGGCAGCACTGGGTGTCCGACATCCGCCGGTGCGCGCCGCGGGTCCGGGACTCGCTGCACGTCCGGCTGGTCGACGTCGGCGGGGCGCTTCAGGCGCGGACGTACCAGGCGCCGGTGGACGTGGTGTTCGACGTCGAGGACGCCTTCTGTCCCTGGAACGAGGGGCGTTGGCGGCTCACGGGCGACGCGAAGGGCGCGGCCTGCGAGCGCACCGACGACGCGCCCGATCTCGCGCTTTCCGTGCGGGAGTTGGGAGCGGCGTATCTCGGGGGCGTGTCCCTGGTGTCGCTCGCGGCGGCCGGACGGGTGCGGGAGGTGCGGCGGGGAGCGCTGGCGGAGGCGTCGGCGGCCTTCCTGTCGCCGGTGGCGCCGTGGCTGCCGCACGGGTTCTAGACCGGCAGGCTCGGGGCAGGGGGCGTACGCGCGACGGGTGTGTTCAGGTCCGCTGGCAGTCCGGGCACCAGAACAGGTTGCGGGCGGCGAGGGGGGCCGTGCGGATCGCCGCGCCGCAGAGGTGGCAGGGCAGGTTCGCCCTCCGGTAGACGTAGACCTCGCCGCCGTGGTCGTCGACGCGCGGCGGGCGGCCCATCGCCTCGGGGGTGTGCTCGGGGCGGACCGTGTCGATGCGGTTGTCGCGGACGCCGTCGCGCATCAGGCCGACGAGGTCGGCCCAGATCGCGTCCCACTCGGCGGGCGTGATGTCACGCCCCGCGCGGTACGGGTCGATGCCGTGCCGGAAGAGGACCTCGGCACGGTAGACGTTGCCGACACCCGCGACGACCTTCTGGTCCATCAGCAGCGCGGCGATCGTCGTACGGCTGCGGGAGATCCTGCGGTACGCGGCCGAGGGGCCGGCGTCGGGGCGGAGCGGGTCGGGTCCCAGCCGGTCGTGTATCGCCTGCTTCTCGGCGTCCGTGATCAGTGCGCAGGTGGTGGGGCCGCGCAGGTCCACGTACGAGGTGCCGTTGGCCAGCCGGAGGCGGACGGTGTCCGTGGGCGGCGGGGCGGGGGCGTCACCGAAGGCCACCTTGCCGAAGAGGCCGAGGTGGATGTGGACCCAGTCGGCGGGGCGGAAGCGGAGGAAGAGGTGCTTGCCGTGGGCTTCCGCGTCGGTGAGGGCGTGGCCGTCGAGCTGGGCGGCGGCCGGGGCGAACCTGCCCTGGGGGCTGGTGACGCGGGCGGGGCCCCGGGGTGTCCCGAACCTGGCCCGGTAGTCCTGGGCCAGGCGGTGGATGGTGTGCCCCTCGGGCACGGTGCCTCCTGCTGTTGCCTCCCAGGGGCGCAGCGGGCTCCTCGCCCCCTCCGCCCCTTCCCGTTCCGTCTCCCGGGGCTCCCGCCCCGGTCCCCGCTCCTCAGACGCCGGAGGGGTCGAAGGACCTAGGGCCTCTCGTTTGGATCACGCCGGGCTCGCGGGGTCCGGTCCCAACGAAAGACCCTAGGACTGCGGGTGGTGCGGCGGGATCGGGGGGAGCTCTCGGGTGGTCTCGTAGTCCGACAGCATGTCGATGCGGCGGATGTGGCGCTCGTCGCCCGAGAACGGGGTCGTGAGGAAGGTCTCGACGAACTTGGTCGCCTCGTCCTGGGTGTGCATCCGGGCGCCCACGGCCACGACGTTCGCGTCGTTGTGCTCGCGGCCGAGGGCCGCGGTCTGCTCGCTCCAGGCGAGGGCCGCGCGGACGCCGGCCACCTTGTTCGCGGCGATCTGCTCGCCGTTGCCCGAGCCGCCGATCACGATGCCGAGGGACCCCGGATCGGCCGCCGTGCGCTCCGCGGCGCGCAGGCAGAACGGCGGGTAGTCGTCCAGGGCGTCGTAGATGTGGGGCCCGCAGTCGACGGGCTCGTGGCCTGCGGACTTGAGCCACTCGACGAGGTGGGTCTTGAGTTCGAGACCGGCATGATCGGAGCCGAGGTACACGCGCATGGTCCGAGTGTGACACGGCTGTCACGGATCGGCTCCGCCGGGTGCCCTCTCGCCCGCGGCGCGAGCCGGGCCATGGAATGTCAGGTAAGTCCCGGTGGATCGTGCGCATGCGAAGGCCCGCGAGTCTCCTTGCCTGAGATCCGCGGGCCAGGTGCATGCCGCTTCTTCCGGGTCACGCGGTCGGTGTCCGGGCCGCGCGTTCGGGCCCGGACCCGGTGTCACTTCTTTCCGGCGAACTTCCAGGCGGTGGGGAGCGCGCCCATCGCCAGGGCGGCCTTCAGCGCGTCGCCGATCAGGAACGGGGTGAGGCCGGCCGCGATGGCCTCGGTGAACGACATGCCGGTGGCAGCGGCCAGGTAGGGCACGCCGACCGCGTAGATGACCGCCTCGCCCAGCAGCATCGCGCCCGCCGTGCGCAGTACGGAGCGGTCGGCACCCCGGCGGGCGAGGGCGCCCACGAGGGTGGCGGCCAGCAGCATGCCGAGGACGTAGCCGAAGGACGGGGCGGCCGCGCCGGAGCCGCCGCCCGCGAACCACGGCACGCCGGCCATGCCGACGAGCGCGTACACGGCGAGGGAGAGGAAGCCGCGTCCGGCGCCCAGCGCGGTGCCGACCAGGAGCGCGGCGAACGTCTGACCGGTCACCGGCACGGGGGAGCCCGGCACGGGCACCGAGAGCTGGGCGGCGAGCCCGGTGAGCGCGGCGCCGCCGAGCACGAGCGCGACGTCACGGACGCGGGACGCGGGGAGCAGGTCGGCGAGGACCTCGCCGGGGCGGGAGGTGACGGCAGCGGTGCTCATGGGGACTCCGGCGAGTGCGGGTGTCCCCCTTGCTCCTGAGGAGCCCGGGGGAAGACGGTTCGGGACACGGCGACGCTATCCCAGCGCCCGGCCGGTGATCACCGTCAGCGCTCGACAAAGCGGGGATCTCGGCCTTGGTGCGCTTCTTACAAACACGGGCCCTTACACCCGGAGCGGCGTGACGCTGATCACGGAGGTGGGATCGCATCACGGGCCGCCTTCCGCAGCCGAAGGAGGACGCCAGAGCTGTAGGTTCCCGCCAACAGGTCCGGCGCGGTACAGGCGAAACAATCCGGAAACGTGGAATGCGTTGACAGCGTTCGGGCGCGACGGTGAACATTGTTTCCATGAACAGCGCGCAGCTTTTCCTCCCGGTGATCCGGTCGCGGCAGTGCCGCGACCTGGAGACCGGCCGCGCGCTGTCGCCTCCGCGGCGCATTCCGCTGACGAAGTGCCGTGTCATCGACCTGATGCGGGTCGGACACACCCTCTGTCGCTAGTCACCGCGGCGCCCTCCCGGGAGTCGTCGGACAGCCTGCGGGGACCGTGACCGGCACTCCGTCACCAGCGCCGGCCGGCAGACCGTCACCAGCGCCTGGACGGACGCCGGTTGCCGCCGGACGAGCCCGTGGGGCCCGCGTCGCGCCGACGCGCTGAGGCCTTCCGGTGCGTCTCCGGTTGACCGGGTCCGGCTTCCGCCCGCCTCCAGCTGCTCGCCCTCATTCACGGCACAGCGCCACCGGCTCTCCCTTTCCGCCTTTCCGCCTTTCCGCCTTTCTGCCTTTCTGCCTTTCTGCCTTTCTGCCTTTCTGTCTTTCTGCCTTTCGGTTCAGCGAATTCATCGTCACCGAATTTCCGCGCCGCACCGTCATGCCCGCGTGCGCCGCGCAGGAATCACGTCGACCTCACGGAGTCCCGTCATGCCACCAGTGTCCGCGTCCGGTCTCGATCGCCGGCTGTTCCTGTCCTCCCTTCTCGGCGTCGCCGCGGCGGGCGCCGGGCTGAGCGGGTGCGCGGACAGCAGCGCCGCCACCGGCTCCGAGGAGTCCCTGTCCAAGCCGCTCGCCACCAAGGTGCCGTCCGGTGTCGCCCTGAAGGTCGCCGACTTCCAGGGCGCCCAGCGGCTCCAGCTGAAGCTCGCCGGACTGTCCGGCCTGCCGTTCACCGTGTCCGACTGGGTGAACGTCGGTGCCGAGCCTGATGTCATCAACGCCTTCCGCGCCAAGTCGCTGGAAGTCTCCGGCAACGCGGGCATCCCGCCGATCCAGGCGCACTTCCAGGGGTTCGACGCGAAGATCGTCGCGATCGACATCACCCGCAAACCCAACTACCTCTTCGCCACCAGGCCGGGCAGCGACATCACGTCCGTCGCCGGCTTCAAGGGCCGCAAGCTGGCGTTCTCCCAGGGCCAGGCCCAGGGCGTCGTGCTGCTGCGGGCCCTGAAGAAGGCCGGTCTGAAGGACGACGACGTGACCCTGGTGCAGCTAACCAGCAACCAGTTCCTCACCGCTCTGCAGTCCGGGCAGGTGGACATCGCCCCGCTCGCCAACAGCCAGGCGCCCGCCTACCTCAAGCAGTACGGCCCGAAGGGCGCCCACGTCATCAAGACCGACGTCGTCGACCTGCTCAGCCTGCTGTGGGCGCCCACCACGGTGCTGGCCGACCCCGCGAAGGCCGCGGCGGTCGCCGCGTACATCCCGCGGTGGGCCAAGGGCCTGGTCTGGGCGTACGAGCACCCCGACGCCTGGAACAGGGAGTTCTACGTCAAGACGCAGAACCTGACGCTCGCGCAGGCCGAGGACATCACCGCGCTCGCCAACAAGCCGCTGTTCCCGCCCAGCTGGGACGAGGCGGTCAGGTGGGAGCAGGAGACCGCCGACCTGCTGGCCGAGGGCGGCTTCGTGAAGGCGTTCGACGTCGAATCCCTCTTCGACCGCCGCTTCGAGGCCCTCGCCGCCAAGTCCGTGCCCGCGACGTACCGGAGTTGATCCGCCATGACCACCACCACCGCACCGGCACCCGCCGCCACCGGCGCCGGCCCCGCGGACGTTGCCGCCAAGGCTTCCCGGGACCGGCGGCCCGGCCGTCGCCGCGGCCTCGCCCCCGGGAAACGACTGCCCGCCTCCCGCCTCGTCGGGCCCGCCCTCGTCCTCGCCCTGTGGACGGTCGCGTCCGCCGCCGGTGCCCTCGACCCCGGCGCCGTCCCGGCCCCCTGGACGGTCGTGCGCACCACGGGGCAGCTGTGGAGCGACGGCACGCTCGCCACGGATGTCCTGACCTCGCTGCGCCGTGCCGCGTACGGGTTCGCCCTCGGCCTCTTCGCCGGGGTGGTCCTCGCCCTCACGGCCGGGCTCAGCCGCATCGGCGACGCGCTGATCGACGGGACGGTCCAGCTCAACCGGGCGGTGCCGACGCTCGGTCTGATCCCGCTGTTCATCCTGTGGCTCGGCATCGGCGAGACGTTCAAGATCGCGATCATCGCCATCGTCGTCTACGTCCCGGTCTACCTCAATCTGCACGCCGCGCTGTCCGGCATCGACAGCCGCTACGTCGAACTTGCCGAGGCCCAGGGCCTGTCCAGGCTGACGTTCGTCCGGCAGGTCGTCGTCCCCGGCGCGCTGCCCGGCTTCTTCGTCGGGCTGCGGCTCGGCGTGACCGGTTCCTGGCTGTCACTGGTCGTCCTGGAGCAGATCAACGCGACCAGCGGACTCGGCTACATGATGTTCCAGGCCCAGAACTACGGCCGTACCGACATCATCCTGGTCGGTCTGCTGATCTACGGCGTGTTCGGCCTGGTCTCCGACAGCGTGGTCCGTCTCATCGAACGGAGGGCGCTGTCATGGCGACGAGCGCTGAGCAACTGACCCCCGCCCCGGCCGGCACCCTGGACGGCGCACCGCCCGCCGTCCGCCTGACCGGCCTGACCCGCTCCTTCGAAGGCCGTACGGTCCTCGACGGCATCGACCTCGACCTTCCGGCCGGCCAGTTCACCGCCCTGCTCGGGCACAGCGGGTCCGGGAAGAGCACCCTGCTGCGCGCCGTCGCGGGCCTGGACCACCAGGTCACCGCCAGCGGTGAACTGACCGCGCCCGAGCGGGTGTCCGTCGTCTTCCAGGACTCCCGGCTGCTGCCCTGGCGGCGGGTCCTCGACAACGTGCTGCTCGGCACGGGCGGCGCCAAAGCCGCCGAACGCGGTCGCGCCGCCCTCGCCGAGGTCGGGCTCGCGGGGCGGGAACGGGCCTGGCCGGGCGAGCTGTCCGGCGGTGAGGCGCAGCGCGCCGCGCTGGCACGCTCCCTGGTCCGGGAGCCGGAACTGCTGCTCGCCGACGAGCCGTTCGGCGCGCTGGACGCGCTGACCCGGATCCGGATGCACGCCCTGCTGCGCGAGCTGTGGGAGCGCCACCGGCCCTCCGTGCTGCTCGTCACCCACGACGTGGACGAGGCGATCGTGCTCGCGGACCGGGTGCTCGTGCTCGAACACGGCCGGATCAGCCTCGACCTGACCATCGAACCCGCTCATCCCCGCTCGTACCGCGACCCCCTTTTCAGTGAGTACCGGGAGCGGCTGCTCGCCGCGCTCGGCGTGACGGAGGAACACCAGTGACCCAGCCGCCGACGGCACAGCGCCAACTGCGTCTCAACGCCTTCCTGATGAACACCGGGCACCACGAGGTCTCCTGGCGGCTGCCCGAGAGCGACCCGTACGCGAGCGTCGACCTGGGCCACTACCGGGAGCTGGCCCGGATCGCCGAGCGCGGGACGTTCGACTCGCTGTTCCTCGCGGACGGCCCGGTGCTGTTCAGCAGCGTCGGCCAGCGCCCGTCCGGCGCCCTCGAACCGATCACCCTGCTCACCGCGCTGGCCACCGCCACCGAGCACATCGGGCTGATCGCCACCGCGTCGACCTCGTACAACTCGCCCTACAACCTGGCCCGCCGGTTCGCCTCCCTGGACCACCTCAGCGGGGGCCGGGCCGGCTGGAACATCGTCACCACCGCCGGCGCGGAGGCGGCCCGCAACTTCGGGCTCGACGAGGAGCCCGCCCACGCCTCGCGCTACGAGCGGGCCGCCGAGTTCCTGGACGTGGCGCTCAAGCTCTGGGACAGCTGGGAGGACGACCTGGTCGTCGCGGACAAGGCGTCCGGTGTCTGGGGCGACGAGACCAAGATCCATCCGCCGCATCACCGGGGCACCCACTTCCGCGTCGAGGGCGCGCTCAACGTGCCGCGTTCGCCGCAGGGCTATCCGCTCCTCGTGCAGGCGGGCTCGTCGCAGGACGGCAAGCGGTTCGCCGCCCGGTACGCGGAGGCCGTCTTCACCGCCCAGCAGACCCTGGCCGACGCACAGGCGTTCTACTCCGACCTCAAGTCCCGTGCCCGGGCGGCCGGACGGGACGGCGACCACCTCAAGATCCTGCCCGGCATCGTCCCGGTGATCGGCTCCACCGAGGCCGAGGCCCGCCGCCACGAGGAGGTGCTGGAGAACCACATCGTGTACGAGCACGGGCTGCACCGCCTCGAACACCTGCTGCACCTCGGGCCGGGGACGCTGGACCTGGACGCGCCGCTGCCCGCGGAGCTGCTCCCGGAGAGTGCCATCGAGGGCGCCAAGAGCCGCTACACGCTCGTGGTCGAGCTCGCCCGGCGGGAGAATTTGACGGTCCGCGAGCTGATCGGCCGGCTCGGCGGCGGGCGCGGTCATCTGACCTTCGCCGGCACGCCCGAGCAGGTCGCCGACGCGATCGAGACGTGGTTCACCGAGGGCGCGGCCGACGGCTTCAACATCATGCCCGCCGTCCTGCCGTCCGGTCTGGAGCTCTTCGTCGACCACGTGGTGCCGATCCTCCGCGCCCGCGGCCTGCTCCGCACGGAGTACGGCCCGCGGCGGACCCTGCGGGAGCGCTACGGGCTTCCGCGCCCCGCCAACCAGTACGTCACCGGGGCCCCGGCCGGCGCCGGCTCCGTCCCCGCCCCCGCTCTCACCGTCAGCTGACCCACCCACCGCTGCACCCACCGGAAGGACCACCGCACATGTCCGAGATCAGCATCCGCAAGGTCACCGCCCGCATCGGCGCGCCCAGGTGTCCGGAGTGGACATCGGCAGGCCGCTCACCGAGGAGACCGTCACCGCCCTGCGGTCCGCCCTCAACGAGCACAAGGCCCTGGTGTTCGACGGCGTCGGCCTGGACGACGCGGGCCAGGAGGACTTCGCCCGCCACTTCGGTGACCTCACCACCGCCCACCCGACCGTGCCGGCCGTCGAGGGCGCCCCGAACGTGCTGCCGGTCGACAGCGAGCGGGGCAGGGCCAACCACTGGCACACCGACGTCACGTTCGTCCTCGACCCGCCGCAGGCCAGCACCCTGCGCAGCATCACCGTCCCGCCGTACGGCGGCGAGACGCTGATCGCCAACGCGGCGGCCGCCTACCGGGACCTGCCCGAGCCGCTGCGGCTGTTCGCCGACACCCTGTGGGCCGACCACACCAACGACTACGACTACGCGGTGCCGGAGGAGTCCATCGACGAGGAGCGGGCCCGGCAACGCGCCCAGTTCACCTCCATCAAGTACCGCACCGCCCATCCGGTCGTGCGCGTGCATCCGCTGACGGGCGAGCGGGGGCTGTTCATCGGCGGCTTCGCCCAGCGGATCGTGGGTCTGTCGGCGGGCGAGTCCCGCAGGGTCCTCGACCTCCTCCAGGCGTACGTCACCCGTCCGGAGAACGTGCTGCGCTGGCGCTGGTCCCCGAACCAGCTGGTCCTCTTCGACAACCGGATCACCCAGCACTACGCCATCGACAACTACGACGGGCAGCCGCGCCGCCTCAACCGGGTGACGGTCGCCGGTGACGTGCCGGTGGGCGTGGACGGCAGGGAGAGCTACTCGATCGAGGGTGACGCGTCGCACTACACGCCGGTCTCCGGGACCGGCGCGGTCGCGGCGGCGGCGTAGCCGCGGCGGTACACGAACGGCTCCACCGCTCACCGGCAGGCGCACGCAGGAACCCCCCGCGAGGGCGTGACTCGCGGGGGGTTCCGACGGGAAGGGGGCCGCGCTCCCGCGGCCGCCCGGCTCACAGGTTGCTGAAGTCCGGGCCCTTCGTACGGGTGCGCTTGATCTCGTAGAAACCGGAGACCGAGGCGACCATGAGCGTGCCGTCCCAGAGCTTGGCCGCCTCCTCGCCCTTCGGGGCGGGCGTGACGACCGGCCCGAAGAAGGCGAGCGGCTCGCCGTCGGCTCCGGGCACCGCGATGACCGGCGTGCCGACGTCCTGGCCGACCTTGTCGATGCCCTCCTTGTGGGAGGCGCGCAGCTCGGCCTCGTACGGCGTCTCGTCCCAGTGCCCGAGGAGGGAGGCCGGCAGGCCCACGTCCTCGAGTGCGCCGGCGACGGCCTCCTTGGTCGGGCCCTCGCCGTCGTTGTGGATACGGGTGCCGAGCGCGGTGTAGAGGTCGCCGAGAACCTCCTGCCCGTGCTCCTGCTGAGCCGCGATGACGATACGGACCGGGCCCCAGGCCTTCGTGGCGAGCATCTCCCGGTACTCCTCGGGCAGCTCGTCCAGCTTGGGCTCGTTGAGCACGGCCAGGCTCATCACGTGCCAGCGCACCTCGATGTCCCGGACCTTCTCCACCTCGAGCACCCAGCGTGAGGTCATCCAGGCCCACGGGCACAGCGGGTCGAACCAGAAATCGACGGGGGTCTTCTGCGGCATGACTCTCCTCAAGAGATCGGTTACGCGGTCCGTGACAGGGCCCGATCCTGCCTGCGGGAACGCCGGGGGGCGTCGTGGCCATTCCCGGATGTCCGCCGTCAGGGGCACATGGCAGGATCACTCCTGTACCGATCTGTAGAGCGAGCCCAAGGGAGTGCCGCCCGTGCCCGGAGAGAATCTGTCCCGCGACGAGGCCCGGGAGCGGGCCGCGCTGCTGTCCGTCGACGGGTACGAGGTCTCCCTCGACCTGCGGTCCGCGATCGGGGAGCCCGCGGCCCCGGACGGCGACGCGCGTACGTTCCGGTCGGTGACCACCATCCGGTTCCGCTGCGCCGAGCCGGGCGCGGCGAGCTTCGCCGACCTGGTCGCCCCGAGCGTCACCGCCGTCTCGCTCAACGGCACGGACCTCGACCCGGGCGAGGTCTTCGACGGCGCGCGGATCCGGCTCGACGACCTCGCCGCGGAGAACGAGCTGGTCGTCGACGCCCGGTGCGCCTACTCCCGCACCGGCGAGGGCATGCACCGCTTCGTCGACCCCGAGGACGGCGAGGTTTACCTGTACACCCAGTACGAGCCGGCCGACGCGCGGCGCGTCTTCGCCAACTTCGAGCAGCCCGACCTGAAGGCGCCCTACCGCTTCGAGGTGTGCGCCCCCGAGGGCTGGACGGTGTGGAGCAACGGCACCGGTGAACTCACCGACGGGGTGTGGCGGTTCGCCGAGACCAAGCCGATCTCGACGTACATCACGGCGGTCGTGGCCGGCCCGTACCACCATGTGACGGACTCCTACACGCGCGCCTTCGACGACGGCACGACGCTGGAGATCCCGCTCGGCGCCATGTGCCGCAAGGGGCTCGCGCCGTACTTCGACGCGGACGACGTCTTCCTCGTCACCAAGCAGGGCCTGGACTTCTTCCACGACCACTTCGACTACCCGTACCCCTTCGGGAAGTACGACCAGGCGTTCGTGCCCGAGTACAACCTGGGCGCCATGGAGAACCCGGGGATGGTGACCTTCCGGGAGGAGTACATCTTCCGCGGGAAGGTGACGCGAGCGTCGTACGAGGGCCGCGCCAACACGATCCTGCACGAGATGGCGCACATGTGGTTCGGCGACCTGGTCACCATGGAGTGGTGGGACGACCTGTGGCTCAAGGAGTCCTTCGCCGACTTCATGGGCTCGTTCGCGAACGTCGGCGCGACCCGTTTCAAGGACGCCTGGATCACGTTCGCCAACCGCCGCAAGGCGTGGGCGTACCGCGCCGACCAGCTCCCCTCCACCCACCCGATCACGGCCGACATCCGTGACCTGGAGGACGCCAAGCTCAACTTCGACGGCATCACCTACGCCAAGGGCGCCTCCGCGCTCAAGCAACTGGTGGCGTACGTCGGGCAGGACGCGTTCCTGGAGGGCGCGCGGCGCTACTTCAAGCGGCACGCGTACGGCAACACCCGGCTGGGCGATCTGCTGTCGGTCCTCGAGGAGACCAGCGGGCGGGACATGGCGGCCTGGTCGCGTTCCTGGCTCCAGACGGCGGGCGTCAACTCGCTGACCCCGCAGGTGCTGCTGACCCAGGAGGGCACGGTCGACGAGCTGGCCGTGGTGCAGGAGGCCGCGGAGTCCCACCCCGAACTGCGCCCGCACCGGGTCGCGGTCGGCCTGTACCGGCGTACGGCCGAGGGCGCGCTGGAGCGGTACGCGCGCGCCGAGGTGGACGTCGAGGGACCGCGCACGGTGGTGGCGGAGCTGGCCGGCGCCGAGGCGCCCGAGCTGGTCCTGGTCAACGACGACGACCTCACGTACTGCAAGACGCGCTTCGACGAGACCTCGCTGGCCACGCTGCGCGAGCACCTGGGCGCGCTGACCGACCCGCTCGCCCGCGCTCTGTGCTGGTCGGCGCTGTGGAACCTGACGCGGGACGCGCTGATGCCGGCACGCGACTTCGCCGACCTGGTCCTGCGGTTCGCGGGGCGCGAGTCGGACATCGGCGTGCTGCAGATGCTGCACGCCTGGACGGACACCGCGCTCCTCCGCTACGCGGCGCCCGCCTGGCGCGAGGAGGGCGGCCGGCTTCTCGCCGAGGGCGCCCTCAAGGAGCTGCGGCTCGCCGAGCCGGGCAGCCAGCACCAGCTGACCTGGGCCCGGTTCTTCGCCCGGGTCGCCTCCGGCGCGGCCGATCTGCAGCTGCTCCAGGGCCTGCTGGAGGGCACCGAGAAGATCGACGGTCTGGACGTCGACCAGGAGCTGCGCTGGGCGTTCCTGGAGCCGCTCGCCGCGCACGGGGCGGCGGACGAGCGGGTCCTCGCGGCCGAGCTCGCCCGCGACGACACGGCGTCCGGCAAGCGGCACCAGGTGCGCTGCCTCGCCGCCCGGCCCTCGGCGTCCGTCAAGGCGGAGGCCTGGGCGTCCGTGGTCGGTTCCGACGCCCTGTCCAACGCGCTGGTCGAGGCGACCATCGCGGGCTTCGACCAGCCGTCGCAGCGGGAGCTGACCGCGCCGTACGCGGCGAGGTACTTCGACGCGATCGAGCGGGTCTGGGCGGAGCGGTCCATCCAGATCGGCATGGACGTGGTCAGGGGACTGTTCCCGTCGTTCCAGGACTCGCCGGCCACGCTGGAGGCGACGGACGCGTGGCTCGACGCCCACCGGGACGCGCCGCCGGCGCTGCGCCGCCTCGTCCTGGAGGCCCGTGACGACCTGGCCCGCGCGCTGCGCGCCCAGGCGTGCGACACGGCGGCGGGCTGACGGCACCGGCCCCGCCCGGCACACGCGCGCCCCGACCGGCCCCGTCGGCACGTCAGACGGGGCCGGTCGGCCGTTCGCGCGTCGCCGGGCGGTGTCGTGCGTCGCCGGGCGTTGTCGGGGTGCCGGTAACTGGTGGTCGGCTCAGACCGGGAGCGGCAGACCGGCGGCGTGGAAGAGCCGGTCACGGGAGGCCGCGGCCTCCTCGAAGACGGCGTCGCCTCCCTTCAGTACACCGTTCTCCTTGAGGATGGCACCGGCCACCACGACCAGGTCGACATTGCCGGCGTGGCCGCCCGCGACGATCGTGGCCGCGACGTCCGTGGCGGGCAGCATGTTGGCGTGATCGAGGCGGATCATGATCAGGTCTGCCTCCTTGCCCGGGGTCAGGCTGCCGGTGCGGTCGTCGATCCCCGCGGCCCGTGCGCCCTCGATGGTCGCGAAGGACAGCAGGTCGGCGGCGTTGAACGTGGGCAGGCCGGGAACACGGTCCATGGGGCCGGCCGCACCGGCGAGGATCAGCTGCTGGTAGGCGAGGGTCGCCCGCATGACGCCGAACATGTCACCGCTCACGATCGTCTCGGTGTCCACGCTGAGGCTCGGGCGGACACCGGCGGCCAGCAGCCGGTTGGTGGCCGGCTGGCCCAGGCCCGGCATGAAGACCTCGAGGGCGCCGGCCACGGACGCGGTGGCGCCGCGTGCGGCCAGCATTCTCAGCTCCTCGTCGGTCGACGTGCACAGGTGGATGAACGTCATGTCGGAGGCGAGCAGCCCGGCCTCCTCCAGTTGCCGTACGGCCTGCTGCTCCGCCCCCCACTCGCCGAGGCCCACGTGCATGCTGATGCGCAGGCCCAGTTCACGGGCGAGGCGGATGTCACGCTCGGACACATCGGGGGTGGACAGCTCCGGTCCGCGGAGCATTGCGTTGAGGGTCACCCGCGCCGAGTCGTCGGAGAGCACCTCGTTGCGGATGCGCCGAATGTCGTCGGGGTGGGTGCGGTCGCTGCCGAACTGCCACTGTTCGGCCTCCGTCGACGGCCAGCCGTGGTCGAAGACGGCACGGATGCCCGACTCCCAGTGCGCGGCGATAGCCGCGTCCGAGTGCTCGGGGCTGTTGCTGATGTGCGATTCGTCCCGAACGGTCGTCACCCCGGAGTCGAGGGACATCAGGTCCGCCGCCAGGTTGCCGCTGTGTACGTCCCGGGGGTCGAAGTACTGTCCGAGGCCGATCTGCACCTGGCTGCGGTACTCCTGGTAGGTCCAGGCGGGGCCGAGATTGCGCAGCGCTCCCTGCCAGTTGTGGCGGTGGGTATCAATGAAACCGGGCAGCACGGCGTTCCCTGTGCCGTCGATGACCCTGGCCCGGTCGTCGGACAGGTCCCGGCCGACCTTGAGGATCCTGCCGTGGGCGAGGATGTCGCCCACGAAGTTGCCGAGCTTGTCGTCCTGCGTCATCAGGTACGCGCCCTTGATCAGGATGCGTTCGTTGTTCTGCGGCTGGTTCTGGGACACCTGTGGTTCCTTTCGTGCCGTGGGCGGCACTGTGTTGCTTCTCCATCGAGAGAGGGGTTGGTGGGTCGGGTCCGCGTCCGGTCCGGGCGCGGTCGTGGATCACTTCGCGGTGGTGTCACGAGGGCGTCGGGAGGCAATCCAGACGGCGCCGAACGTGAGGAACGCACCGAGGACGGTGAGGCCGGAGGGGGACCGACCGCCCGAAGGGACCAGGAAGTCCAGGGCGATCGAACTGGCGAGCTGCCCCGCGACAGAGGCCATGCTCAGCAGCAGGACACCGATCCGGCGCACCAGGAACGCCGAGGCGCCGATGAACACCACGCCGCACAGACCACCGAGGTAGACCCACAAGCTGGTGGGCAGCGGGTCCCCCGCGGTCCCCTGCACGAGTGCTTTCACCCCCCAGGCCGCGGCGAGGAACACCGCACCGACAAGGAAGTTGAGCCAGGTCGCTGCGATCGGCGAGCCCGACGCGGCCGTCGTCGCTCCGTTGAGTGCCTGCTGCACACCGAGGAGGAAGCCGGCGGCGATGGCGGCGAGGGCCGGCAGGATGATCGTGGCCGGCGCGAGGGTGTCAGCGAAACGGGGCAGGGCGGACACGATTGCGGCCACCAGGATGACGGCCGCTCCCGTGAGCCGGGCGGCGCCCGGGCGCTGCCGCAGGCCGCCGCCGATACCCCGGCTGTCCACGATCAGACCGCCGAGGGTCTGACCGGCGATGGCCGACACGGTGAACACGGCGACTCCAGTGACCAGCGCGGCGGTGGACTGGGCCAGGGCGAACGTGCCGCCGAGCACACCGGCCAGCAGGTACCGGCGGGGGAGCCGGCCATCCCGTGAAGCGCCGGCCAGGCGGCGCAGCGCGCCGCGCAGCCCGGGGGAGAAGAGCGCGAGGAGGGACAACAGGACGAGTCCGCCCGAGAAACTGATCGCCGCCGCGGCGATGCCGTCGTCGAGGCGATGACTCAGCTCGCCGTTCAGACGGGCCTGTACCGGCACCACCATGCCGGCTGCGATGGCTGCCGCGACGGCCGGCGAGCCGCCGCGAGGCACGGATGGGCGGGACTGTTCCGCCGACTGGGGACCGGGCCCAGCAGGGCGGCGATGACCTGACCCGGTTGGAGCGGTGGGAGTACTCATGTCGAAGTTCCTCAAGAAGGGTTGCGGCCGGGCAGGGCCCGGTCGGCCCGGCCGCCGATGGCCGGTCGGGTTCCGCCTGCGGCGGGGCCCGGGGCGCGGGCCTTCCTCAGAAGTCAGTACGCGCGATGTCGTCGAGGACCGACGGTCCCGTGGGGGCCCAACCCAGGACACGCCGGGCCGTGTCGCCCGAAGCCTGCTGGTCGAGGAGAAGGGCCTCGCCGAGCAGGCCGAGCCGGTCGAGCGTCTGCACGACGGGTTCGGGCTCGACGCGTCCGGCCAGGCCGACGGAGCGGCTCACCGCTTCGGTGATCTCCCGTACGGTCGGGTTCGTACCGCTGGCGCCGATGAAGTACGAACCGGCCGGGGCCTTCTCCAGCGCGAGCACGTAAAGCTCGGCCAGGTCGTCCACGTGCACGGTGCTCCAGTGCTGGTCACCGGAACCGATCATGGTGAGCGCCGGGGTGCTTCCGGTGGTTCGAGGACCGGCGGCGACGAGGTTCAGCAGACCGCCGCCGTGGCCGTACACCACTGCCGGTGCGATGACCGAGGTCCGGACGCCCTGCGCGTCGCGCACGAGCTTGCCGAGCGGCGCCCGCCAGGCGGTCAGCCGCGGGGCGTTCATGCCGGCCGACTCGGTGATCGCCGAACCGCTGCCGTGCAGCCAGACGCCGGTGGTGTGCACGAACGGCCGGTCCGTGTTCCGCAGCGCGTGCAGGAAGCTGGTGACGGCCACCTCGTCGACGGTCGCGCTGGTCTCGTCGCCCGGCGACGCCAGGTGGATAACGCCGTCGCTCGCAGCCGCGAGTTCCTCCGGGGCGTGGCCGTCTGCCAGGTCGGCAACCGCAGGCTCGGCGCCCTTGGCCCGCACCAGCTCGGCCTTCTCGGCTGAGCGGACCAGGGCAGTGACCTGGTGGCCGCCGGAGAGGAGCCGATCGAGCACCGCGGCTCCGATGTAGCCGGTGCCGCCGGTGAGCAGTACGCGCATGGTCATCCTCTTTCGCTGACGTTTCCTGGTCCGGGCGTCGGCCCGCACGACAACAGTCGCCATGCCCAGCTATCGTGTCCAACGAATGTTTTCGAATTATCGATCGGACATTCCGATTAATAAGGAGGGGTGTGGACCAGAAGCGGCTGGAGTACTTCATCACCGTCGCCGAGGAGCTGAACTTCACGCGGGCGGCCCAGCGGCTGCACGTCACTCAGTCCACGCTCTCGGCCGGCATCAAGGCCCTGGAGCACGAACTCCGGACCGAACTGCTCCTCCGCTCCACGCGGTCGGTCAGACTGACGGAGGCCGGCTCGGCGTTCCTGCCCGAGGCGCGGACCGCGATCGAGGTACTCGACCGGGCCCGGGCGGCCGTGGAGCCGCTCTCCACGGGGCTGCGCGGCAGCCTCACCGTTGGCGTCCTCAGCGGGCTGACGGTGATCGACGTACCCGCGCTGGCCGGTGAATTCCACCGCCGTCATCCCGAGGTCCGGTTGCGTACCGAGACCTCCCAGCGGGGAACCTCCGGGCTGATCGAGCGGATCAAGGAGAGCCACGTCGACGTGGCCTTCGTAGGAGCCGACATCAAGGACGAACGCCTCAGATCGAGGGCCATCAAGAGGTACGAGGTCCAGCTGCTGGTCCCCGCCGATCACCCACTGGCCCGCCGGAAGCGTGTGCGGCTCAGCGACATCGCCGGGGAATCCTTCGTCGACATGCCCGCCGGTTTCGGGCAACGCCAGATCGCGGACGACGCGTTCACGAAGGAGGAGCTGTCCCGGCGGGTCCTGATCGAGGTCTCGGACATCACCACGATCGCGGACTACGTGGCGCACGGCTTGGGCGTGGCGCTGTTGCCCCCGGACTTCGCAGCGGCGGCCGGGGACGCCGTTTGTACCGTCCCCCTCGCGGACGCCCGACTGGCCTGGACGCTCAGCGTGGTCGCCTCCGCGACCCGTCCGCCGACGCGGGCGCTGCACGCCTTCCTCGACCTGATCCCACACCACATCCGGCGCAACCGCGTGTTCTGAACGGACATCCCCGGCCGTGTCCGGATCACTTCCCGAAATCCACCGGGCTCGCGGGGGCGGGGTACTTGCTCATGCCCGGTGACCCGGTTGAAGGCGTTCATGGAGATCGCGATCCAGATCACCGCGCCACGAGCCCGGGCAGCCACGCGTCGGGGTCTCGCCACGCGAGACGCCTGTACGGCCCCCGCTCGCAGTGCTGCGCAGGTTCATTTGTTCTCCACGGTGGATCGCGCCGCCTGGGCCCCGGGGAAACCGGCCGTACTGCGTATAGAACTTCAGCAATACGGCGAAGCCCAGTCGCGTCGCGCCTCGCTTGCCGGACACAAGTCCCTGCTCGTCCTTCAGCAGCGTCCAGTACTCGACCAGGTCGTCCAGGGCCAAAGGAGTACGGGCCACAGTCGCCGATCGCCCTCTCGGAACCTCACCCCGCGCAGCTGTACGAACCCCGGACTCACCCGCACGGGTGACACCCCACGAGATCACCACCTTTTGCGGCTGGTGACACGTCCTTACCGGCACCCCGTGTCGTGCGTCGATGAGCGCCGTTGTGCGTTGCCGTGCGCCGACGTGCGCCGCCGTGCGCTTGCGTCAACTTCGCGTAAACGACAAAAGGATGGTCTCAGCGGTTACGAAATACACGTATTCAAAGCCGTAACCCCGATGAACACCCTGTCGGACCAGCGGCTTTCGGTCGTCGAACGCGCGTACTTTAGGACGTCCCTGTCCGGGTTTGTCGACGAGCGTGTAACAGTGGTTGGAGGGTGCGCCGGAGTTGGGGACATTGCGGGTCATGAACCACGACACCCCGCTCTCCGCCCGCCCCCTGAGCCGGCCGTCCGACGTCCGGCTGCGCGTCGTGACCCACGCGCAGCTGCGGGCGCAGGGCGTCACCGCGGCCGAGACCAACGAGCGGTGCCGGCCCGGCGGACCCTGGCAGCAGATCCTCCCCGGCGTCTGCCTCCTCCACCCGGGCCCGCCCACCGGGGAGGAACGGCTGCACGCCGTACTGGCGTACGTGACCCGCTCGCCGCAGCGCGAGGCGGCGCCCGGTGTCCCCGTCCAGCCCGGCGCCGGGCGGCCGCGCCCGCCGCGCCGCCCCGACGCCCTCGTCACCGGCCTGGCCGCGCTCACCCTGCACGGCTTCTCGTCCGCACCCCCGCTGCTCGCGCTCGACCGCGTCGACGTCCTGGTCCCCCGGCTGCGGCGGCTGCGCGGCTCCGGTTTCGCGCGGATCGTCCGGACGGCCGCGCTGCCGGACGCGGAGTACGTCGACGGGGTGGCGGTGGCCCCGGTCCCGCGCGCCCTGGCCGACGCGGTGGCGGAGCCGTCCGACCCGGAGACCGTGCGCCGGATGCTCACCGAGGCGGTCCGCGGCGGCCACTGCGAACCGGCGGCGGTGGTACGGGAGCTGACCGCGGCCCGGCTGCTGGGCCGTCCGCACGTGGTGGACGCCGTGGACGCCCTGCTCGCCGAGGGCCGCGCGGTCGCCGAGGACCGGCTGTACCGCATGGTCGGCGAGTACGGTCTGCCCGACCCCGTGTGGAACGTCGACCTGCGTCTGCCCGGCGGCCCGCACCTCGGCGGCGTGGACGCGTACTGGCCCGAGCAGGCCGTCGCCGTGGAACTCGACACCCGGGCGCCCCGGGGGGACGAGGACGCCCAGTGGGCCGCCCACGCCCGCAAGCGCGAGCACCTCGAACGCCTGGGCGTCACCGTCGTGCACCTCACCCCCCGCAAGCTCCGGGACGCGGCGGAGCAGCAGGCCACGGTCGTGCGCACCGCCCTGATGGCGTCGGGCGACCGCGAGCCCGCGGCGTACGTGGTCGTCCGCCCCCGCTAGCACGGCGGTCCGGCCGCGTCAGTCCTTGGGCCGCCCCGGTTCCGTGCACGTCAGGCCCTCGGCGTCGGGCAGCGCCTCCAGGATGTCCGCCCGGGCGTCGGCGACACCCGGGCCGACCTCCCAGTCCTGCCGGTCCCGCGCGTGCACCGGTACACGGACCAGGGTGCGGACGCCCGGCTTCAGGTCCTCGCGCGCGAGGCCGTCCAGGGTGACGGCGAACGTCGGGTGGTCCGCCGCCGACCGCTCGGGCCGGTAGTACCGCTTCACCTCCAGGACGACCCGTACGTCCCCGTCGGCGCGGGGCGTGAGGCTCACGACGGTGCCCTCGACGAGGATCCTGGAGCAGGCGATGTGCATCGCGGGCCCGCCTGCGGCCGTGTCCCCGCCCGCCGCCTTCGCGGCGGACTCGTCCGAGACGCCGCCCGCCACACCGCCCGGCCCCGCGGTGACGAGCCAGCCCATCGTCCCCACCACCGTCGCCGCGCCCGCCGCCGCGAGGACGCCCAGGGCGAGGCGCAGCGGGCGGCGGCGGCCGGCCGGAGCGGCGGCAGGGCGGGGCTCGCGCCGCCGCTTCTCCCGGACCGCCTTCGCCGTCCGAGGGGGGCGGGCCAGTTCGTCCCCGATGGCCGTCAGCTGTTCGCGCAGCAGCGCCACGTCCGCCTCGGCCGCCCGGTGCTCCGCCATGAAGGCCGGGTCGTCCCGCAGCTCCGGGGTGAGGGGCTCGCCGGTGAGGGCGGCGAGCAGTGCGTCCACGGCCCCACCGCCGGCGCCGCTGTCGCGTTCGTTCCCGGCCACGTCACACCACCTCGTCCTCGTGCAGGCGGGACCGCAGCGCGCGGACCGCCGAGTGCAGCCTGCTCTTGACCGTGCCCTCCGGGACGCCGAGCCGTTCGGCGATCCCGCGCACCGGCAGGTCGGCGTAGAAGCGCAGGACGAGGACCTGACGCTGGGCGTCGGGCAGTTCGTCGAGGCCCCGGGCGACGGCGAGCGAGAGCAGGCCGGCCTCCTCGTCGCCGCCGTGCTCCGGTGCGCGCAGTGCGGCGAGACGTTCGCCGAGCCGCTCCTGGCGGCGCCTGGCCCGGTGCCAGTCCATCGCCAGGTTCGAGGCGACGACCGCCGCCCACGCGGACACGTCGCGCGGCGCCTCGTCCCCCTTGGCCGCGCGCTCCAGCAGCCGCAGCCGGACCTGCTGCACCCCGTCCGCCAGGTCCGCCCGCGGCACCCCGCCGAGCGCGAGCACCGCCCGCACCCTGTCCTCCTGGGCCGCGTCCAGGGGATCGTCCGTCCCCCGGCCGCGGCGCCCTCTTCCGAGCAGCACAGCCGCACCCTCCCCTCACCGCGTTTCCCCTACGACGCCGCACCGGGCCGAAACGTTCGGCTGCCGCCGGACCCGGCCGCCGGATTCTCCCTCCGCCGCCCTCCCGGCGTTCCCGCGGCGCCCCCGGGGGCCCGCTCCGGCGCCTCTCCGACGCCGGCCGCTCTGTGGCGCACGTCACGCGGATCCGGAAACCGGGACAAGGCTCACACCCCCGCGGCTGCCCCCCGTCCCATTCCTCGGGCAAAGAATTGGACAGGCGGGGCCGGGAGGGACGCATGATGGGTCACTGGGCCTTGTCGTACAGACGCAGGGACGCACGCTAGGAGTCACCGTGAAGGTAGGAATCGTCGGCGCCACCGGTCAGGTCGGCACGGTCATGCGCAGGATCCTCGTCGAGCGGGACTTCCCCGTCGAGGAGCTGCGCCTGTTCGCCTCGGCGCGGTCGGCCGGTTCGACGATCGACTTCAAGGGCACGGCGGTGACCGTCGAGGACGCCTCCGTGGCGGACTACTCGGGCCTGGACATCGTGCTGTTCTCGGCGGGCGGCGCGACCTCGAAGGCGCTGGCCGAGAAGGTCGCCTCGCAGGGCGCCGTCGTCATCGACAACTCCTCCGCCTGGCGCAAGGACCCGCAGGTGCCGCTGGTGGTCTCCGAGGTGAACCCGCACGCGATCGCGGACCGCCCCAAGGGCATCATCGCCAACCCGAACTGCACGACGATGGCCGCGATGCCCGTCCTGCGCCCGCTGCACGACGAGGCCGGGCTCGAGGCCCTGACCGTCGCCACCTACCAGGCCGTCTCCGGCTCGGGTCTCGCGGGCGTGGCGGAGCTGCACGGCCAGGCCCAGAAGGTCGTGGCGGAGGCCGACCGGCTGACCCACGACGGCGGCGCGGTCGACTTCCCCGAGCCGCAGGTCTACCAGCGCCCCATCGCCTTCAACGTCGTCCCGCTCGCGGGCAACATCGTCGACGACGGCCTGCACGAGACCGACGAGGAGCAGAAGCTCCGCAACGAGTCCCGCAAGATCCTGGAGATCCCCGGCCTCAAGGTGTCCGGCACCTGTGTGCGCGTCCCCGTCTTCTCCGGTCACTCCCTCCAGGTCAACGCCCGGTTCGCGCGCCCGCTGAGCGTGGAGCGCGCCACCGAGCTGCTGGCCGGCGCGCCGGGCGTCGCCCTCTCCGACATCCCGACGCCCCTGCAGGCCGCCGGCCAGGACGCCTCGTACGTCGGCCGCATCCGCGCGGACGAGACCGCCGAGCACGGGCTCGCGCTGTTCATCTCCAACGACAACCTGCGCAAGGGCGCGGCGCTCAACGCCGTGCAGATCGCCGAGCTGGTGGCGGCCGAGCTCAAGCGCTGACCGGACGAAACCGGACCGGCACCGTCCGGTTCGACCCGGTAGCGCCCGGTCCGGCCGGGGTCCGTGAAACCGGCGACACGGCCATGGTGTTCGTGTGAAGATCACGCCATGACGCGGATGGACAAGGGTGCGAATCTGCCCGTTCCCATGGAGACCCTGCACGTGGCGGTGACCTGGCAGCAGGGCCCCGGCGTTCCCGACGTGGACGTCTCGGCCCTGCTGCTGGACGCGACGGGCCGCGTCCGTTCGGACGCCGACCTCGTCTTCTACAACCAGCGCGAGCACCCCTCCGGCACCGCGCGGCACCTCGGCAAGGCACAGGGGCCCGGCGGCACGACCGCCGACTGGCTCGGTCTCGACCTGGCGCGGGTCGAGGCGACGGTGGACCGCGTCGTCGTGGCGGCCTCGGCCGACGGGGGCGCCTTCGGACAGATACCGATGCTGGACGTCCGGGTGACGCTCCCGGCGGGGCAGCCCGTCGCCTCGTTCGCGATCGGTGACGCGACGACGGAGACCGCCTTCGTCTTCGGCGAGTTCTACCGCAGGAACGGCGGCTGGAAGTTCCGAGCCGTCGGCCAGGGTTACGCCTCCGGGCTGGCCGGCCTCGCCACGGACTTCGGGATCGCCGTCGAAGGCCCGGGCCCGGCTCACCCCCCGGTCCAGCCCCCGGCGGCGCCGCCCGCGCCCGCCCCCGCGTACATCCCCGCCCCCGCCCCGATGCAGGCCGCACAGCCTCCGGTGCCGCAGGCGCACGCCCCGGCGGGGCAGTTCCCCGGCGGTGACTTCGCGCCCTTCGTCCACCAGGCCACCGGCAAGCAGCGCGTCACCTGTCCCCCGGTCATGCCGCCCGGAGGCCGGGTGGTCGTGGAGATCGAGTGCCGCGACAGCATCTCGGTGACGGTGCAGTCCTGCGACGAGTACGGCCGCAGCGACGAGTTCCTGCTGGAGAGCTACGAGGACGAGGTGCACGGCCGTACGGTGGCCACCGTCCCCACCGACCGACCGCTCGCGCTGAACGTCGAGGCCGACACCCCCTGGACCCTGCGGGTGCTGCCGCTCGGCCACGCCCGCCGGCTGGAGCACACCCTGCACGGCAACGGCCCGGACCTGCTCGTCTACGAGGGCGGGCAGGGCGTCCTGTCCTTCACGCACCAGGGCGAGAGCAACGTCACCATCTGGCACCACACCCGCCCCGCCGACGGCTACCTCGAGGACGACCTCGACCTCCTCGTCAACGAGGTCGGCCGCGTCGACCTCATGGCACCGGTGCAGGGCCCGGGACTCCTGCGGATCGGCGCCGACGGCCCGTGGCGCATCGCGGTGGGCGGCTGACGGCCGCGACGGGCGCCCGCGCACGCCTCAGGGCCTGCGCACCTCGTACAGGAAGCAGCCGTACTCGACGGCCCGGACGTGGACCAGGGCCACCTCCGGGTCGGCGAACGCCTCCTCGACCGACGCGGCGAGCCCGTCGGTCGTCTCCACGAGGCGTCCGCCCAGGATCCGGCCGTCGGCGGAGTAACGGCGCACGGTCCGGTGGGCGCCCGTGAACGGGTGCCCGCCGCCCTCCAGCCCGGCGCGCTCCGGCCCGGCGCACTCGTCCGCGTGCACGAAGACGGGCCCCTGCTCGTCGTAGGCGCCCGGTTCGGCGCCGGTCGCGGCCGCCCAGCGGCGCAGCGGGGCGTACGAGACCAGGGCGATCCGCTCGCCCGGCCGGCCGCGGCGCAGGCAGCAGCGGAGCGGCGCGCCGCCCTCGTCGTCGGTGAAGGGGACGCACGGCCGCCCCGCGTCGTCCGTGTCACGGAGCCGGGCCAGGACGTCCGGTGCGATGGGAAGCGGGGTGTACGGCGCGATGTGTGTCGTCATGCCCCCAGGCTCGCGCGGCGCGGCCCGGTTGCCCGGCGGGAAACGGACATCGCTTTCGGCCCGGCTCCCGTGGAAGGATGGCGCAACCCACACATAACGAGGAGATGACCGCGTGCCTGGCACAAACCTGACCCGCGAAGAGGCGCAGCAGCGGGCCGAGCTGCTCACCGTTGACTCGTACGAGATCGACCTCGATCTCTCCGGCGCGCAGGAGGGTGGCACCTACAGGTCGGTCACCACGGTGCGCTTCGACTCCGCCGAGACCGGCGCGGAGTCCTTCATCGACCTGGTCGCCCCGGCCGTCCACGAGGTCACCCTCAACGGCGACCCGCTCGACGTGGCCGACGTCTTCAAGGACTCCCGGATCGCGCTGCCCGGTCTGCTGGAGGGGCGCAACATCCTGCGGGTCGTCGCGGACTGCGCCTACACCAACACCGGCGAGGGTCTGCACCGTTTCGTCGACCCGGTCGACGAGCAGGCGTACCTGTACACGCAGTTCGAGGTCCCGGACGCCCGGCGCGTGTTCGCCTCCTTCGAGCAGCCGGACCTGAAGGCCACCTTCCAGTTCACCGTGAAGGCCCCGGCCGGCTGGACCGTGATCTCCAACTCGGCGACGCCCGAGCCCAAGGACGACGTCTGGACCTTCGAGCCGACGCCGCGGATCTCCACGTACATCACGGCGCTGATCGCCGGCCCGTACCACTCGGTGCACAGCGTGTACGAGAAGGACGGGCAGACGGTGCCGCTGGGCATCTACTGCCGTCCCTCGCTCGCCGAGTTCCTCGACTCCGACGCCATCTTCGACGTCACCCGCCAGGGCTTCGACTGGTTCCAGGAGAAGTTCGACTACGCGTACCCGTTCACGAAGTACGACCAGCTGTTCGTGCCGGAGTTCAACGCGGGCGCGATGGAGAACGCGGGCGCGGTGACCATCCGCGACCAGTACGTCTTCCGGTCGAAGGTGACCGACGCGGCGTACGAGGTGCGCGCGGAGACCATCCTGCACGAGCTGGCCCACATGTGGTTCGGCGACCTGGTCACCATGGAGTGGTGGAACGACCTGTGGCTGAACGAGTCGTTCGCCACCTACACGTCGATCGCCTGCCAGGCCGCCGCGCCCGGCTCGCGCTGGCCGCACTCGTGGACGACGTTCGCGAACTCGATGAAGACCTGGGCCTACCGCCAGGACCAGCTGCCGTCCACGCACCCGATCATGGCGGACATCAGCGACCTGGACGACGTCCTCGTCAACTTCGACGGCATCACGTACGCCAAGGGCGCCTCGGTGCTCAAGCAGCTCGTGGCGTACGTCGGTGAGGACGAGTTCTTCCGGGGCGTGCAGGCGTACTTCAAGCGGCACGCGTTCGGCAACACGCGCCTGTCCGACCTGCTCGGCGCCCTGGAGGAGACCTCGGGCCGCGACCTGAAGACCTGGTCGAAGGCGTGGCTGCAGACGGCCGGCATCAACGTCCTGCGCCCGGAGGTCGAGACGGACGAGCGGGGCGTCATCACGTCCTTCGCCATCCGCCAGGAGGCCCCCGCGCTGCCCGCAGGGGCCAAGGGCGAGCCGACGCTGCGCCCGCACCGCGTCGCGGTCGGCCTGTACGACCTCGACGAGGCGAGCGGCAAGCTGGTCCGCGGGGAGCGGCTGGAGCTGGACGTGGACGGCGAACTCACCGCCGTCCCGCAGCTGGTGGGCAAGGACCGCCCCGCGGTGGTCCTGCTCAACGACGACGACCTGTCGTACGCGAAGGTCCGTCTCGACGAGCGGTCTCTGGCCTTCGTCACCGAGCACCTGGGCGACTTCGAGGCGTCCCTGCCGCGCGCCCTGTGCTGGGCGTCGGCGTGGGACATGACGCGCGACGCGGAGCTCGCGACGCGCGACTACCTGTCGCTGGTGCTGTCCGGCATCGGCAAGGAGTCCGACATCGGCGTCGTGCAGTCGCTGCACCGCCAGGTGAAGCTGGCCATCGACCTGTACGCGGACCCGACGGCGCGCGAGGCGCTGCTGACCCGCTGGACGGACGCCACGCTCGCCCACCTGCGGTCCGCCGCGCCGGGCAGCGACCACCAGCTGGCCTGGGCGCGTGCCTTCGCGGCGACCGCGCGGACGCCGGAGCAGCTCGACCTGCTGGACGCGCTGCTCGACGGCTCGCAGACGGTCGAGGGCCTGGCCGTCGACACGGAGCTGCGCTGGGCGTTCGTGGAGCGGCTGGCCGCGGTGGGCCGTTTCGACGAGGCGGAGATCTCCGCCGAGTATGAGCGGGACCGTACGGCGGCCGGCGAGCGTCACGCGGCGACCGCCCGGGCGGCCCGTCCCACCGAGGAGGCGAAGGCGGAGGCCTGGGCCTCGGTCGTCGACTCGGACAAGCTGCCGAACGCCGTGCAGGAGGCGGTGATCGGCGGGTTCGTGCAGACCGACCAGCGTGAGCTGCTGGCCCCGTACACGGAGAGGTTCTTCTCCGTGGTCAAGGACGTCTGGGACGCCCGCTCGCACGAGATGGCCCAGCAGATCGCGGTCGGGCTCTTCCCGTCGGTGCAGGTCAGCGCGGACACGCTGGCGCGTACGGACGAGTGGCTGGCGTCCGCCGAGCCCAACGCGGCCCTGCGCCGCCTGGTCTCGGAGGCCCGTTCCGGCGTCGAGCGGGCCCTGAGGGCCCAGGCGGCGGACGCGCGTTCCTAGCCGCTCCGGCGTTCTCGGAGCGGGGAGCGGGGAGCGGGGTCCGGGGCGGAGCCCGGGACGGGACGGGAAGGGGCGGAGAGGGCGAACGAATCCCTCCGCCCCGCCCGGCACCTCGCCGCGGCGACATCGTGCCGTCCGGTCGCCCCGGGGCGGATACTCGTGCCATGAACACGCCCCGTTCCCCGCACCCGAGTGACCAGGACGGCCGGGACGACCAAGGTCACCCGGACGGCCGGGACGCCGTGGACGCGATCGTCGCGCAGTGGGCCGAGGTCAGGCCGGACCTCGACCCCACCCCGATGGCGGTCTTCGGCCGGATCTTCCGCCTCGCGCGGGCGATGGGCGACCGACTGGAGGAGGCGTACGCGCGGTTCGGCATCGCGCGCGGCGAGTTCGACGTGCTGGCGACACTGCGCCGCACGGGCGAGCCGTACGCCCTCTCGCCCCGGCAGCTCTCGGAGACCCTCATGCTCACCACCGGCGGCATGACCGGGCGGCTCGACAAGCTGGAGCGGGCGGGACTCGTCCGCCGCTCGCCCGACCCGCACGACCGGCGCGCACTCCAGGTGACGCTGACCGGCGAGGGACGGCGCCTCATCGACGAGGCGGCCGAGGCGGGGCTCGCCGTCCAGGCCCGGGCGCTGTCCCGCCTCGACGGGGAGCGTGCCGGTGAACTGAACGCGCTGCTGCGTCAGCTGCTCGCGGGCGCCACGGACTGAGGCTCGGCGCGGCCCACCCACTCGGCGACCGCGCTCTCGATGTCCCGCCCGCTCGCCGCCTCCGCGGCCCAGGCCACGTAGCCGTCGGGCCGCACCAGCAGCGTGGTGCGCTTCCCACTCGCCCAGCGCTCCACGGTGAGGCGGTCCTTGCGCTCCCCCGCCTCGTACGGCTCGGGGGTGATGAGCACGAACCGGCCGCCGCGCAGGGCCTCGTAGAGCCGCCCGTTCTCCAGGGCCACGTCCGGGACGCGCCTGCCGGTCGCCCGGTGGGCGCCGCGCGGCGCCGGGTAGGTGTAGCCGACGCCGGTGACCTGGCCGACGGCCCGCCTGCGGACCGGGCCCGCGTGGTCGAGGAACGTGGTGAGCGCGGTCCGGAAGGCCAGCGTCCAGGGGTACTTGGCCATCGCGAGCCGTACGATCCCGCCGCTGCTGCGCAGCACCGACCTGCCGACGGGGTGCCGTTCGGTCTGGTAGGTGTCCAGCAGGGCGGCGTCCGAGCGGCCGTCGACCACCGCGGCGAGCTTCCAGCCGAGGTTCGCCGCGTCCTGGAGGCCGGTGTTCATGCCCTGGCCGCCGGCCGGGGTGTGCACGTGCGCCGCGTCCCCGGCGAGGAAGACCCGGCCCACGCGGTACGAGGGCGCCTGGCGCTCGTCGCTGTGGAAGCGGGACATCCAGCGGGGGTCGTGCATGCCGTAGTCGCGGCCGAGGGCGAGCCGGGCGATGTTCTGGACCTCGTCGAGTTCGAGCGGGGCGTAGTCGGGGACGTTGCGGCCCCGGTGCCAGCCGATCACCCGGTAGTAGCCGTCGCCGAACGGGGCGATGAAGGCGAAGGCGTCCCCCACGGCGTTGACCGTGAGCAGCGTCTCGGGCTCCTCGCGCAGACGGACGTCGGCGAGGACGACCGAGCGGATCGCCGAGCGGCCGGGGAAGCCCAGCCGCAGCGCCTTGCGGACCACGCTGTGCAGCCCGTCCGTGCCGACGACGTACCCGGCGCTCATCCGCTCCCGCCCGCCGTCGGCGCCCCGCACGTCGAGCGTCACCCCCTCGGCGTCCTGGGTCAGCCCCGTCACCTCGGTGTCGTGGACGAACCGCACCCCGGCCTCGGTCGCGCGCCTCTCCAGGGCCTTCTCCACCTCGTACTGCGGGAGGACGAGGAGGTGGTTGAAGCGGGAGTGGAGGGTGTCGAGGCGGAAGGAGAGCCGGCCGAAGAGCTGGATGTCGTCGAGGGCCTGGCCCTTGGCCTCCAGCCCGTCGGCGAGACCGCGGGCGTCGAGCTGCTCCAGCGTGCGGGCGTGCAGGACGAAGGCGCGGGAGAGGTTGCTGATCTCGTGGGGGCGTTTCTCGACGAGGGTGACACGGACACCGGCGGTCGCGAGGTCGCCGGCGAGCAGGAGCCCGGTGGGGCCGCAGCCCACGACGATCACGTCGGGGGAAGCGGTGGAGCGGGTGTTGCCGTTCATGGCGGCCTCCTGATGCCGGGGCGTGTGCGGTCCGGCGCGCACGCTCTGCTCTCCGCGGTCCGCGGCCCGCCGTCCGGTCAACGCTTGTTGGTCAACGCTTGTTTGCCAACATAGGGTGACCCTCTCTGGACTGTCAACACATGTTGGCCTACGTTTGTTGGCATGGCTGATACTCATCCCTCCACCCTCGCCGGACCGCTCTCGCCCGACGGCACCGCGCGCCCGCCCCGCCGCTCCGACGCCACCCGGGGCGCGATCCTCGCCGCCGCCCGCGAGCGCTTCGCGGCCGACGGCTACGAGCGCGCCACGATCCGCGCGATAGCCCGTGACGCGCGGATCGACCCCTCGATGGTCATGCGGTACTACGGCTCCAAGGAGGGCTTGTTCACCGCCGCCCTCGACGTCGACCTGCGGATACCCGACCCGGACCGGATGAGCCCGCAGGAGGTGGGCCGCGTCCTGGTGGCCCATTTCCTCGATCTCTGGGAGGAGAACGAGGTGCTCACCGCGCTGCTGCGGGTCGGCGTCACCAACCCGGCCGGGGCGGAGCGGATGCACGCCATCTTCCGGGCCCAGCTGCTGCCGGTAGCCCTGCACGTGTGCCCCGATCCCGGGCAGGCGCCGGCGCGGGCGGCGCTCAGCGCCTCGCAGGTGCTCGGCATGGCCCTGACCCGCTACGTGCTGCGGTTCCCGCCCGCCGTGGAGCTGAGCCGGGAGGAGGTGCTGGCCTGGCTCGCGCCGACGGTGCAGCGGTACCTCACCGCCGCGCACCCGTGACGCGGGCGCGCGGCCGCGGGCACCGCTCGCACGGCCGGCCGCGGCGCACCTCGCACGGGCCGGCCGCCCACCCGCGCCCGGCGGCCCGTCAGAACGCGGGCATGAACGCCACGAACGCCACGAACGCGTCGAGGGAGTCCGCGCACCCCCACGGGTGCGCGGACTCCCTCGACGGAGAACTCGGGCCGGACAGGCCCTGGCGGCCGGTGACCGGCCGTCGCGTCAGCTCTGCTTCCGCGGCTTCCGCGACTTGTCGCCGGCCACCACGAGGCCGGCGATGACCAGGAACAGCACGATCGGCGCCGCGACGTACAGACCGAGCGTCTCGGCGACGCTCAGGCCCGTGCCCGGGTTGTCGCCGTCGTCGCGCATCAGGGCGAGCGCGGGGGTCGACATGAGCAGCATCATCAGCGTCGTACCGGCTGCCAGGGCGCCGGCCCGCAGGGCGTTCTTCTTGTCCACGGTGCAAACGTAGCGAACACCCGAACGGCGCGCGCGCCCGGGGTGCCGTACGGGGCCGCGCCGCCCCGCGGCCGCCGTGCGGAGCTCACTCCCGCAGCACGTCCAGCAGGGCGTGCAGGCGCGGTGAGACGGCGAGCTCATCCAGGGTGACCACGCGGCCCCCGGAGTCGGCGATGGGCAGCCGCCAGTTCGGATACTCCTCGCAGGTGCCCGGCAGGTTCTGCGGGCGGCGGTCGCCGACCGCGTCCGGGAGCCAGACGCCGATCATCCGGGCGGGGGTGCGCAGCAGGAACCGGTGCACGGCCTGGATCTCGGCCTCCTCGGACGCCGAGGGCCCCCCGCCGCCGGGCCCGGTGAGCAGCCCGAGCCGGGCGAGCAGGGCCAGCCACTCCCCCGCCTCGGCGGTGGCGGCGGCCCGCTCCTCCTCCGGGTCGCCGGTCAGCAGGCCGAGTCTCTCGCGCAGTCCGACATGGTCACCGGTGAGCCGGGAGGCGGTCGGGGGCAGGTCGTGGGTGGTGGCGGTGGCCAGGCAGTCGGCCCGCCAGCTCTCCGGCGGCAGCGGCGCCCCGCCGCCCTCCCAGTCCCGCTCGAACCAGAGGACGGAGGTGCCGAGCACCCCGCGCTCGTGCAGCGTCTCGCGCATGCCCGGCTCGACGGTGCCCAGGTCCTCGCCGATCACCAGGGCCCCGGCCCGCGAGGCCTCCAGCACCAGGACCGCGAGCATCGCCTCGGCGTCGTAGCGGACGTAGGTGCCCTCGGTGGGCGGGCGGCCCTCGGGGACCCACCAGAGCCGGAACAGGCCCATGACGTGGTCGATGCGCAGGGCGCCCGCGTGGCGCAGCAGGGCGTGCAGCAGCCGGCGGTAGGGGGCGTATCCGGAGGCGGCGAGGCGGTCGGGGCGCCACGGGGGCAGGCCCCAGTCCTGGCCACGGGCGTTGAAGGCGTCGGGCGGGGCGCCCACCGACATGCCGGCGGCGAGGTACTCCTGCTGCGCCCAGGCGTCCGCGCCGCGCGGGTGGACGCCGACCGCGAGGTCGTGGACGAGCCCCACGGGCATCCCCGCGTCGCGCGCGGACCGCTGGGCGGTGCCGAGCTGGGCGTCCGTCAGCCAGGCGAGGCGGCTGTGGAAGTCGACGCGGTCCAGCAGCTCGCCCCGGGCGCGGGCGGTCTCCGGTGAGCGGGGGTCGCGCAGGCCCTCGGGCCAGACCGTCCAGTCGGAGCCGTACACCTCGGCGAGCGCGCACCAGGTGGCGTGGTCCTCCAGCGCCTGGCCCTGAGCGGCGAGGAAGTCGACGTAGGCGGCCCGCCGGCCGGGGGCCAGGGGCACGGCGCGGAGCAGCTCCAGCGCCTCGCGCTTCAGCTCCCAGACGGCGTCGCGGTCGATCAGCGCGCCCTCGTGCAGCACGGAGGCGCGCAGCCGTGCGGCGCGCTCCAGGAGCGTCCGCATCCGCTCGCGGGTGCCCTCGTCGGCGTACGGGAACTCGGGGACGTCCTCGACGCGCAGGTGCACCGGGTCGGGGAAGCGGCGGGAGGAGGGCCGGTAGGGCGAGGGGTCGGCGGGGGTGCCGGGCACGGCCGCGTGCAGGGGGTTGACCTGGACGAAGCCGATGCCGTGCGCCCGTCCCGCCCAGGCCGTCAGTTCGGCGAGGTCACCGAGGTCGCCCATGCCCCAGGAGCGGTCCGACAGGAGGGAGTAGAGCTGGACGAGCAGGCCGTGGGCGCGCCGCTCGGGCGTGGGCAGCCGGGCGGGCGCGACGACGAGGTGGGCCTCGGCGGTGCGGCCGTCGGGCGCGACGGCCTTCAGCGTGTGGACGCCGTGCGGCAGCCCGTCGGCCGAGGTCCGCGTCTCGCCCTGCTCGGTGCGGACGGTGAGGCGGGTGCCGGCGGGCAGGGCGGACAGGGCGGGGCAGGGTTCGCCGTCCCAGCAGACCGCGGTCGGAGGCAGCAGCCGCCGCCCGAGCTCCGCCTCGGCCGCGCCGAGGGCGCGGGCGGCGGCGTCCGGGGTGCTCGCGTCGACGCCCAGGGCCGCCAGGGCCGCGACGACCGCGGCGTCCGAGGCGGCGACGGTACGGCCGGGAGACGGACTGTAGGAGGTGGCGACGCCGTGCAGTGCGGCGAGCCGGGACAACTCCATCTAGACCCCCGATGCGGCGCCGGTGCAGGTGGGTTCGCTGGTCAGCGGGGCGGCGTCCGCGAGGGGCGGCTCGCTGGTGAGGGGCGCGGCGTCGGGCAGCGGCGGCTCGCTGGTCAGCGGCACGTCGGCGCAGGCGCCCTCGGCGCTGAAGACGCACACGTGGGGCTCGGCGGGACCGGCGGACACGGTGGTGCCGTCCATCAGTCCGGCGGCCGGGTCCGCCGAAGGTTTGGAGAGGGCCGAGAGCAGAAGGTGTGCCGATGCGGCCACGGGGGACTCCTTGTCGTCGTACGGCTGGCGGGTCACGGCAGCCCTACCCAATGGGCGCGTTCGCAGACGTACGGATGTGAACAAGGTGTCCGTCGTCACATCGTGTCCGGTTCGGACCACTTCTCTCCGTCACCTCTTCCTCGTCGCCTCCCGCCGCGGACCTGCCCCGGCCGGTGCGGCACGCCCGTGCGACGCGCCATCACGGTCACGACACACCGTCATGTACCGCTACACAGCGTGCAGGTTAGGGTAATCGCCGCACTACCGGCCACTCCCGTTGACACCCCGCCGCACGAGTGGTGGGCTCGACGCCCGTGCGGAGCCACGGGGGTGGGACCGAGCGTCGAGGAGGGGCCGTGGAGTTGCGGCGGAGGAAGCGGGCGGCCGCCGTGGCGTTCGCCGTCGTCGCGAGTGCGCTGGGCACGGTGCCCGCCGTCGCCGCGCCGCATCGGGCCCCGGCGTCCGCCGGTGACCGTGAGGCCGCCGGGACCGGCGTGCCCGCGGTGTGGCCCCGGCCGCAGTCGCTGCGCGCGGCCGGCGGCACGGTCGCCGTCACCGACGAGGTGGTCCTGGTCCTCGACGCGGCGCCGACGACGGCTCCGGGCGTGACGCCCACCGCGACCGGCGCGGCGCCCGATCCGTACGCCCTCGACGCGCTGCGCGCGCTGCTCCGCGAGGCGGGCGCGCGGACGGTCACGACGGTGCGCGAGGGCGAGGCGGTGCCGGCGGGCGCGCTGGTCGTGCGCGTCGGCGAGGAACCGGCGCCGGCCGGCCCGGCCCCGGGGGCCTCCGGTCCGGGTGCCGTCTCCCCGCTGCCCCTGCGGCCCGCCGCCTCGCTGGACGGGACGCTCACCGCGCTCGGCGCCTCGCCCCGCGCGGATCTGCCCTCCGGCGGTTACCGGCTGGCGGTCGGCCGGGTGGGCGGCCGCGACGCGGTGGCGCTCGCGGGCGTGGGCGGCGACGGCCTGTTCCACGCCGTCCAGACGCTGCGTCAGCTGACCGCCGGCGCCGCCCCCGGCCCCGGCCGGATCGCCGGTGCCGTCGTGCGCGACTGGCCCGGCACCGCCGTGCGCGGCACCACCGAGGGCTTCTACGGGACTCCCTGGACGCACGGACAGCGCCTGGCCCAGCTGGACTTCATGGCCCGGACCAAGCAGAACCGCTACGTGTACGCGCCCGGCGACGACCTCTACCGGCAGGCCCGCTGGCGCGAGGCGTACCCGGCCCGGCAGCGGGCGGAGTTCCAGGAGCTGGCGGACCGGGCGCGCCGTGACCACGTCACCCTCGCCTGGACGGTGGCGCCCGGGCAGGCGATGTGCTTCTCGTCGGAGGCCGACGTGCGGGCGCTGACGCGCAAGGCCGACGCGATGTGGGCACTCGGCTTCCGGGCGTTCCAGCTGCAGTTCCAGGACGTCAGCTACAGCGAGTGGCACTGCCACGCGGACGCGGAGGCGTTCGGTTCGGGCCCCGAGGCGGCCGCGCGGGCGCAGGCACGGGTGGCGAACGCGATGGCCCGGCACCTGGCCGCGCGCCACCCCGGGGCGGCCGCCCTGTCCCTGATGCCGACCGAGTACTACCAGGACGGCTCGACGGAGTACCGCGCGGCGCTGGCGGCCGCGCTGGACGAGGGCGTGGAGGTCGCCTGGACGGGTGTCGGGGTGGTGCCGAGGACCATCACGGGGCGCGAACTGGCGCGCACCCGCGCGGTGTTCGGCGGGCATCCGCTCGTCACCATGGACAACTACCCGGTCAACGACTACGCGCAGGACCGGGTCTTCCTCGGCCCCTACACGGGCCGCGAGCCCGCCGTCGCGACCGGTTCGGCGGCGCTGCTCGCCAACGCGATGCAGCAGCCCCGGGCCTCGCGCATCCCGCTGTTCACGGCCGCCGACTACGCCTGGAACCCGCGGGACTACCGCCCCCGGGAGTCCTGGCAGGCGGCGATCGCGGATCTCGCGGGCGGCGACGCCGGGGCCGAGGGGGCGCTGCGGGCACTGGCGGGCAACGACGCGTCCTCCGTCCTCGGCGGCGACGAGTCGGCGTACCTGCGTCCGCTCGTCGAGGCCTTCTGGAGGACGCGCACGACGCCGGGCGGGGCGGCGGGCTCCGGTGCGGACGGGGGCGGCGCGGCCCGCCGGCTGAGTGACGCGTTCACGGTGATGCGGCAGGCGCCCGGGCGGCTGGGCGACGCGGCGCTCGCCGAGGAGGTGGCGCCCTGGACGGAGCAGCTGGCCCGCTACGGCGAGGCCGGTGAGACGGCCGTCGCCATGCTGCGCGCCCAGACCGACGGCGACGCCACGACGGCCTGGCGGGACTACCGCGCCCTGGGCCGGCTCCGCGACGCCCTCGCGGCAAGCCGGGTGACCGTCGGCAAGGGGGTGCTCGACCCGTTCCTGAAGCGGGCGGCGAAGGCGTACGAGGCATGGGCGGGCCTCGGCCACGAGCCGGCCGCCGACAAGGGCGCGGCGGGTGACGGCCGTACGGTCCGCTTCCCGCGGGTGCGCGCCCTGGACGCGGTGACGGTGCTCGCCGACCCCGGCACCACCGGCACCGTGGAGGCGCACGTCCCCGGTGAGGGCTGGCGCCGGGTCGGGGACCTGGCGCCCGGCGGGGCGACGGAGACGGGCCGCGTCGAGCGGGCGGACGGGGTCCGGGTGACCGGGGCCGACGCCTCCCGCGTACGCCATCTCGTGCCGTGGTACGCCGAGTCCGCCGACGCCTCGGTGGAACTGGAGCGCGCCGGGACGGACGTCGAGATCGGCGGCGGGCGGCGGGTGACCGTCCGTCTGACGTCGCTGCGCCCCTCGGACGTCCGCGGCAGGCTGACCGCGAAGGCCCCCGCGGGCATCGAGGTCCGCGTCCCGGGGGCGTCGACCCTGCCGCGCGGCACGTCGGTGGACGTGCCGGTGGAGATCACCGTGCCGCCGCGGACGCCGTCGGGGACGTACGAGGTCCCGCTGACGTTCGGCGGGACGACCCGCACCCTGACGGTCCGCGCGTTCCCCGGCACGGCGGGCCCGGACGTGGCCCGCACCGGCACGGCGTCCTCCTCGGCCGACGAGACGAAGGACTTCCCGGCCCGCGCGGCGAACGACGGCGACCCGGACACCCGCTGGTCGTCCCCCGCCGAGGACGGCGCCTGGTGGCAGGTGGAACTCGCCGCCCCGGTGCGCCTGGGCCGGGTCGTGCTGCGCTGGCAGGACGCGTACGCCTCCGGCTACCGCGTCCAGGTCTCCGCGGACGGCCGCACCTGGCGCACCGCGGCGACGGTCCGGGACGGACGCGGCGGCGAGGAGTCGGTCCGCATGGACGAGCGCGACGTCCGCTGGATCCGCGTCCAGGGCGACAAGCGCGCCACCCGGTACGGCTACTCGCTCTGGTCGGTGGGGGCGTACGCGGTCGCGGACTGATCCGCTCCGGCGCGATTGCCGCCCGCGTCCGTGAACCGTCGGCCCGTCCCCGGCCGATAGACCTGGTGTGAGACTGTTCCGCCCCATGAGGGGCCACCGGGAGGACGCCACGGACGGTGCGCTGCTGCGTGCCGTCGCGGGCGGGGACACGGCGGCGATGACCGTGCTGTACGACCGGCACGCCGGGTGGCTGCACACGCGCCTGACCCGGCGCTGCGGCGATCCCGAACAGGTGCGGGAGGTGTTGCAGGACACCTTCGTGACCGTGTGGCGGTCGGCGTCCTCGCACCGGGGCGCCGACGCCGGCGGCTGGCTGTGGACGATCGCCGCGCGGCGTCTGGTGGACGCCCGCCGGACCCAGGAGCGGACGGACCGGGTCGAGTACGCGGCGCCCGTGCCCGCGCCCTCCGCCGAGGAGCGCGTCCTGGCCGGTCTGGAGTACGGGGACGTGGGCGCCGCACTGAACCGGATCTCCCCCGAGCTGCGGGAGGTGCTGCGCGCCACGGTCGTCGACGGGCTGACCACCCGCGAGACCGCCCGTCTCCTCGGCATCCCCGAGGGCACGGTCAAGACCCGCGCCATGCGTGCCCGCGCCGAACTCCGCACGGCCCTCGCCCACCTCGCCCCGTCCCCGCTGGGAGGACCCGCATGAGCGGCTGGCACGCTCCCGGCGACCTCGTCGCCCGCTACATCGACGGCTCGCTTCCCGAGCCGGACGCATGGTCGCTGGAGAAGCACCTGGAGGGCTGCCGGCCGTGTGCGGCCCGGGTCTCGGACGCTGCCCGCGCGGGCGGCGCCGGTCCCGTACTGGCCCAGGTGAGGAGCGCGGTGCTGGACGCGGCTCCCGCACCGGCGAGGCCCCGAGCCGCCGGGGGGCGGCTCGGGGCCTTCCGGGGGGTTCCGGGGGCCGGAAGGTTCACGCGCGTCCTGTGGGCCGCCGGTCCCGCCGTGCGCGGGGCCTGGCCCACCGCCGTGCTGCTGGTGGCCGTGGGCGCCGTCGTCCTGGCGTACGCGGCCGGTTTCGAGGGGACCGGGCCGTGGCTGCTGGCGCTCTCGCCGGTCGTGCCCGTCACGGGCGTCGCCCTCTCGTACGGCCGGCACGCCGATCCGCTGCACGAGATCGCCGCGGCGTCGCCGTACGGCGGGCTGCGTCTGGTGCTGACCCGGACGGTCGCCGTGCTGGCGGTGAGCGTGCCGCTGCTGACGGTGTCGGGGCTGCTGCTCCCGACGCCGGGGCCCGGCCTGCACGAGGCGCCGCCGGCCGCCGCCTGGCTGCTGCCCGGGCTCGCCCTGACGCTGGCCTCGCTCGTGCTCTCCGGCTACGTGGGCTGCCGTACCGCCACGGCCGTGACCGGCGGCGGCTGGCTGTTCGCGCTGGCCGTTCCCGTCCTGGCGGCGACCGGCCCGACGGCCGGCGGCCGCCTCACGGCGGGCCTCGCCCACCAGCTTTCCCTCTGCCTCACCGGCGCGGCACAGCAGGGAGGCTGGGCGGCTGCGACCGTGCTGTGCGCCGCCCTCCTCGCCGCCCGCCGCACCGCCTACGACCGTTCGGAGACGATGTGAACCCCTTCGGCACGACAGCCCCGCCCGGCCCACGGGCCGCCGGTTCTCCTCCCGGCGGGGCCACCGTCCGGGTGTCCGGGCTGACCGTCCGGCACCGCAGGGCCACCGCCCTGGACGGCGTCGACCTGGACTTCGGCCCCGGCGTGCACGGGCTTCTCGGGCCCAACGGGGCGGGCAAGACCTCGCTGATCCGGGTCCTCGCGACCGTCGCCGCCGCCACCGAGGGCCGGGTGGAGATACTCGGCGGCGACCTCGGCGGCCACCGCGAACGGGCCGCGGTCCGCCGCGAACTGGGCTATCTCCCGCAGGACTTCGGGTACTACCCGGGCTTCACCGTGCGGGAGTTCGTCGCCTACGTGGCGTGGCTGAAGGAGATGCCCGCCCCGCTCGTCCCGGAGGCGGTCGAGCGGGCGGTGGCCCGGGTCGGCCTCGGCGACCGCATCGACGCGAAGGTCAAAACCCTGTCCGGCGGGATGATCCGCCGCGTCGGCATCGCCCAGGCCGTCGTGAACGACCCCCGTGTGCTGCTCTTCGACGAGCCCACCGCCGGACTCGACCCGGAGCAGCGGGTCGAGTTCCGCGCGCTGCTGCGGGAGCTGGGCACGTCCGCCACCGTGATCGTCTCCACCCACCTGGTGGAGGACGTGGCCGCGGCCTGTACCCAGGTGACCCTGATCGAGGCGGGCCGCGTCGCCTACCGCGGCACACCGGCCTCGCTCGCCGCCCTCGGCGCGGGCGGCGACGACGCCGACGGCAACGCCTTCGAGCGCGGCTACACGGCGGCGCTGCGCGGCCACCGCGTGGCCACCACGACGGGGGCCGCCCGGTGAGCACACGCACCCCCGTCCGGGAGGCACCGCCGGAGCCGCGGTCGCGGCGGACCGCGGCCTCCAGGGCCTTCGCACCGCACCCGCTGCGCGTGGAGGCGGTACGCGGCTTCGCCCCCTGGGCCGGCCTCGCGCTGCTGGCGGCGCTCGCCTGGCCCCTCGCCGCCACCGCCGACCAGTGGCAGGGCAGCTGGGGCGAGACCACGAGCCGGCTGAGCGGCGCCGCCGGCCTGGTCGGTGTGCCCTTCGCCCTCGCCGCCGGGGCCTGGCAGGGCGGCCGGGACCGCAGGCTGCGGATGACGGAGCTGCGCGCCTCGGCCGCGCGTACACCGCTCGTCCAGGTTCTGACCGCCGCGCTGCCCCTGGCGGGCTGGCTGGCTGCGGCGTACGCGCTGGCGGCGGCCGGAGCGCTGATCGCCTGCGCGCCGTACGCGTCGGCGGGCACTCCGGCGCTGACCGTGTTCGCAGGGGGCGCGCTCACGCTCGGCGCCTCCGCGCTGCTGGGCCACGCGGCGGGCCGGGTGGCTTCCTGGCGGCTGACCGCTCCGGCCCTCGCCGTCTGTGGGTACGTCGTCCTCGGCCTGGGCAACGTCTCCCGGTCCGGGCTGCGCGCCCTCGTCCCGTCCTCGCTCCGCCTGGTCGGCGACCACCGCCTCCCGGTGTGGTGGTTCCCGCTCATGTCGGCCCTGTGGGTGTGCGCCCTCGCCGCCGCGGCGGTCCTGGCCGTCGCCGCGAGCCGCCGCTCCACGGCCCTGCTGCCGGCCGCGGCCGCCGTGGGCGCCGCCCTCCTGCTGGTCCACACCGGCGACGGCGCGCTGCGCGACAACCCGCTCGCCCACCGGCAGGTGTGCGACGACTCCACTGCCCCGCGCGTCTGCGTCAACGCCACCACTCCGGGCCTGCTGCCGGAGGTCACCGCCGCGCTCGCGCCCCTGATCGGCCGGCTGGAGGGGGTGGACAACCTTCCGGTCCGCTTCGAGGACGCGAGACGCCGTCCGCGGGAGGACGAGGCGGAACTGCCGATGCTCACCCCGTTCGGGTGGAGCGTCGTACGCGGCAAGTTGACCGACCCCTCGCAGTACGCCTGGGAGGCCGCGCAGATGCTGGTCCGGCCGGACTGCGAGAAGTCGCCGTCCGCCCAGCGGGTCCGCGTCACCGACGAGGCGGTGCTGCGCTGGCTGGCCCCGCTGCCCTCGCGGGACCACATGCGCGAGACGGCACGGAAGACCGGTGACAAGGAGGCGCTCGCGCTGTACAAGGCCGAGAACAAGGCGTACGCGCGGCTGTCCGCCATGAGCGGGGACGAGCGCCGCGACTGGCTCGGCCGCTACTTCGCCACCGGCGAGGTCTGCGACCCCGGCCCGGGCGAGGTGCCGTCCCTGTGAGCACTCCACGCCCGGCCCGGCTGAACCCGCTCGTCCTGTACGGGCGTTCCCGCGGCCTCCTGGCTGCGTCGGCCGCCCTCGTCTGCGCCGCGCTGATCACGCTGTGGGTGGCCGGCCGGCCCGACGCCTACCTCGACCCGTACCGACGGGTCCCTCTGCTCTCGCTGGCGCCGCTGCTGGCGTCGGCCGCGACCGGGGTGAGCCTGCACACGTCCACGCCCGAACTGGACCGTACGGCCGTGCGTGCCTGGTGGCCCAGGCGCCTGGCGCACCTGCTGGCGCTCACCGCCCTCGCGGCGGCGGTGCTCGCACTCGCCGTGCCGGGGCACACGCAGGTCTTCGGTGCGGCGGGGATGGTCCGCAACACCCTCGGCGCCACCGGGCTCACCGCGGCCGGGGCGGTCCTGCTGGGTGCCAGGGCGAGCTGGATACCGGCGACGCTGTACCTCAGCGCGGTGTACCTCTCGGCCGCCTCACCGCGCCTGAACGGGCAGGCGGCGCTGACCTGGCCCGTGCAGCCGGGACCCCAGCCCGGCGCCTGGGCCGCCGCCGTCACGCTGTTCGTGCTCGGCACGGCCCTGTACACGGTGTGCGGCGCCCGCGCCGAGGGGCCCCGCGGCTGACGCGGGGCCCCGGGAGACACGGAAGGCCCGGGTCGTCAGGCGGAGATGCCGCCCACCCGGGCCATGCCGTCGATCCGGGCCATGGCGTCGTCCGCTCCGTACGGTTGCAGGTAGGGGAGCCAGCGCGGGTCGCGGTGGCCGGTGCCGATGATGCGCCAGGCCAGACCCGTCGGCGGGGCCGGTTTGTGGCGCAGGCGCCAGCCGATCTCGACCAGGTGGCGGTCGGCCTTGACGTGGTTGCAGCGGCGGCAGGACGCCACCACGTTGTCCCAGACGTGCTGACCCCCGCGGGAGCGCGGGATGACGTGGTCGACGCTGGTTGCGACGCCACCGCAGTACATGCACCGGCCGCCGTCCCGGGCGAACAGCGCCCGCCGGGTCAGCGGAACGGGCCCCCGGTAGGGGACCCGCACGAACCTCTTCAGCCGGACCACGCTGGGTGCGGGGACAGTAACGGTCGCGCTGTGCATGAAGGCGCCGGATTCCTCGAGGCAGATGGCCTTGTTCTCGAGGACGAGGACGAGCGCGCGGTGGAGCGGTACGACGCCGAGTGGCTCGTACGACGCGTTGAGGACCAGGACATGCGGCACGGATGCCTCCTTGTACGCCGGCGGCGCGTGGCTCGCGCCGGGACGATCTGCAGTCAGTCTCCCCTCATGCCTGGTGGAAGCGCCACCATGTCCCGGTAACGGGCTGGGAGTGTTTTCGACCACACCTTGTTCATCCCCAGGTGAGCACAGTCTCTCCCCCGGACATGGCGACGATCCACACACGATGCCCCGTTAGTGTGGTGGGTCTGCCCGTCGGTGCCCCTCGTGTCCTCATGCCGTCGGCAGACCGTTACGCCTGGAGGTACCTGCCGTGTTCTTGTCCGTCCTGCCGGTCGCCGACTCCACCCCGGAACCGACGCGCCGCACGCTCCAGGACGCCCAGGAGAGCGCGAACAACGCCGCGAGCTGGGTCGAGCAGAACTGGTCCACCTGGCTCAGCATCGGCCTTCGGGTGCTGCTGATCCTGGTCATCGCGGCGGTCCTGAGAGTCGTCGTGCGGCGGGCGATCACCAAGCTGATCGACCGGATGAGCCGCACCGCCCAGGCCGTCGACGGCACCGCGCTCGGCGGCCTGCTGGTGAACGTGGAGCGGCGCAGGCAGCGCTCGCAGGCCATCGGCTCGGTGCTGCGCTCGGTCGCCTCGTTCCTGATCATGGGCACCGCCGCGCTGATGATCCTCGGCACGTTCGAGATCAATCTGGCGCCGCTGCTCGCGTCGGCCGGTGTGGCCGGTGTGGCGATCGGCTTCGGCGCCCGCAACCTGGTCACGGACTTCCTCTCCGGCGTCTTCATGATCCTGGAGGACCAGTACGGCGTCGGCGACACGATCGACGCGGGCGTCGCCTCGGGCGAGGTCATCGAGGTCGGACTGCGCGTGACCAAGCTGCGCGGCGACAACGGCGAGATCTGGTACGTGCGCAACGGCGAGGTCAAGCGGATCGGCAACCTCTCCCAGGGCTGGGCCACGGCGGGCGTGGACGTGACGATCCGCGCGAGCGAGGACCTGGACAGCGTGAAATCCCTGCTGGGCGACGTCGGCGAGCGGATGAGCAAGGCCGAGCCCTGGAACGAGCTGCTGTGGGGCCCCATCGAGGTACTGGGCCTGGACAGCGTCCTGCTGGACTCGGCGGTCGTCCGGGTCTCCGCCAAGACGATGCCCGGCAAGTCCGTGACCGTGGAGCGCGAGCTGCGCTGGCGCATCAAGCGCGCCTTCGACGCCGCCGACATCCGCATCGTCGGCGGTCTCCCGGCCCAGCGCGAGGGCGAGCCGGCCCTCGACCCCACCGAGGGCATGGCGGCCCCCTCCGCCTACGCCTCCTCCACCTCCCCGCAGTCCCTGGCGGCCTCCCCGATCACCCCGCCGAGCGTGACGAAGTGACCGGCATCCGCGTGGACCCCGCCGTCCGGCGGGGTCCACGCGGGTAACGACTTGGCCGGGGGCCGTGACCGGTATTGACGGCCGGTCCCGGCGCGGCCTACCTTCCTCCGCATTAGGAAAGTTTCCTAACAGTGGATGAGGCAGGTGCGGCAGATGGCAGGACCCGCCGGTACGCCGGGCACCCCGCGCGTCCTGCGCGCCATGAACGACCGCGCCGCCCTGGACCTGCTGCTCGCCCACGGACCGCTGTCGCGGACCCGCATCGGCAAGCTCACCGGACTGTCCAAGCCGACCGCCTCCCAGCTGCTCGCCCGGCTGGAGGCCGCCGGACTCGTGCTGATGACCGGCACGAGCGAGGGCCGCCCCGGGCCGAGCGCCCAGCTGTACGAGGTCAACCCGGCCGCCGGGTACGCCGCCGGGCTCGACGTCACCCCCGAGCGCGTCCTCGCCACGGTCGCCGACGTCACCGGCCGGACCGTGGGGACGTACGAGCTGCCCACCCCCGGGCGCCGCGCCGCCCCGCCCGTCGTACGCCAGGTCACCGAGGCCCTCGACGGCGCCGTGAAGGCCGCCGGACTCGCCCGCGGGGACGTCCACCGCCTCGTCATCGGCACGCCCGGCGCCTTCGACCCCAACACGGGACGGCTGCGGTACGCCTCGCACCTGCCCGGCTGGCACTCCCCCACCCTCCTCGACGAACTCGCCGCCGCGCTGCCGATGCCGTTGGAGTACGAGAACGACGTGAACCTCGTCGCCGTCGCCGAGCAGCGCCTCGGCGCGGCCCGGGGGCACGACGACTTCGTACTGCTGTGGAACGAGGGCGGCCTCGGCGCCGCCCTGGTCCTCGGCGGACGGCTGCACCGGGGCTGGACCGGCGGCGCCGGCGAGGTCGGCTTCCTGCCGGTGCCGGGCGCGCCCCTGGTCCGGCACGTGACCAAGGCCAACAGCGGCGGCTACCAGGAGCTGGCCGGTTCACAGGCGCTGCCGAAGCTGGCCCGCGAGCTGGGCATCCAGCCGGTGCCGACGGGCCCGTACACCGACGTGGCCGCCGCCCTCGTCGCCCAGGCCGCCGCCGTCGACGAGGGCCCCCACCGCAGGCTCCTGGAGACGTACGCCACGGGCCTCGCCACCGGTCTCGCCTCGCTCGTCTCCGTGCTCGACCCCGAACTCGTCGTCCTCAGCGGCGCCTCGCTCACCGCCGGCGGCGAACCGCTGCGGGCGCTGGTCCAGGCGGAGCTGGAGGAACTGGCGGCGTCCCGGCCCCGCCTGGTCGTCGGCGACGTCCACGAACACCCCGTACTGCGGGGCGCGCTCGAGAGCGCCCTGGCCACGACCCGCGACGAGGTCTTCGACACGTCGCGCTAGCCCCTCACACCGCACCCGCACGACCCCACCTTCCCGTCCCAGCCCTGCCCAGGGAGCCCCCGTCATGCCCGGAATGTCCCGCACAGCGGTCGCCGCGCTCGCCGCCTCGGCCTCCATCGCCCTGCTCACCACCGGCTGCACCGGCCAGTCCGGCAGCGGCGCGAACGACGACGCCTCCAAGGAGACGACGATCAACTTCTGGCACGCCTGGAGCGCACCCGGTGAGGTCAAGGCCGTGAAGACGCTGGTCGCGGGGTTCGAGAAGGCGCACCCCAACATCCAGGTGAACGTCGTCGGCAACATGACCGACGACAAGATCAACCAGGCGCTGCGCACCGGTGGCGACAAGGCGCCCGACGTCATCTCGTCGTTCACCACGAACAACGTCGGAAAGTTCTGCTCCTCCGGGGCGCTCGTCGACCTCGACCCGTTCTTCGAGAAGTCGGGGGTGGACCCCGCCAAGACGTTCCCGAAGACGATGAACGAGTACACGCGGTTCGAGGGCAACCGCTGCACCGTCCCGCTGCTGGGCGACGCCTACGGGCTGTACTACAACAAGACGGCGTTCAAGAAGGCGGGGATCGACAGCCCGCCGAAGACGTGGTCCGAGTTCGAGTCCGACGCGAAGAAGCTGACCGTCACCAAGGGCGACACCTACTCCCAGCTCGGCTTCATGCCGAACTACCACGGCTGGGAGTCGACGACCGAGCACTACTTCGGGCAGTTCTCCCCCACGTACTTCGACAAGGCCGGCAAGTCGAACCTCGCCGGGGACCCCGCCTTCGAGGCCGGGTTCACGCTGCAGAAGAGGCTGGTCGACGAGCTCGGCGGATTCCGCAGGCTGGAGAAGTACCGCTCCGAGCTCGGCGACGAGTGGGGCCCCAAGCACCCCTTCCACACCGGTCAGGTCGCCATGCAGCTCGACGGCGAGTGGCGGCTCGGCATGGCCGAGGAGGCGAAGCCGGGCTTCGAGATCGGCGTCGCGCCGCTGCCCGTCCCCGACGGCCAGGCCGACCAGTACGGGAAGGGCTACATCACCGGCACGATCGCCGGGATCGCCGCCACCAGCAAGAAGCAGAACGCCGCCTGGGAGTTCGTGAAGTACATGACCACGGACACCGACGCGGTGGTCGGCTTCGCCAACTCCATCCACAACGTGCCCTCCACACTCGCGGCCCTCAAGTCGCCGAAGCTGAAGTACGACCCGAGGTTCAAGACCTTCCTCGACATCGCCGCCGACCCGGACTCGACGACGACTCCCGCCTCCCTCAACGGCGGCACCTACCTCGTGACGATCCAGCAGTTCGGCTACGACTACGAGAGCGGCAGGGCCAAGGATCTGAAGGCGGGTCTGAGGAAGACCGCCGAACAGATCGACACGGACATCGCGCAGGCGAAGTAGCGGAGCCGTACGGAGATGAGCACCACGTACACCCTGCGCGCCAAACGCCGCAGAGCGGCGCTGCGGACCGCCGCCTTCATGTCGCCCTGGCTGATCGGCTTCGCCGTCTTCTTCGCCTATCCGCTGCTGTCGACCGTCTACTTCTCGTTCATGCACTACGACGGCTTCCGGCCGCCGGTCTGGAGCGGGACGAAGAACTGGACGTACGTCTTCGAGAACTACCCGCTGTTCTGGCCGGCGCTGCGCAACACGCTGTGGCTGGTCGTCGTGATGGTGAGCCTGCGGGTCGTCTTCGGGCTCGGCGTCGGCCTGCTGATCACGAGGATCAGGACGGGTACGGGCGTCTTCCGGACCCTCTTCTACCTGCCCTACCTCGCCCCGCCGGTCGCCGCGACGATGGCCTTCGCCTTCCTGCTCAACCCCGGTACGGGGCCGGTGAACTCGCTCCTGGAGAGCGTCGGCGTCCCCGCGCCCGGCTGGTTCAACGACCCCGCCTGGTCGAAGCCGGCGCTCACCCTGCTCGCCCTGTGGGGCGTCGGCGACCTCATGGTCATCTTCATGGCCGCGCTGCTCGACGTGCCGAAGGAGCAGTACGAGGCGGCGGAGCTGGACGGCGCGTCGGCCTGGCAGCGGTTCCGGTACGTGACGCTGCCGAACATCTCGCCGATCGTGATGTTCGCCGTCGTCACGGGCGTGATCCAGACCATGCAGTACTACACGCAGCCGCTGATCGCCGGAAAGGTCGCGTCGGGCGTCATCCAGGGGGCGGGCACGCAGTTCGAGCCCGGCTACCCGGACAAGTCGACGCTCACGCTGCCCCAGCTCGTCTACAACCTCGGCTTCCAGCGCTTCGACTACGGCTCCGCCTGTGTGGTCGCGCTCGTGCTGTTCGCGCTGTCCATGGTGTTCACCGCGTTCCTGATGCGGCGCCGGGGCGGTCTCATCCAGGCAGGTGACTGACCATGACCACCCAGGTTCCACGGACACTGGAGCGGCCCGCCGGGACGGCCGCCGCCTCCCCCGCCGAACGCACGGCCCGCCGCCGCGCCCTGCTGGAGTGGGTCGCGGTGCACGCCCTCGGGCTCGCCGCCGCCCTCTTCTTCGTCCTCCCGTTCGTCTTCGTGCTGCTCACCTCGCTGATGAGCGACAGCCAGGCCCTCAGCCGCGACCTGGTCCCGGACACCTGGCAGTGGGGCAACTACCGCAAGGTCCTCGACACCCCGGGCTTCGTGACCTGGTGGCGCAACACCCTGCTGTACGCGGGGGCCGGCACCGCCCTGACGGTGGTGTCGTCGCTCCCGGTGGCGTACGCCCTCGCCAAGTTCCGCTTCCGCGGCCGCAGTCTGTCGCTGATGCTGGTCATCTCGATGATGATGCTGCCGCCGCAGGTCGTCGTCATCCCGATGTACCTGTTCTGGGCGAAGCAGCTGGACCTGTCGGGCACGCTGTGGCCGCTGATCATCCCGATGGCGTTCGGCGACGCGTTCTCCATCTTCCTGCTGCGGCAGTTCCTGATGACCATCCCGAACGAGTACCTGGACTCGGCGCGCGTCGACGGCTGCGGGGAGCTGCGCACCCTCCTGCGGGTCGTGCTGCCGATGGCGAAGCCGGGCATCGCCGCCGTCGCGCTGTTCCAGTTCTTCTACGCCTGGAACGACTACTTCGGCCCGCAGATCTACGCCTCCGAGAATCCCGGTGCCTGGACCCTGAGTTACGGCCTGGAGTCGTTCAAGGGCGCGCACCACACCGACTGGAATCTGACCATGGCCGCGACCGTGCTGGTCATGGCGCCCGTCATCGTCGTCTTCTTCTTCGCGCAGAAGGCGTTCGTCGAGGGCGTGACACTCACCGGAGTGAAGGGTTGAGAATGCCGCGAATCCCCGGGGGACAGCCCCCGGACCCCCGGCCGGAGAACACCCCCGCACAGGCTGCCAGGAAGCGAGGAAATCCGTAGTGAGACTCACAGTGGTGGGCGGGGGTTCCACCTACACCCCCGAACTCGTCGACGGGTTCGCCCGGTTGCGGGAGAGCCTTCCCGTGGAGGAGCTCGTCCTGGTCGACCCGGCGGCCGACCGCCTCGACCTGGTGGGCGGCCTCGCCCGGCGCATCTTCGCCCGGCAGGGGCATCCCGGCCGGATCGTCACCACCGGTGACCTGGACGCGGGCGTCGAGGGCGCCGACGCCGTCCTGCTGCAACTGCGGGTCGGCGGACAGGCCGCGCGTCAGCAGGACGAGACGTGGCCGCTGGAGTGCGGCTGCGTCGGGCAGGAGACGACGGGCGCGGGCGGTCTCGCCAAGGCGCTGCGCACCGTGCCGGTGGTGCTGGACATCGCCGAGCGGGTCCGCCGGGCCAACCCGGACGCCTGGATCGTCGACTTCACCAACCCCGTCGGGATCGTCACGCGCGCGCTGCTCCAGGCCGGGCACAAGGCGGTCGGACTGTGCAACGTGGCGATCGGCCTGCAGCGGAAGTTCGCCGGGCTGCTCGGCGTGGCGCCCGCCGAGGTCCACCTGGACCACGTGGGCCTCAACCACCTCACCTGGGAGACGGGGGTGCGGCTCGGCGGCCCCGAGGGTGAGGACGTCCTGCCGCGGCTGCTCGCCGGGCACGGCGACACCGTCGCGGACGACCTGCGTCTGCCGCGCTCCCTGCTGGACCGGCTCGGCGTCGTCCCCTCGTACTACCTGCGCTACTTCTACGCGCACGACGAGGTGGTGCGCGAGCTGCGGACCAGGCCGTCGCGGGCGGCGGAGGTCGCGGAGATGGAGCGGCGGCTGCTGGAGATGTACGGCGACCCCGCGCTCGACGAGAAGCCCGCGCTGCTCGCCAAGAGGGGCGGCGCCTACTACTCCGAGGCCGCCGTGGACCTGGCCGCCTCGCTGCTCGGCGACGGCGGGAGCCCGTACCAGGTGGTGAACACCTACAACCGGGGCACACTGCCGTTCCTGCCGGACGACGCCGTCGTCGAGGTGCAGGCGGCGGTCGGCGCGAACGGGGCGACCCCGCTGCCCGTGGCGCCCGTCGACCCGCTGTACGCGGGGCTGATGGCCGCGGTGACGGCGTACGAGGACCTGGCCCTGGACGCCGCGCTGCGCGGCGGCCGTGACCGGGTGTTCCGCGCCCTGCTCGCCCACCCGCTGGTCGGCCAGTACGCGTACGCCGACGCCCTCACCGACCAGCTGGTCGCACACAACCGGGAGCACCTCGCGTGGGCGTGAGCGCACGAGTCCTCGCCATCGACGCGGGCAACAGCAAGACCGACGTCGCCGTCGTGGCCGCCGACGGGGAGATCGTCGCCACGGCGCGCGGCGGCGGGTTCCGGCCCCCCGTCGTGGGCGTCGGCACGGCCGTCGGCGCGCTCGCCGGCATCGTGGAGCGGGCGCTCGCCGAGGCGGGGGCCGGCTCGGTGGAGCACGTGTCGGCCTGTCTCGCCAACGCCGACCTGCCCGTGGAGGAGGAGCGGCTGGCGGCCGCCCTGCACGCGCGCGCGTGGGGCACGACGGTCGAGGTGCGCAACGACACCTTCGCCGTCCTGCGCGCCGGGATCGCCGAGCCGCGCGGGGTGGCCGTGGTGTGCGGCGCGGGCATCAACTGCGTCGGCATGAGGCCCGACGGGCGCACCGCCCGCTTCCCCGCCATCGGCCGGATCTCCGGCGACTGGGGCGGCGGCTGGGCGCTCGCGGAGGAGGCGCTGTGGCACGCGGCGCGCGCCGAGGACGGGCGGGGCGGTCCGACGGCGCTGGCCCGCACACTGCCCGCCCACTTCGGCCTCGGCTCGATGTACGCGCTGATCGAGGCGCTGCACCTGGAGCACATCGAGCACGGCCGGCGGCACGAGCTCACCCCGGTGCTGTTCGCGACCGCCGCGGACGGCGACCCGGTGGCCCGCGCGGTCGTCGACCGGCTCGCGGAGGAGGTGGTGGCCATGACGGCGGTCGCCCTGTCCCGGCTTGACCTGCTGGACGAGGAGGTCCCGGTGCTGCTCGGCGGCAGCGTCCTGGCCGCCGGTCACCGCCTGCTCGACGACCGGATACGGGACCTGCTCGCGCACCGGGCCCCCAAGGCGGCCCCGAGCGTGGTCCGCGCCCGGCCCGTCCTGGGCGCCGCGCTGCTGGGCCTGGACCGCGTGGGGGCCCCGGAGGAGGTCCACGCGCGCGTGCGGGCGTACTACGAGGGGGGCACGGCGGCCGGGACCGTCTGAGAGTGGCGGACGAAACCGTCTGAAGGCGGCGGCCGGAGCCGTCTGAGGGCGGCGGACGGCCCGGGAAGATTTCCGGGCACCGCGGGGAACGAATCGCCGGGCGACCTCCTCTGGTGGGTGTCGATCGTGCCGATCCCCACCGCAGGAGGCCCCATGTCCGACCACACGGCCCGGCGAACCGCCGTACCCACTACGCGGCGGCGAGCCACGGGCCGCACGGCGCGGCGGGCCGGTGCGCTCCTCGCCTCGGTGCTCACCGCCGACGCCCTCGCCCACCTGTACTGGACGACGGGTTACACCTGGCCCGCCGCCGACGACAGGAGCCTGTCGCACGCGGTGCTGGGCATGGAGGCGCCGTTCACCCCGCCGGTCCTCGTGCCGCTCGCCACGCTCCTGCTGACGGCGAGCGGCGTCGTCCTCGCCCAGTCCCGGCGCCCGCACCGGCTGCTGCGGCTCGGCACCCTCGCGGTGGCGTCCGGGCTGTCGCTGCGCGCGCTCGCCGGGGTCTGCTGGCTGTTCACCCGGGACACCGGATCCGCCTTCTACCGGCTCAACCTGGGCCTGTACACGCCGCTGTGCGTGGTGCTGTGCGCGGCCGCCCTCCAGGTCGCGGGCCGGCCGGACGCCGCCGGGAAGGCTGACGCACCGGGCCGGACGGGCGGATCCCGCCGGGAAGATGGCGTACGTGTCCGATGAGAACGACGCGGCGACGGTCCGCCGGGTGCGCGCGGCGCAGCGCGGCGACACCCTCGCCATGGCCGAGCTGCTGGACGAACTGGCCCCGTACGTGGGGCGCGTGTGCGGAGCCATCGCGCTGGACCAGGGGCCGGACGCGGCCCAGGAGGCGCTGGTGGCGGTGTTCCGTTCGCTGCGTTCGCTGAGGAACCCGGCCGCCCTGCGGGGCTGGGTCCGCGCCATCGCGGTGCGCGAGGCGGTCCGCACGGCCCGGCGCGACGCGCGCGCGGTCCCCGCCGACCTGAGCACCCTGCCGTCGCGCGGCGATCCCCAGCTCGCCGCCGACATCAGGGACGTACTGGACCGGCTCTCGCCCGAACACCGGGCCGTACTGGTGCTGCGCGACGTGGAGTGCCTGGACGAGCGGACCGCGGCCGAACTGCTCGACCTGCGGGTCGGCACCGTCAAGTCCCGGCTGCACCGGGCGCGCGACACCTTCCGGAAGGCGTGGACCTCATGACCCCTGACGACACCGGCGGCTGGCCCGCCGCCGAGCTGGACCCGGTGCGGCGGCTGCGGGTGCTCGCCGCCGGCATCCCCGGCGCACACGTCACGGAGGGCCGGGTGGACGCCCCGTACGCGCGCGTGGCGGCTCTGCTGGGCGATCTGGAGGGCGACTTCGGGCGGATAGTGCCCGACATGGAAGGGCTGCGGGTGGTGCGGCGCGAGGGCGTCCGGGTGGAGGCGCTGGCCCGCAGCCGGTACGGGATGCGGGCGCGGCTGCGCGGGGAGCAGCGGCCCGGCTGGTGCTGGATGCAGAGCCGGTTCCTGCTGCTCGGCGCCGCGGCGGCGCCGGACGGCGACGACGGCACCCGGGTGGCGTTCACCGGCGGGGTGCGGGTGCCGGGGCGCGCCGCGCTGGTGCCGTTGGGTGTGCGCCGCGAGGGCGAGCGCAGCCTGCGCCGGCTGAACGGGCTGCTGCGGACGGGGGGATGAGCGCAGGGACGGTGAACGGCGGGGTGGCGGGGCGGCGCGGCGGGCCCGCGCGGCGGCAGGGCGGCAGGGAGGCGGGCGGCGGGAACCGATCGGTCGTGGAACGCGTGTTCCTGCGTGGGGGCGCTCTCGCGCACGGCGGCGCTCCCGCGCCCGCGGGACGTGCGCGTGGGGGCGTCCCGGGGGCATCGGGGGTGCCGTCGACGCGTCCGGTGTGCTGCAATCCGAACAAGATCCAGTCAAGACCTGTGCGGATGTCAGTCCCGGCGGCGATACTTGCGGCCGTACACCTCTGCCCGCGCTCCGGCGCACCGGGACAGGGGCGGGGGAGGCGACCGACGGACGACCTGGGGGAGGTCACGTGACACACCCGCCGCGGGGCGGCACCGCGCCACCGGCGCAGGCCGCGCCCACGCTGCCGGCCGTGCCGCCGCAGTCCGGACCGCCCTTCGCCGCCGCGCCGCCCACGGGCACGCCGTCGGCCGCTCCCGGTGACCCCTCCGGTGCCGCGCCGGGCGCGGCGCGCCGTACCGCCTGGGCCGAGGGCGTCGACCGGCTGCGGACCTCGGCGACGACGGAGCCGGGCCGCCTGCGGATCATCGGTGCCTTCCTCGCCCTGCTGGTCGTCGCCTTCGGCGCCGTCACCGCCTGGCAGATGACGGAGCGTTCGGCCGCCGCCGACGACGTGCTGCACAGCAGCCAGCCGCTGAGCGCGGGCGCGGCGGACATCTACCGTTCGCTCGCCGACGCCAACACGGCCGCGTCCAGCGGCTTCCTGGCGGGCGGCCAGGAGACGGCGTCCTCACGCGAGCGGTACGAGAGGGACATCAGGACCGCCGCCGAGAAGCTGATCACCGCCGCCTCCAACTCCGAGCCGGGCTCGCCCTCCGCGCGGACCATCTCCAAGCTGAACAAGCTGCTCCCGGAGTACAAGGGCCTGATCGAGCGGGCCCGCGCCAACAACCGGCAGGGTTTCCCGCTCGGCGGCGCCTACCTGCGCTACGCGAACGAGAAGATGCAGCGGGAGATGCTCCCGGCCGCCGAGGACCTGTACACCAGGGAGAACCAGCGGCTGCGCTCCGACTACGCGGACGCGACGCCCTACCCGTGGGCGGCGATCGGTCTCGGCGTCCTCGCGCTCGGCGCGCTCGCCTGGACCCAGCACCGCAACTACCGGCGCACCAACCGGGTGCTCAACCACGGACTGGTCGCCGCCACGGCCGCCTCCACCGTGGTTCTGCTCTGGCTCGTCGTCGGGCACGGTGTCGCCCGCGCCGAGCTCGACTCCTCCTACGACCACGGCGTCCGCTCCCTGAACGTGCTGCACGACGCCCGTATCGCCTCGCTGAACGCCCGGGGCAACGAGAACCTGACGCTGGTCAGCCGGGGCGCCGAGACCAAGGAGCTGGCCGACGGCACGGTCGTGGACCTCTTCGACTACGACTTCCGCCAGGAGATGGACGACCTCACCGGCAAGCTCGCCGCCGCCCAGCGGCTCGCCGACGACGCGGCGGGCCGCGAGCCCGTGCGGACCGCGACGGCGAACATGAAGGTCTGGAAGTCCCGCCACAAGGAGGCCCGCGCCGCCGATGACGCGGGCAACTACCAGGGCGCCCTGGACAAGGTGATCGGCGCGAAGAGCGACGAGCCCACGCGCGAGTGCTTCGACGGCGTCGACACCAGCCTGAAGGCGGCGATCGCCCATGAGCAGGAGGAGTTCCACCAGGCGGCGAGCGACGGCCGGGACGCGATGACCGGCCTGCCGGTCGGCGCGGCGGCCCTCGCGGTGCTGGCGGCGGCGGCCGCGCTGCTCGGCGTCGGGCGCAGGCTTTCGGAGTACCGGTGAGAGGGGACGCGGTGAGGGGAGGAGCGGTGAACGGGCGGGCGTCGTACGGACGGACGCCGGAGCGGACGGCCCGCGCACGCGCGGCGACGACGGCACGACGCCTGCGGGCGAGCCTGAGGGGCTGGGGCGGCGTCGGCGCGATGGCCGTCGCCTGCGCTCTCACCGTGGTCTTCGCGCTGCTGGTGCCGCTCAGCGGCTCCCGCGGCGACGACGGCCCGGGCCGGGGCGGCCAGGGCGTGGCCCGGGGCACCCAGGCGAAGGCCGGGGAGTGCACGGACCCGCAGGACCGGAGCCTGTCGCCGGACGGCGGGGACGGTCCGACGATCGACGCCATCAAGGCCCGCTCGGGCAAGGACCGCCGGCTGGTCGTCGGCGTCGACCAGAACAGCTTCCGCTGGGGCTACCGCGACCCGAACAACACGGAGAGCGGCAGCGACCTGGAGGGCTTCGACATCGACCTCGCGCACCGGATCGCCGAGGAGGTGCTCGGCGACCCGGACGCCGTGCAGTTCCGCGCCATACCCACCAACCAGCGCATCCCCGCCATCCAGGGCGGCAAGGTCGACATGGTGGTGCGCACCATGACGATCACCTGCGACCGGCTGAAGGACGTCGCGTTCTCCGCGCCCTACTTCGAGACCGGCCAGCAGGTCCTCGCGCCGAAGACCTCGGACATCACCGGGTACGACACGTCGCTGGAGGGCCGGCGGATCTGCACGGCGGCGGGCTCCACCGCGCACGACAAGCTGGAGGCCGACCAGAAGGCCGGCCGGCTCGCCGCGTCCGTCGACATCTCCACGACCGTCCCCAACCAGCTCGACTGCCTGGTCCGCCTCCAGCTCGGCGAGGTCGACGCGGTGGTCACGGACGGCGCGCTCGCCGCGAGCCAGGCCGCCCAGGACCCGACGGTCGCGCTCAAGGGCAAGCCCTTCACGACCGAGTACTACGGAGTGGCGATGAAGAAGGGCTCCGACGACCTCGTACGCCGGGTCAACAAGGTCCTGGAGGACTACCGCAAGGACGGCTGGCAGGCTTCGTACGACAAGTGGCTGAAGCCGAATTTGAGGTCGGACTCGCCGTCGTCCGAGCCGCCCGCGGCCCACTACCGGTGAGCACGGCGGGCGGCCGCCGGGGCTGAGCGCCGCGAGCGGCCGGCACCGCGACCGAGCTGATACGACAGGAGAGTCACCCGGGCGCGCCGGACGCGCGCGGGGGACGACCGAGAGCGAGAGGTGATCGATGGGCGACACGGGAGCCGACGGACCGGTGATGGACCGGGACGAGGTGGACCGTGCGCTGGCGCGGCTCGGCGCGGAGCACGAGGCCATCGAGACCTCGCTGTTCGCCCTCCAGGACCACGCGGGCCGCAGACTCCTCGAAGGCGCCGAACTCACCGGCACGACCAAGGAGCGCTGGGCGGCCGCCGAGGCGTCCATCACGCTGCTGTGGGCGTACTTCGACGCCTACACGGACGCGCTGCGCTCCGCGCGCGAGATCCGTTCCCGCCGGCGCTTCTCGAGCCGGGAGGACCTGGCCGCGCTGACCGAGCTGCTGCGCGGCGAGTGCGTCACGGTCGCGGGCAGCGCGACGGCCACGGCGAACGCCCCGACGCTCGCCGGCTCCGGCCGGCTCAGCGAGCGGTTCTCGCTGGCCGGGCTGGTGGACCGGATGAACGAGCTGTACGCGTCCTCGCTGGACATGGTCGTCGCCGCCGACGCGGTGTGGTCCGCGCTGCCCGCCCGGATCGATTTACTGGCCGCTGAGCTCCAGCGCACCCGGCAGCTCGCGCACTCCGTGGGCGTGCGCCCCGGCGAGCACCCCTCGGGCGACGACCTGGAGCGCATCACCCGGACACTGACGGTCCTGCGGGAGCGGGTGGTCTCCGACCCGCTGGCGTACTGGACGCCCGCGCGCGGCAGTTCGGCGCCCGGCGGCGGACGCCCGGACACGACGGCGTACGACCGCGAGGCGCGCGCCCTGGAGGACGTGCGCCGGGAGATCGACGCGGTGCTGACCGTCCGCCAGGACGCGGAGGCCCGGCTGCTGCGGCTGCGGGACGTGCTCTCGCGCGCCGACCGCACGCTCGCCGAGGCCCGCAGCGCCCGCGGCGAGGTACTGGCGAAGATCGCCGCGTCCGAGGTGCCCGCGGTGAGCGGCCCTCCGACGGCGCTGCAGGAGCAGCTGGCCGCGGCGTCCGAGTACCGCAGGCACGCGCAGTGGCACCGGCTGTCGCCGCTCCTTGAGTCGCTGGAGGAGAAGGCGGAGGACGAACTGCTGCGGGCCCGTGAGTCGTTGACGGCGGTCACCGCGCCGCTGGCGGTCCGCGCCGAGCTGCGCGGCCGGCTCGACGCGTACAAGGCGAAGGTGGCCCGGCACGGGCTCGCGGAGGACCCGTTCCTCATCGAGCGGTACGACGCGGCGCGCCGGATGCTGTGGAGCGCGCCCTGCGATCTGCGGGTCGCCGAGGAGGCGGTGCTCCGCTACCAGCGGGCCGCCGCGGAGCAGTTGAGCCCGCGCGTGCCCGAGCAGGGCGGGCTCGCCGACCGGAGGGGACCCTCGCCCTCGTCGAGTGACCGAGGTGATGCGGTGTGAGTGAGCAGTCCGTGAACCAGCCGCCGGCGGGCCGGGCGCCCGCCGGGCCGCGGCCGTGCCAGCGGCCCGGCTGCGGCGGCTCCTACGAGGACGTGGGCGGCGGCGAGCTGTACTGCGACACGTGCGGTCTGGCACCGGTCGTGTCGTCGCGGGGCATGGTCGGCTCGCCGGCCACCGGGATCACCGGCGGCGGGGACTCGCGGGGCTCCGGGAGCTCCCGCGCGGCGTCGCGCTCGCAGCGCTCGTCGCGTTCCTCCCGGTCCTCGCAGTCGCGGCGCTCGGTGTCGGGACGCCTCTCGCGCTCGCTGTCGGGCGGCGTCAGCGGCCGCTCGGTGTCCGTGCGCAGCTCGGGTTCGAGCACCGGGTCGTCGGGGCGCGGCCGCCTCGGTGCCGGTCTGGTGCTGGTCCCTGACGTACCGCGGCCTGACCCGCGCGCCATGGTGCAGGAGAACCCGGAGGTCCCCGAGCGCAAACGGTTCTGTTCGCGTTCCGACTGCGGGGCGCCGGTGGGGCGGGCGCGCGGCGAACGGGGCGGACGCACCGAGGGGTTCTGCACGAAGTGCGGCCACCCGTACTCGTTCGTGCCGAAGCTGCACCCCGGAGACATCGTGCACGGCCAGTACGAGGTCGTGGGCTGTCTGGCGCACGGCGGGCTCGGCTGGGTGTACCTCGCCGTCGACCGCGCCGTGTCGGACCGCTGGGTGGTCCTCAAGGGCCTGCTCGACACGGGCGACCAGGACGCCATGGCGGCGGCGATCTCCGAGCGCCGCTTCCTCGCCGAGATCGAGCACGCCAACATCGTGCGCATCTACAACTTCGTCGAGCACCTCGACCAGCGGACGGGGTCGCTGGACGGGTACATCGTCATGGAGTACGTCGGCGGCAAGTCCCTCAAGGAGATCGCCAACGGCCGCCGCACACCGGACGGGAAGCGCGACCCGCTGCCCGTGGAGCAGGCCTGCGCGTACGGCATCGAGGCTCTGGAGGCCCTCGGCCACCTGCACAGCCGCAACCTGCTGTACTGCGACTTCAAGGTCGACAACGCGATCCAGACCGAGGACCAGCTCAAGCTGATCGACATGGGCGCGGTGCGCAGGATGGACGACGACGAGTCGGCCATCTACGGCACGGTCGGCTACCAGGCGCCCGAAGTCGCGGACATCGGCCCGTCCGTCGCCTCCGACCTGTACACGGTGGCCCGTACCCTCGCCGTCCTCACCTTCGACTTCCAGGGCTACACGAACGTCTTCGTGGACTCCCTGCCCGACCCGGACACCATCGACGTCTTCCGCCGCTACGAGTCCTTCTACCGGCTCCTCGTTCGCGCCACCGACCCCGATCCGGCCCGCCGGTTCGCGTCGGCGCAGGAGATGGCCGAGCAGTTGACGGGTGTCCTGCGCGAGGTCGTGGCGCTGCAGACGGGCCGCCCCCGCCCGGCCCTCTCCACCCTGTTCGGACCCGAACTGAAGGTGGTCGACACCGAGTTGTTCGGCCGGCTGGAGGGCGACGTGTCGCGGCTCGGCGGCCGCCGGGTCACGGGACGCCGGGCCGTACCGGCACGGGCCGCGGGCGCCGCCGTACCGGCACAGGCCGCGGGTGCCGCCGGCCCGGTGCCGCCGGGGCCCGGCCCCGGTCTGGTCAAGCCCGTGCAGGCCGCCGCCACCTCGCTCGCGCTGCCGGTCCCCCGGGTCGACCCCGCCGACCCCAACGCCGGGTTCCTGGCGGGTCTGGTGACGTCCGCGCCCGCGGAGCTGATCGCGGCGCTCGCGGCGGCCCCCACCGAGTCGGCGGAGACGCGGCTGCGCCGGATCAGGGCGCGGCTGGAGAGCGGCGACACGCGCACCGCCCTCGACGCCCTGGCGGGCCTGGAGGCGGAGCGGCCCGACGACTGGCGGGTGGTCTGGTACCGGGGACTGGCGTCCCTGGTGACGGGCGACCAGGAGCAGGCCGCGCTGTCCTTCGACGCGCTCTACGACGCCTTCCCCGGCGAGCCCGCTCCCAAGCTGGCCCTCGGGCTGTGCGCCGAGGTGCTGGGACAGCTGGACAACGCCGCCGAGTACTACCGCCTGGTGTGGGCGACCGACCCCAGCTATGTCAGCTCGGCGTTCGGCCTGGCCCGCGTCCAGCTGGCGGCGGGCGACCGGCGCGGAGCCGTGCGGACGCTGGAGTCCGTGCCGGAGTCGTCCATCCACTACACGGCGGCGCGGGTCGCGGCCGTACGGGCCCGGCTGCGGCAGCGGCTGGCCGAGGAGGCCGCCGCCGCGGCGTTCCTCGACGACCTGACCGCCGCCGCGGGCCAGGTCGAGGCCCTGGAGGGGTACGGACTCGACGCGGTCCGGCGCGAGCAGTTGTCCACAGAAGTCCTTGGCTCCGCGCTGGACTGGGTACTCTCCGGTAGCCAGGGTTCCGCCCCGCCTCCGGGCGGCGGACGGGTGCTGCTCGGCAGCGGCCTCGACGAGCGTGGACTCCGCTTCGGCCTGGAGCGCTCGTACCGGACACTGGCCCGTCTCGCGCAGCGGGGCGAGGAGAGGATCGACCTGGTGGAACGTGCCAACCGTTACCGCCCCCGGACGTGGGTGTAGTTGATGTCGCAGATGCCTCAGCCGACGGCTCTTTCGAGGTGCCCCAGTTGCGAGGAGCCCCTGGAGTCGGGTGATCGTTTCTGCGGTGCGTGCGGGTTCGACCTGTCGGCGGTGCCCGCACCGCCCGACGACACGCCCACGATCACCATGAACGGGACGGCGCCGCGCCCCGCGCCGGCGGCCGGGTCCGTGGACTGGCCCGTCGCCCCCGTGACCGACAGCTCGGACACGCCCGCGCCGGTGCACCGCTCGGCGGACGTCCCGGGCACCGACTCGGGCGGATCCGAACTCCCGCCGGAGCCCGGCCCGTCCGCGGGCGTGCGGTTCGACCGCCCCGCCGAGCCCGACGAGTACCCGCTGGCCGCGCCGCGGCCGGGTACCCCGGCGTCCGCCGCGCCGGAGCCGGGCGGCCGGGCGGAGGGCGCGCCGGACTCCCCCGCCGACCCGCGCGCCGCCGGCCTGCCCGTGCCGCCGCCCAACATCACGCTGTGCGTCGCCTGCCGTTCGGGCAGTGTCGACAGCGACGGTTACTGCGAGAACTGCGGGCACGCGCAGCCCCGGGAACGCGACCACATGGAGCAGGAGCTGAGCACCGTCGCGGCGGTCAGCGACCGCGGACTGCGCCACCACCGCAACGAGGACGCGTTCGCCGTCTCCTCGACCGCGCTGCCCGACGGCTCGCCCGCCGTCGTCGCGGTCGTCTGCGACGGCGTCTCCTCGGCCACCCGGCCCGACGAGGCGTCCCTCGCCGCGTCCCGCGCGGCGGGCGAGTCGCTGCTGGAGGCGCTGCCGCGCGGCACGCATCCGCAGCAGGCCATGCACGAGGCGATCGTCGCCGCCTCGCACGCCGTCAACTCCCTGGCCGGGGAGCCGGGTGAGGCCCGCGAGCACGCCCCCCAGCAGAACGCGCCGGCGTGCACCATCGTGGCGTCCGTCGTCACCCCCGCCCTGCTGGTCGTCGGCTGGATCGGCGACAGCCGCGCCTACTGGATCCCCGTCGACCGCTCCGCTCCCCCGGCCCGGCTCACCGAGGACGACTCGTGGGCCGCGCAGATGGTCGCCGCGGGCCTCATGAACGAGGCGGACGCGTACGCCGACGAGCGCGCCCACGCCATCACGGGCTGGCTCGGCGCGGACGCGTACGAACTGGAGCCGCACACCGCCTCGTTCAAGCCGGACGGGCCGGGCGTGGTGGTGGTCTGCACGGACGGACTGTGGAACTACGCCGAGTCCGCCGCGGAAATGGCCGAGATCGTCCCCCCCGACGCCGACCGGCGGCCGCTGCACAGCGCCCAGGTACTGGTCGGTCACGCCCTGGACGGCGGCGGCCACGACAACGTAACAGTGGCCGTCCTGCCGTTCCCGGCACCGCCGCAGGGGGCAGGATCGGCCTGAGGCCGCGCGACGGGACCGGCCTCGGACCGGAGGGGACCGGTCCGCACACAGTCGTCCCCGGCCCGCTGCGCCGAGACCGCGCGGGCACGGGGGCCTGAGGGGGAGCAGAGAAGGCATGGCCAATTTCTCGAAGTCGAACGTGCCGCAGTTCTCGGTCGACGTCTACCAGAACGAGTACCTGCCGGAGGGCGGCCGCGAGGTCAACGCCATCGTCACGGTGAGCGCCACCGGCGGCGGCACCGTCGGGAACGCGGTCGCCGCGCCGCACCTGTACGCGCCCGGGCAGGGCCCGGACGCGGCCGTCGCCGTCATGGTCGACTGCTCGGGGTCGATGGACTTCCCGCGGGCCAAGATGCGCGGCGCGCGGGAGGCGACGGCCGCGGCGATCGACAGCCTGCGCGACGGCGTCCACTTCGCGGTGATCGGCGGGACGCACGTCGGCAAGGAGGTCTATCCCGGCGGCGGCCGGCTCGCCGTCGCCGGCACGGCCACCCGTGAGCAGGCGAAGAAGGCGCTGCGCGGGCTGAGCGCGGGCGGCGGCACGGCGATCGGCACCTGGCTGCGGCTGGCCGACCGGCTGCTGTCCTCGGTGGACGTGCAGATCCGGCACGGCATCCTGCTCACCGACGGCCGCAACGAACACGAGTCGCCCGGTGACCTGAAGGCCGCCCTCGACTCCTGCGCGGGGCGTTTCACCTGTGACGCGCGGGGCGTCGGCACCGACTGGGAGGTCAAGGACGTCACCGCCATCGCCTCCGCGCTGCTCGGCACCGCCGACATCGTCGCCGACCCGGCCGCCCTGTCCGCCGACTTCACGCACATGATGGAGACGGCCATGGGCAAGGAGGTCGCCGACGTCGCCCTGCGGCTGTGGACGCCCGTGGGCACGGCCATCAGGTTCGTGAAGCAGGTGGCGCCCACAGTCGAGGAGCTGACGGACCGGCGCACCGAGGCGGGACCGCGCGCCGGTGACTACCCCACGGGGTCCTGGGGCGACGAGTCCCGCGACTACCACGTCTGCGTGGAGGTCCCGGCGGCCGGTATCGGCCAGGAGATGCTGGCCGCCCGGGTCTCGCTGGTCATCCCGCAGGGCGACGGCGGCCCCCAGGCCCTGCCGGGCGCCCAGGGGCTCGTACGGGCGGTGTGGACCGACGACATGACGGCCTCCACGTCGATCAATCCGCAGGTCGCGCACTACACGGGTCAGGCGGAACTGGCACAAGTCATCCAGCAGGGTCTCGATGCCCGTAAAGCGGGAGATGTCGACGGGGCGACCGCCAAGCTGGGCCGCGCGGTGCAGCTCGCCGGCGCCTCCGGAAACGCGGATACGGCGAAACTGCTCGCCAAGGTGGTGGACGTGGTCGACGCCGCTGCAGGTACTGTGCGATTGAAGGCGAAGGTCGAGGACGCCGACGAGATGACCCTCGAGACGCGGTCCACAAAGACTGTTCGTGTAAAGAAGTGACCTGACGCAGACGCGAGCCCGGTCCCCCGAGGGACCGGAGAACCCGGCCGCAGCGGCCGGACAGGAGAGGGGGAAGCGCCGACATGCCGACCTGCCCGAACGGACATCAGTCGGGTTCCGAGGACTGGTGCGAGGTCTGCGGTCACCGCATGGCCGGGGCCGTGCCCCCGCCCCCGCCGCCACCGCCCCCGGCCGGTTACGGCTACCCGGCGCCCGGCTCTCCGCCGCCCCCGCCGGGCGCGGGCGGACGCCCGCCCGGCCCCGGCCCGATGGGCGGCGGCGTGCCCGCCTCCGAGCCGGAGCTCTGCCCGCAGTGCCGTACGCCCCGTGAGGGCGGCGCGCCGTTCTGCGAGGAGTGCCGGTGGAACTTCCTGACGAACACGGCGACCTCGTACACCCCGGCCGCCCCGCGCCCGTCGTCGTCCGTGCCCGGGGGCCCGAACCCGGCGCTGCGGTTCCAGCAGCAGCCGGGACAGCCGGGCGGCCCCGGAGTGCCCGGCGGTGCTCCCGGTCCCGGTCCGGCGCATGATCCGTACGACTATCAGAGCTCGCGGCCGTCGCAGATGAACCGGCCGGCCGAGCCGATCCCGTCCGGCCCCTTCGGCGGCGACCCCTCGCGTCCGGTGCCTCCGCCGCCCGGCCCCCATCCCGGCGGCCACGGTGGTCACGGCGGCCCCGGTGGCCACGGGGGTCCCGGCGCACCGCAGGCGTTCACGCAGCAGCCGGCCCCGGCCGGGTACCCGCCGCAGGGCGGGCAGCGGCCCGGCGGTGACGACGACTGGGTGCTCTCCCCTCCGTCGCACGCCGCGGGCGGTCCCGGTGGCCCCGGTCCCGGCGGTCCGGGCGGCCCCGGCGCGGGTCAGGGCGGTTACGGCTTCCCGCAGCCCGGCGGCGGCCCGCAGGGGCCCGGCCCCGGCCTTCCGGGGCCGGCCTCCTGGTCGGCGACGATCGGTCCCGACCGCGACTACTTCCTGTCGATGATGCAGCGCTCGGGTCCGGAGGCCGCGGGTCTGAACCTGCCCGCGTACTCCCCCGAGCAGCAGCGCCCGCTCACCGGCAACCAGATCACGATCGGCCGCCGCCGCCACTCCACCGGCGACACCCCGGACATCGATCTGTCGGTGCCGCCGGAGGACCCGGGCGTCTCGCACCAGCACGCGGTCCTGGTCCAGCAGCCGGACGGCGGCTGGGCGGTCGTCGACCAGAACTCCACCAACGGGACCACGGTCAACGGCGGTGAGGAACCGATTCAGCCGTTCGTGCCGATACCGCTCCAGGACGGCGACCGGGTGCACGTCGGGGCGTGGACGACCATCACCGTGCACCGGGGCTGACGGCCACCACGCACCCGTAGCGGGACCGCCGCGGCCAGCGGGAACCGTGGGCGGCACCCCGGAGCGCGTTCCGCGTCAGGGCAGTGGCCAGGTGTGCGGCCCCTCGGGGTCGTCCAGCCACGCCCGGGCGCGGCCGTCGTGGACGGTCACCCCGTACCGCTCGCGCTCCGGCCGGTCCTCGCGCTCCCACAGCGCGTACGCCTCGCGCGGGGTGAGGCCGCCCTCGCTGAGGCCGAGCAGGAAGACGAACAGGTCGTGGTTCCTGGCCCGGCGCGGCATCTCCTCCAGTGACGGGGCCGGGAGCCCGGGCGCCGAGCCGCCGCCGCGCAGCGGCACGAAGTAGGCGGACGTGTGCAGGAAGCGGCCCTCGGCGTGACCGGCGTCCCGCACGTCGAGGGCCACCAGCCCGGTGGCCAGCGGGGTGAGGATCCGGGCGCCGGGCCGGCACTGGCCGAGCCAGGGCCGCGGGATCGACGGCAGCGCGCAGGTGGCGATGATCCGGTCGTAGGGGGCGTGCTCGGGACAGCCGCGCGCCCCGTCGCAGGTGACGACGGCGGGCCGGTGTCCGGCGGCGGCGAGGTGCCGCCGGGCGGACTCGGTGATCTCGGTGTCGAGGTCGACCGTGGTCACCAGGCCGTCGCCGAGCCGGTGGGCGAGCAGGGCCGCGTTGTAACCGGTCCCGGCGCCGATCTCCAGGACCGCGTCGCCGTCCCGTACCTCCAGCGCCGCCAGCATCCTCGCCATCAGCGACGGCTGGCTGCTGGAGGACACCAGTTCCCCGTCCTGCACCCGGGTCGCCAGCGGGGCGTCGGCGTAGGCTCCGCGCAGCCAGCGCTCGCGCCGGGCCGGGTCGGGGTGCTCGCCCCACAGCCGCTCGTAGCCGCCCGTCACGCCGACGTAGTAGTACGGGACGAACAGGTGCCGCGGGACCGCCTCGAACGCCTCGCGCCAGACCGGGTCGGTGTCCCAGGCGCCGCTCGCCTCGATCTCCCGCACCAGTTCCGCCCGCGCGGCGGTGGCGAGGGCGTCCGTCTCCTGGCCGCGAGCGTGCGTGCTCATGCCTCCACTGTGCTGCGGAACACGGCGCGAGGCGAACGCCCGTACCCGTGGAGTGCCGCGGCCCGCGCGGCGGGGGCGGCGGGCCGGGAGCGGAGGCCGCGGCGAGGGGGCGGCATCCCCCGCCCCCTCCTGGGAAGTCCTACGCCTCAAGTCCTCGGTCACGGCGTCTGAGACCATGGACGGCGTGAATGAGATTCGGCGCGGCACGCTTCAGGAGCAGTCCTTCTACGAGCAGGTCGGCGGCGAGGAGACCTTCCGGCGCCTCGTGCACCGCTTCTACGAGGGAGTCGCCGAGGACGCCTCGCTGCGGGCCATGTACCCCGAGGAGGACCTGGGCCCGGCCGAGGAGCGCCTCACGCTGTTCCTCATCCAGTACTGGGGCGGGCCGAACACGTACAGCCAGGAGCGCGGGCACCCCCGGCTGCGGATGCGGCACGTGCCGTTCGCCGTGGACAGGGCAGCGCACGACGCGTGGCTGAAGCACATGCGGGTCGCCGTCGACGAGCTCGGCCTCTCCGAGGAGCACGAGCACACCCTCTGGAACTACCTGACGTACGCGGCGGCGTCGATGGTGAACACGCCGGGCTGAGGCGCGCGTTCCGGTCTCCCGTCGCCGGAATCCGGTCACGATCCGGTCAAGCCCGCCGCCCGGGCGGTTACCCCGGCTCCCCGCCCTCTGACAGCATCGCTCCGAGATCAGGACCGGGGGCGTTCAACGGGCTGAGCGGGGGCCGAGTGACGGGGTTCGTGCTTCTTCGGGTGCGGGCGCACCGCCTGCTGCTCGCGGCGGCGCTGCTCACCGTCCTGCTGACCACGACGGTGCTCGCCACCCTCACCGCGTACTCCGGCGCGATCGGCGACGCGGCCCTGCGGCACGCCCTGCGGGAGCCCTCGAACGCCGCCGACACCGCTCTGATCGTCAAGGCCGACGTCGGCGAGGGGCAGCGCGAGGCCGCCGGAAGGGCCGTACGGGAAGGGGCGCGGCGGACCTTCGACGGGCTGCCGGTGACCGTGCGCACGCTGGTGCGCTCCGGCCCGTACGCCCTGCCCCGCTCCCCGAGGCCGTCCACCGGCCGGGCCTCCGGCGCGGCGGACGGCTCCGCTCCGGCGGGCGACGGTGCTCCCACCGACCCGGATCTCACGCACTTCGCCGCCCTGGACCGCACGCAGGTCCGGGTCACCGGCGGGCGGCTGCCCCGCGGCACCGCTCCCGGCAGCGGCGAGGACATCGAGGTGGCCCTGCCCGAGACCGCCGCGGGGCGCCTGGGGCTGCGGACGGGGACGCGCCTCGCCCTCGTCGACCGGCTCGGCGGACCCACCGTGCGCGTCCGGGTCACCGGCCTCTACCGGCCCGCCGACGTCACCGCGCCGTACTGGCGGCTGGACGATCTGCGCGGCCGGGGCGTCAGGAAGGTGGACTTCACGACGTACGGGCCCCTGCTCGCCGACCCCGCTGTCCTCGCCGGCGGCCGGGTGAGCGCCGGCACGTCCGGATGGCTCGCGTCCGCCGACTTCTCGACGCTGACGACCGGACGCATCGACAGCCTGCGGGACGCGGCGCGCGACGGTACGACGGCCCTGCACGCGTCCGCTCTGAGCGGCACGACGGCCGTGACGACCGACCTCCCCGGCGTCCTGGACCGCGTCCGGCGCGCCCTGCTCGTCTCCCGCTCGACCCTGCTGATCGTCGCCCTGCAACTCGTCCTGCTCGCCGGATACGCGCTCCTCCTGGTGGCCCGGCTGCTGAGTGCCGAACGGGCGGGCGAGACCCGGCTGTTGCGGGCGCGCGGCGGATCGCGGGGCCGGGTGGCGGGCCTGGCGGGCCTGGAGGCGCTGCTGCTCGCCGTGCCGGCGGCGCTCTGCGCGCCGCTGCTCGCCGGGCCGCTGACCGGGCTGCTGGCCGGGCAGGGCGCGCTGGCCCGGATCGGGCTGCGTCCGGACACCTCCGACGGGCGCGGCGCGGTGTGGCTGGTCGCGGCGGGCGTGGCCCTGGGGTGCGCGCTCGCGGTGACCCTTCCGGCGCTGACGTCCGGGTCCGGGGGCGGCGGGAGCGGAAGCGGCGCGGGCGGCCGCGGCGGGATCGGTACCGGCGGAAGCGGCGGCCGCGACGGAGACGGTACGGGTGGCCGGGGCCGGTCGCTGCCCGCCCCGGTGCGCGCGGGCGCGGACGTCGGTCTGCTGGTGATCGCGGCGGTGGCGTACTGGCAGCTGGACCGGCGGACGTCGGGGGCCGTCAGCACGGACGCCTCGGGGGCGCTCGGCGTCGACCCGCTGCTCGTCTCGGCGCCCGCGCTGGCGCTGCTCGCCGGGACCGTACTCACGCTGCGGCTGCTCCCGCCGGCCGCCCGGCTCGCCGAGCGCCGTGCCGCGGGCGGCAGCGGTCTGCCCGCCGCCCTCGCGGGATGGCAGCTCAGCCGCCGCCCGGCACGCGGCGCGGGTCCGGTGCTGCTGCTGGTCCTCGCCGTCGCCATGGGCACGCTCGCGATCGGCCAGGGCGCCTCCTGGGACCGCTCGCAGGACGACCAGGCCGACTTCGCGGCCGGTACGCCGGTGCGGGTGCTGACGGGCGGCGAGGACGGCCTCGGCCGGGCCGGGCTCTACGCGGCGGTCCCGGGGGTGCGCGGGGTCGCGCCCGCCGTCCGTACGACCCTGCCGCTGTCCGGCGACCGGACGGCGGACGTGCTGGCCCTGGACACGGAGCACGCCGCGGACGGGGTCCTGATGCGCGGCGACCTCGCGGGGAAGCCGGTGCGTCCGCTGCTGACCGGGCTCGGCGCGAGGACCGGGACGGCGGGCACCCGTCTGCCGAGAGGGACCGAGCGGCTGCGGGCGGCGCTGCGGATCCGCGACGACCTGGTGGACGAAGCGGGCGGCGGGGAGGCCGACGTCGTCGACGTGGACGTGACGCTCACCCTGGTGGACCGCTACGGCACGCCGTACCGGGTTGCGCTCGGCCACCTCCGCGCCGACGGCGGGACGCGCTCCATGGCCGTGGACCTCGCGGGCGGCGCCGAGGTGCCCGCCGAGCCGCTCACCCTGACCGGTCTGCGACTGGATCTGCCCCAGCCCGTGGAGCGGGCGCGGCAGCACCGTCTCTCGGTGGAGGAGCTGAGCGCGGTGGACGCGGACGGGAAGGAGCGGCGGCTGCCTCTGGCCGGCTCGTGGACGGCGTCGTCGCACACCGACGCCGCGTCCGCCGCGCCCGGCGACGGGGCCCGTCCGGGGAGGCCGAGCGTGCGGACCGGCGCCGGGAAGACCCTGACCGTCGCCTACGGCACCGGGTCCGTACCGCGTGACGCGGCGTGGCAGGCCGACTCGTTGACGGTCCGCGTCCAGGTGCCCCAGCCGAACGGGCCGTCGACGGCCGCGAAGCCGAACCGTGGCGCGAAGCCGTCCCCGTCGCCGGGAGCGGCCGGGTCGTCGGGGGCGGCCGGGCCGTCGAGGACGTCGGCCCCCGAGGTGACGGGCGTGGCGACCGGACGGTTCCTGGAGTCGGCGGGTGCGCGGAAGGGGCAGTGGGTGGACGTGGCGTTCGGCGGCTCGACCGTCGCGGTGCGGATCGTGGACAGCGTGCGGGCGCTGCCGACCACGGGCCGCACCGCCGACGGCGCCGGCGCGGGAAGCGGCGGGCAGGGCGCGCGGCAGGCGGCCGGGGACGGCGGGGCGCTCCTGGTCGATCTGCCGTCCGTGAACCGGGTGCTGGAGGCCCGCTACGGCGAGAGCGTGCTGCCCACCGAGTGGTGGCTCGACACCCGCGCGGGCGATGCCGCGCGCGTGGCCGCGGCCCTGCGCGCGCGGCCCGACGTGGAACCGTCGCAGGTCCTGGTGCGCGACGAGATCGCGGACCGGCTGCGGGACGACCCGTTCGGGGCGGGCCCCCAGGCCGCGTTCGCGGCGGCGGCCCTGGTGGCGGCGGCGCTGGCGGCCGTCGGCTTCGCGGTGAGCGTGGCCGGTTCGCTGCGGGAACGCGGCGCCGAGTTCGCGGTGCTGCGGGCCCTGGGCGCCCCGCGCCGCCTGCTGGCCCGGATGATCGCCGCCGAGCACGGCGTCCTGGTGGCGCTGGCACTGCTGGTGGGCCTGGCCCTCGGCACGGTACTGACCAGGGCGGTCGTCCCGCTGATCGTGCTGACCCCGCAGGCCGCCCAGCCCGTTCCGGCGGTACTGGTCGAGCTGCCCCTCGCCCAGGTCGCCGCGCTGCTGGCCGCGGTGGCGCTGGCCCCTCTCGTCGTCACCGCCTGTCTCGCCCTGCGCCGCCCCGAGGCGGCGGCCTCCCTCCGCTACCAGGGGAGTGAGTGACATGCCCCCCGAGCCGTCTCCGCCCGCCGGGACACCGCAGCCTGTCGAGTCCCCTACGTCCCAGGAGTCCCACACCTCCCCCGCCCCTCCCGCGTCCCCCAGGCCCCTGACGGCCCCGCCTCTCGTGGCCCCCTGGGTCCGGACCCGGCTGCGTGCCGCTCCCGGCGCCGCCGTGGCCCTGGCCCTGCTCGTCGCGCTGACCGCCGCGCTCGCCGCCGCCTTCCCCCGCGCGGTCGACCGGTACGAGGACGCGGGCCTGCGCGACGCGGTCGCGGCGGGCACCCCCCGGCGGACCACCGTGCAGATCTGGGCCCAGCAGCCCGCCGTGGAACTCTCCCCGCGGCAGCGGGAGGAGGCGCTGGGCGCCGAGACCCTGCGGCGGCAGTACGCGCAGGTCCTGGCGAGCGCCGAGTGGCCGCTCGTCGCCGACCGCGACCAGTCCTCGTACGGCGTCCGCACCGCCACGCCGCAGGCGGTGCCCGACCGCTGGCTGCCGAGGCCCAGCGGTCTGCCCGCCCGCGTGGCGCTCGCCGCCCAGCAGGGGCTCGCCCGGCACGCCCGGCTGCGGGAGGGCCGCTTCCCGCGCGCCGACGGCACGGTCACCGCGCGGACCCGCGAGGTGGAGGCCGTGGTCACCGCCGAGACGGCCGAGCACCTGCGGATCACCACCGGTGCGGTGATCCACGTGCCGGGCGTGGAACGCTCCCCGCTGGCCGTACGGATCACGGGCATCGTCGTCCCCCGCGTGCCCGGGGGCGCCTACTGGGCGACCCAGCCGCTGCTGCGCACACCCGCGCTGATCAGGTTGCCCGGACCGGACGCGGACACCTACTGGCTGGGCGCGCTGCTGCTGGCCCCGGACGCGGCTCCGGCCATGCTGGGCACGGCCGGCAACCCGTGGCGCTACTGGGACCTGGCGCCCGACGTCTCCGTCCTCACCGCGCACGGCCTGCCCCGGCTGCGCTCCGCCGTCGCCGCGCTGGAGTCGGGACCGGGCCTGGAGCGGGTGCGCCGGTACACCGATCCGCAGGCCGAGGCGGACACGGACCTCGACGACGTGGTGGCCTCGTACGAGCGGCTGCGGTCCGGCATCGGTCCGCTGGTCGCGGTCGCCGCCTTCGGCACCGCCACCGTCGCGGCCGTCGTCCTGCTGATGGCGGGCGGCCTCGGCGCCGGCCGCCGCCACCCCGAACTCGCCCTGCTGCGCGCCCGCGGCGGCTCCCTGCCCGGCATCGCGGGACGGCTGCTCGCCGAGACGGCGGTGGTCGCCGTCCCCGCCGGGGCGGCCGGCCTCGGATGCGCGCTGCTCGCCGTCCCCGCCGGCCGCACGTCCCGGGCGGTCCTCGCCGCCGTGGTGGTCACGCTGCTCGCCTGCGCCGCGCTGCCCGTCCGGGCGGCGGTCGCGCACCGTGCCGTCCGCGTGCACGGCGCCCGCGAGGACCTCGCCTCCGCACGCCCGTCACGCCGCCGCACGGTCGCCGAGCTGACCCTGCTGGTGCTGGCCTCGGGGGCGGTGTTCGCGCTGCGCAGGAGCGGCACGACCGGGGACGCGGACGGGCCGGGCGGTGCCCTCGTGTCGGCGGCGCCCGTGCTGGTCGGAGTGATCGCCGCCCTGGTCCTGGTCCGGCTGTACCCGCTGCCGCTGCGCGCGCTGGCGCGGCCGGCCGGCCGGCTGCGCGGCGTCGTGGGCCCGCTGTCCCTGGCCCGCGCGGCCCGTACCTCCGTCTCCGCGGTGCTGCCCCTGCTGGCCCTGCTCACCGCCCTCACCACGGCGGCCTTCGGCGGCTGTGTCCTCGCCGGGATCGCGGACGCCCGGGACCACGCGGCCCTCCTCGCCACGGGCGCGGACGCCCGGATCGAGGCGACGCGGCCGCTTCCGGCGTCACTGCCCGGACGGATCGGCTCGGCTCCGGGCGTGCGGGAGGCCCTGCCCGTGAGCATCGCCTACCAGGCGAAGCCGGACGACGGGACGCGCACCGTCCCCCTCGCGGGCGTCGAACCGCATGCCTACGCGGACCTCGCCCGGCGCACCGGCCTCGGCGCCTTCCCGGAGCACGCCCTGCGCCCGCACGGCACGGGCTCCGGGGCCCGCGCCGGTTCCCGCGCCTCACCGCTGCCCGCGCTCGCGTCCCCGGCCGTCGCCGACCTGTACGGGCGGCGCCCGTTCACCGTGCGGATGGAGGACGGCAGCCATGTGACCGTACGGATCGACCTCGTCCGGTCGCTGACACCGGCCCTGCCCGGCAGCGACTTCCTCGTCGTCGACCGGAGCGGCCTCGGCACCCGCCCGGCCCGTCCGACGGCGCTGCTGATCACCGGGGAGCACCTGGACGGCGCCGCCCTGCGCGCCGCGGCGGACGGCGCGGCCGTACGGCTGAGGTCCGGGACACGGGCCGCGTACGTCGACTCGCCCCTGCAGTCCGGCGCCGAGCGGATCTACGCGGCGGCGGTCGTGGCGGGCGCCGGGTACGCCGCGCTGGCGCTGCTGCTGGCCCTGGTGCGGGCCGCCCCCGAGCGGGCCGCGCTGCTGGCCCGGCTGCGCACGATGGGCCTGACCCGGCGCCAGGGCCGCGGCCTGCTCGTGCTGGAGGCGCTGCCCCAGGCCCTGCTCGCGGCGGCCGGCGGCACCCTCACCGGCTGGGCGGCCGTCCGGCTGCTCTCCCCCGGGATCGACCTCACCGCGGTCGCCCTGGCCGCGGCGGACGCGACCCCGGCGGACGGCGCCCGGCTGCGCGCGGACGCCCTGTCCCTGCTGGTGCCCGCCGGGTCGGTGCTGCTCCTCGCCGTGGGCGTCGCGGTGGCGCAGGCCTGGTGGACGGGGCGGCGGCGCTCGGTGACGGAACTCAGGGCGGGCGACACACGGTGAGCGACAGGACACCCGGGACGAGGAGTGAGCCGATGGCCCCCGACAGCACCCCCACGTTCGCGGATCTCGCCCGGCGCGCGGCCGCGCGCCGCGACCGGCCGGCGTACGGCCACGACGCGCTGATCACCTGCGACCGGCTGGTGCGGATCTTCTCCACCGACGGCGTGGAGGTACAGGCGCTGCAGGGGCTGGACCTGCTGGTCCGCGAGGGCGAGCTGATGGCGCTGGTGGGCGCGTCGGGCAGCGGCAAGTCCACGCTGATGAACATCCTCGCCGGCCTGGACACACCCACCGCGGGCGCCGCCACCGTCGCGGGCCGCGATCTGCTGACGATGGGCGGCAAGGACCGTCTGCGCTACCGCCGCGAGGTCGTCGGCTTCGTCTGGCAGCAGACGGCCCGCAACCTGCTGCCCTATCTGACGGCGGCGCAGAACGTGGCCCTGCCGCTGCAGCTCGGCTCCTCCCGCGTCCGCCGCCGCGCCCAGGAGCAGCGCGCCCTGGAACTGCTGACGCTGCTGGGTGTCGCCGACTGCCGGGACCGGCGTCCGCACCAGATGTCCGGCGGGCAGCAGCAGCGCGTCGCGATCGCCGTGGCCCTCGCGGGCGAGCCCTCGGTGCTCCTGGCCGACGAACCCACCGGCGAGCTCGACTCGCACACCGCCGGGCAGATCTTCGCCGCCTTCCGCACCGCCAACGAACGCCTGGGCACCACCATCGTGATCGTCACCCACGACCAGGCGGTCGCGGACGAGGTCCGGCGCACGGTCGCCATCCGCGACGGCCGCACGTCCACGGAGGTGCTGCGCCGCACCGAGGTCGACGCGGACACCGGCCAGGAGTCGGTGGTCGCCCGCGAGTACGCGATGCTCGACCGCGCGGGCCGGCTCCAGCTCCCCGCCGACTACACCGGAGCCCTCGGCATGCGCGACCGCGTCGGCCTGGAACTGGAGGCGGACCACATCGGCGTGTGGCCGGACGACAGCGACCGCGGGTGACACAGCGGCCGGGGGTACGCGGGTGACAGCGGCCGGGGCGACGGGACAGGCGGCGTCCAGGGGAGGAAGGGGCGGCCGGGTGGCCCGGTGGCGCGGTGGTCAGCGGACGCTGACGCCCAGTGGGCCGAGTCCCGCCCTGCGGACGGCGACCGATCCGTACGGGGTGCGCAGCCGGAGCCACGCGCCCGACGAGTACAGCCCCAGCGGCTCCTCACCGCGCACGGCCGGTGCGGTGGCCGGCTCGTCGGCGGCCCGGGCCGGGGCCCGCTCGGCGGTGGCCCGGGCCGAGGGCCGCGCGGGACGCAGGAAGCCGAGGGACTGCGCCGCGTGGGCCGCCCGCACCGGAAGCCCGGTCGCGCCGATCGTCCGGGACCAGATCTCCCGCCCGACACGGTCCAGCTCGGCGCGCGTACGCGCCTCGGGCTCCAGCTCGCCGGTACGGGCCCGGAACTCGGCCACCGCCGCGCTCACCAGCGTCCGGATCTCGTCGGGTCCGGGCAGTCCCGCTTCGTGCCGCCAGCCGCCGCGGGGCGGCAGGACCCCGGCCCACGGCGGGCCGGTGACGGCGGCGGGCACGACGAGCGTGGCGTCGCTCTCGTCGAGGCCCTCCAGGAGCTCGCCGGCCGAGACGGTCACGTCCAGGGCGACGTCGAGACCGTCCTCGTAGGGCTTGGCGAGCCGTGCCGTGCGGATCGCCAGCACCTCGAACGACGGCGGGCGCCCGAACACCGCCAGCGCGGTCCCGGACGCCTGCAGCCGCACGGCGGCCGCCCGGTCGTAGTGGATCAGCCGGGCGAGGAAGGCGGCGACGTCCGCCGCCTCCCCCTCGTCGGCCAGCTGCAGGACCGTCATGCGGCGACGGCCCCCGCCGAGTCCGCGTCGGCGGGCTCCGCCCCGGCGCCGGGCGCGTCGTCCGTGTACTCCTCCAGGAACTCGCGTTCCTCGGCGGTGATCCGGCGCGGCCGCTGCGCCTCGAAGTCGAACGGCACGATGACCGTCGAGGCCCGGACGTACACCTGGTCCGGGTCCTTGACCTCGTACTCGAGCGTGAACGACGCCGCCCTTATGCGCGTCACCCACAGCTCGATGTCCACGGGCGCGTGCCGGTGGACCAGCTGCCGCTTGTAGTCGATCTCATGGCGCGCCACCACGGACCCCTGCTGGAAGTCCTTGTCCGGGCGGAACAGGAAGTCGATCCGCGCCTCCTCCAGGTAGCGGAGGAAGACCACGTTGTTGACGTGGCCGTACGCGTCCATGTCCGCCCAGCGCAGCGGGCAGCGGTAGATGTGGCGCAAGGTCAGCCCCGGGTCAGCTTCTTGTACGTGGCGCGGTGCGGGCGGGCCGCGTCCGGGCCGAGCCGCTCCACCTTGTTCTTCTCGTACGACTCGTAGTTGCCCTCGAACCAGAACCACTTGGAGTCGCCCTCGTAGGCGAGGATGTGCGTCGCCACCCGGTCCAGGAACCAGCGGTCGTGGGAGACGACCACCGCGCAGCCCGGGAAGTCGAGCAGCGCGTTCTCCAGCGAGGACAGGGTCTCCACGTCGAGGTCGTTGGTCGGCTCGTCGAGGAGGAGCAGGTTGCCGCCCTGCTTGAGGGTGAGCGCGAGGTTCAGGCGGTTGCGCTCACCGCCGGACAGGACGCCGGCCGGCTTCTGCTGGTCGGGGCCCTTGAAGCCGAAGGCGGAGACGTACGCCCGCGAGGGCATCTCGACCTGGCCGACGTTGATGTAGTCCAGCTCGTCGGAGACGACGGCCCACAGGGTCTTCTTGGGGTCGATGTTCTCGCGGCTCTGGTCGACGTACGAGATCTTGACGGTCTCGCCGACCTTGATGTCGCCGGAGTCCGGGGTCTCCAGGCCCTGGATCATCTTGAACAGCGTGGTCTTGCCGGCGCCGTTCGGGCCGATGACACCGACGATCCCGTTGCGCGGGAGGGTGAAGGAGAGGTCGTCGATGAGGACCTTCTCGCCGAAGGCCTTGTTGAGCTTGTCGACCTCGACCACGATGCTGCCCAGGCGCGGGCCCGGCGGGATCTGGATCTCCTCGAAGTCCAGCTTCCGCATCTTGTCGGCCTCGGCGGCCATCTCCTCGTACCGGGACAGACGCGCCTTGGACTTGGCCTGCCGCCCCTTGGCGTTGGAGCGGACCCACTCCAGCTCTTCCTTGAGCCGCTTCGCCCGCTTGGCGTCCTTCTGGCCCTCCACCTTGAGGCGGGAGGCCTTCTTGTCGAGGTACGTGGAGTAGTTGCCCTCGTAGGGGTGGGCGCGGCCGCGGTCCAGCTCCAGGATCCATTCCGCGACGTTGTCGAGGAAGTACCGGTCGTGGGTGACGGCGACGACGGTGCCGGAGTACTTGGCGAGGTGCTGCTCCAGCCACTGCACGGACTCGGCGTCCAGGTGGTTGGTGGGCTCGTCGAGGAGGAGCAGGTCCGGGGCCTCGATCAGCAGCTTGCACAGGGCGACGCGGCGGCGCTCACCACCGGAGAGGTTGGTGACCGGCCAGTCGCCGGGCGGGCAGCCCAGGGCGTCCATGGCCTGCTCCAGCTGGGCGTCGAGATCCCATGCGTTGGCGTGGTCCAGGTCTTCCTGGAGCTTGCCCATCTCGTCCATGAGGGCGTCGGAGTAGTCCGTCGCCATGAGCTCGGCGACCTCGTTGAACCGCCTGAGCTTGCCCATGATCTCGGCGGCGCCGTCCTGCACGTTCTCCAGGACCGTCTTGGACTCGTCGAGCGGCGGCTCCTGCAGCAGCATGCCGACGGTGTAGCCGGGCGAGAGGAACGCGTCACCGTTGGACGGCTGCTCGAGCCCGGCCATGATCTTGAGAACGGTGGACTTGCCGGCGCCGTTGGGGCCGACCACGCCGATCTTCGCGCCGGGCAGGAAGCTCAGCGTGACGTCGTCAAGGATCACCTTGTCGCCGTGCGCCTTACGCGTCTTGCGCATGGTGTAAATGAACTCAGCCAAGAGAAACCGTCCGGCAGCTTGAGATCTGGCAGTGGGCAGTACAACCCATCTTGCCTGACGGCCACCCTCCGACGGAAACCCGTTCCCCCGCGCACTCCCGCCGAAGGCCTCCTCGGGCGGGAAACGGCGGGACGGGAGGGGGGAGGAGACGCGGACGGCCCCGGCCGCTTGGAGAGGCGGGCCGGGGCCGCATTTCGCTCACGGGGTCACCGTGCGGTCACTCACGGTCGAGTCGTCGGGGTGCTGTGCCCCCCGCCCCTTCGCTCACCGTGCCGCACCGTGACGGTCCCATCGGTCGTTCAGCCCTGGGCCGCCGCCTTCTTCTTGCGGAGGAAGAAGACCGCTCCGCCACCGACGACGACCAGGCCGACGGCGATGCCGGCGATCGTCGGGGTCGCGCTGGAGCTGCCGGTCTCGGCGAGGTCGCCGCCGCCACCGGTGGTGGAGCCGGTGGTCGCCGGGGTCTCGCCGCCGCCCTGCGGCTTGTCGCCGCCCGGCGTGCCGGTCTCCGAGTCGGTCTTGCAGTCGAGGACACCCTTGAAGGTCTGCTCGAAGCCGTTCGGGCCCTTGATCGTGAAGTCGTAGGCCTGGTCCTCCTTCACGGGGACCGTCACCGTCTCGGACTTACCGGCCTCGATGGTGTGCTCGGTACCCGCGAGCTCGAAGGTGAACGGCTTGTCGCCCTCGTTGGAGGCAGTGATGTCCACGCCGCCCTTGGCGCAGTTCTTCTCGGCGGACAGCGCCGGGATCGGACCCTTGGCGGCCCAGTTCGCGGTCGCCGTGGCGGAGACCGTCGACTCGCTGGAGCCGGCGAGGATCTGCGTCTGGCTGCGGCTCACCGAGGCGAAGGCACGGCCGACCGGCACGGTGGTGGACGCCTGCACGCTCAGCGTGGCCGAACCGTCCGCGGCGTCCTTCGGGACGTCGAAGAAGATCTGGCCGCCGTCGGCCACGGAGGTGATGACCTTGCCGTCCTTGTCGACGACCTTCACACCGCTCGCGGCGGAGTCGGCCGGCGGGGCGACCGTCACGCTGTCCGCGTTGGTGTGGACGGTGATCGGGCCGAGCTTCTCACCCGGGTGACCGGAGACGGCCGGCGGGTCGAGCGTCAGGGAGGAGCTCGGCTCCGCCAGATTCTGCGCGCTCTTGTAGAGGTAGTCGGCGAGCTTCTCCGCCTTGGGGTTCAGCGCGTCCACGTCGGCGTGGTCCGAGTAACGCCAGATGGCGACCTGGGTGCCGGCCGCGGCGTTCTCCTCGCTGAGGTTGCCCACACCGGCCTTGTCGGCCAGCGCCGCGAGGTCGTTGACCTGCGGGTAGGAGTTCTGCAGGATCCAGCGGATCTTGCCCGCATCCCCGTTGCCGTTCAGCGAGGTGCCACTCCAGGGGGTCTCCTGGTACTTGGCGTCCTTCTGGGTCGGGTTGTGGATGTCGATGCAGTAGGTCTGCAGCGTGCCGCCGTTGTCGACGGTCATCTCGAACAGACCGGCGGAGACCTTCTGGTCCTTGCCGTTGTCGTGGATGACGGCGGGGCCGGCGACCTTCAGGCCACCGATGGTCGCCGTCGCACCACCCTGGTGCGGCGCGTCGTCGGCGGCGGCGCTACCCGCGGTGGCCGCCGCGGTGGCGAGGACGAGTCCGGACACGAACGTCGCGGCGGCGAGCCGTCCGACCCCCCGGCTGCGTGTGGTCAACGCAGAGAACGAAGAAAGCACAGAATTCCCCTTCGAACAGGACGCTTTGACGTGCGGGGGCAGCGGCCCCACCAGCAGCATCAGCAGCCCCATGAGCTATGCCCGGCATCCTAGGGACGGTGGCCCCCCGCGCTCCCCGGTCAGGTAGTCACACAAGCGATCGACTCGGAATCGTTATCGCCAACTACGCATTGAACTGGGCTTATCGACAAATCAACGTGGGATTCTTCAGAACGCTTTCACCGATAAGCCGCAGTTCGGTCAGGCCCGCTAACGAACGCGTGACGTCACGTCACCCCGGCGGGCGCACGCCGCCGTTGGGACCGTCCCGCGGACCGGGCCGTCGCCGCGGACCGCGCTCCGGCCTCCGCCGCCCGACCCGCGTCCGGCTCCGGACCCGGCACCGTGTCAGGCTCCGAGTCCGGCGCCGCGCCCGCCCCCGGGGCCGCCCCCGCGGCCGTCTCCCACGCGGGTTCCGGGCCGGCCGTCGCGGCCGGTGCCGCACGCGTCCCCGTCTCCCCCTCCCGCGCCGGCCGCCGGAACGCCGAGGTGCCGCGGGAGAGGTCGTGTCCGACGGCCACGGCGTCGATGTCCGCCGACGTCCTGCTCTGCCCGTCACGCACCTCGGTGCGCACCTTCAGCCTGCCCTGCACGATGACGGGGTCGCCCACCGACAGCGAGGCGCCCACGTTCGTGGCCAGCGCGCGGCCGGTCCACACCGTGAAGAAGTTGGTGTGCCCGTCCGTCCAGGCGCTCTTCTCCCGGTCCCAGTACCGCGAGGTCACCGCGAGCCGGAACCTCGCCGACGCGCCGGACACCGTCTCCCGGTAGACCGGCTGCGTCGCCACGTTCCCCACCGCGCACACCATCGTCTCGTTCATTCTGCGGTCCCCTCTTTCTGCGGCTGCCTCGCGCGGCGTACGGCACGGCCTCGCGTCGGCTCCTCACGGCCACCGCCTCGTCGCGGTCGCCGCGGGATCAGACTGCCGCGAACGGGCCGGACCCGCTGAGCGCTGTGGGCCACCGCCCGGTTGTGGACAACCGCGTCACCCCTCCGCCCACCGCACCCCGCCACCCCGCCACCCCGCCACCCCGCCCGCCACGCATACGCCACCGCCCGACCGTCACCGCGCATGCGCCACCGCACGACCGGCACCACACGACCGTCACCGCGCGCCCGTCACCGCGCGGACACCACCGCCCCCCTGACCCGCCCGTACTGCTCCCGCACCTCTGCGTACCGCAGCAGTTCCGCCGCCACCGGATCCAGGACGCGGGCCCTGCCGCAGCCCGACGCCGCCTCGCGCAGGCGCCGTTCGGCCTCCAGCCCGTACCTCCGCGCGGGCCCGCGCGCCGCCATCCGGCTGCTCCACTCGACGGCCGGGCCCCCGGCGATGCCCAAGAGCATCAGCAGCACCGGCACCCCGAGGTTCGGCGCCATGAACCCCACGATCTGGCCCACCAGCCACAGCCCGCCGACGATCTGCAGGATCGTCATCGAGGCCTGCGCGAGCACCGCGACCGGCCACCAGCCGGGCCGCGGTGGCCGCCCCGCCGGGGCCGACGCCCGCGCCGCCAGCTCGTCCAGTGCCTCAGGAAGCCCCTGCGCCCCGCGCACCGCCGCCTCCCGCACGGCCTGCGCCCACGGCGCGGGCAGCCCGCGGGCCGCCCGGTCCGCGACCGTGCGCACCGCCTGCTCGACCCGCTGCCGCGCCGTGGCCTCCTGGTCCGCGTGGGTCCGCGTGGCCGGTCGGCCCGTCGCGGGGTCGCCCCGGTCCTGGTACCAGTGCCACAACCGCAGCCAGGGCGTGCCGCAGGCACGGTTGGCGTTGCGCCGCCAGGCCCGCTCGGCCGCCTCGCCCGCGGCGGTGGCGCCCACCGCGTCGGCCAGCCGGTCGGCGAACTCCTCACGCGCCTCCTCGCTGAGGCCGACGCGCCGTCCGCTCGCGTAGACGGGCCGCAGCCGGGCCGCGGCCAGGTCCAGGTCGGCGGAGATCCGGCGCGCCGCCGCGCCGCGCTCGGTGACGAACTGCGACAGGGACTCCCGCAGTTCGCCGACGCCGTCCCCGGTGAGCGCGGAGAGCGCGAGGACGGTCGCCCCCGGCTCCCCGTGCTCGCCCAGCGCGATCCCGTCCTCGTCGAGCAGTCTCCGCAGATCGTCGAGGACCTGGTGGGCGGCCTCACCGGGCAGCCGGTCGACCTGGTTGAGGACGACGAAGGTGACCTCGGCGTGCCCGGCCATGGGCCGCAGATAGCGCTCGTGCAGCACGGCGTCCGCGTACTTCTCGGGGTCGACGACCCAGATGACCGCGTCGACCAGCGCCAGGACGCGGTCCACCTGTTCGCGGTGCTGGACGGCCGCGGAGTCGTGGTCGGGCAGGTCGACCAGGACCAGTCCGCGCAGCTGTTCCTCGGCCTCGGCGCTCTGCAGCGGGCGCCGGCGCAGCCGTCCCGGGATGCCGAGGCGGTCGAGGAGCGTGGCCGCGCCGTCGCTCCAACTGCAGGCGATGGGCGCGGCGGTGGTCGGCCGCCGGACGCCGGTATCCGAAATGGCCACTCCGGCCAGTGCGTTGAAGAGCTGCGACTTGCCGCTTCCGGTGGCCCCGGCGATGGCGACGACGGTGTGCTCCCCGGACAGTCTGCGCCGCGCCGACGCCTCGTCCAGGACGCGGCCCGCCTGCGCGAGCGTCCGGCTGTCGAGCCGCGTACGGGACAGCCCCACCAGTTCCCTGAGCGCGTCGAGCCGCCCCCTCAGGGCCCGGTCGTACGTGAGGGACGGCACGGCGCGTGGGGCGGGCCTGGGCTCGACGGCCGTGCCCCGTGCCGGTTCCGCGCCGTCCGCCGTCTCGGAGGCGCGGCGGGCGATCAGCCCGTCGTCCCAGGCCGGGTCCGGTCCGGACCGCCCGTCCGGGGTGCCGGTCTCCCGCGGTTGCGAGTGCCCGGTGTCGGGGCGCACGCGCGCGTGGCCGCCGGCGCCCTCGGGGTCCGCCTGCCGCGCACCACGGTCCCCGTGCCGCGTGTCCCCGTGCCGCGTGTCCTCGTACCGCGCGTCTCCGTCCCGCGAGTCGCCGGAAGGGCCGTCGTCCGCGGAGGCCGTGCCCGCGGAGCGCCGCACGCCTGCCGCTCCCCCGTCGCCGGTGCGCCGGTCCCCGTCGGGCCCGGCTCCCGGGGAGGGAGCCGCCTCCGTCGGCGCCCCCGTCGGCACCTCCGCCTGCGCGCCCGTTGCCGGGCCTCCTCTCCCGGCTCGCTGCTCCTCGCCCGCCCCGTCCCCGGAGGAGGCTCCCTCTCCGGCGGGCTCGGCGTGATCCGTGCGGTCAGTGACGGCAGTCACCGGTTCACCTCTCCTTCTGCAGTACGGACAGCGCGGCGATGAGTTCGGCCTGGGGTTCCGGGTGGACGTCGAGGGCGTCCAGGGGAGCGAGGCGGCGCTCGCGCTCGGTGTACAGCGCCCTGTCGACGTAGTCGGCGAGCAGCCGTCCGCCGCGGTCACGCAGCCGCAGCGCTCCGTGGGCGCCGATCCGCTCGGCGAGCCGCTCGCCCGCGTTCCGCGCCCTGCGGCCGCCCAGCAGGGCGGTGGCGACGAGCGCGGCGGCCACCTCGGGGTCCGGCGCCAGGCTCTTGTCGAGGTCGCGGACCTCCTCCTCGGCGTACTCCTCCAGGACCCGCCGCCAGCGCCGTACGGCCATCCCGATCCGGTGCTCGGCGGTCTCCTGGGTGGGATCGCGGTCCGCCAGCCCGGGTGCCCGTGCGGCGGGCTCGCGCCGCCAGGCGTCGTCCACCCGCTCGTCGGCCGCCGACACGGCGCACAGCAGCAGCGCGCTGAGGCTCTCGACGAGCGCGTCGAGCAGTTCACCGGCGGTGCAGTCCAGCGGATAGGCGCGCCACCGGGTCAGCGCGTCCCCGGAGAGCACGGCCCCGGCCTGCAACCGCCCCTTCACGCGCGCGTACTCGCTGTCGTACGCGAGGTCGACGGCCGCGGTGAGCCGCAGCGCGGCGGAGTACTGGGCGGCGGCGGCCCCGGCCAGTTCGGGCATCCGCGACCGGAGCGAGTCGAGGACCCCGTGAGCGGTACGGGCCAGCACCTGCCCGCGTGCCACGGGGTCCAGCGCGTGGTGGGTGAGCCACGCGCGCAGCGACGCGACGGCGGTGGCCGGGAGCAGCCCGCTGCCCCACGCGGACTCGGGCAGTTCGGGCACGGTGAAGCGCGGTACGTCGCCGAGTCCGGCCTTGGTGAGCAGGGCGCCGTACTGCCGGGAGACCTCGGCGACCACCTGGTGCGGTACCCGGTCGAGGACGGTGACGAGGGTGGCGTTGTGCTCCTTGGCGGTGCGCAGCAGGTGCCAGGGCACGGCGTCGGCGTAGCGCGCGGCCGTGGTGACCATGACCCAGACGTCGGCCGCGCTGATGAGTTCGGCGGCGAGCACGCGGCTGTCGGCGGCCAGGGAGTCGACGTCGGGCGCGTCGAGGAGGGCGAGCCCCGGGGGGAGGGTGTCGGCGGTCTCGATGCGCAGCACGCGCTCGCCCTGCTCTGCGGGGACCGGACCGTCGTCGTCGGGCTCCTGGTAGGGCGTCCACACACGCGCGAGGTCGGGCAGCACCCGCATCCCGCTGAACCAGTGGTGGTCCTCGGGGTGGCACACCAGCACCGGTGTGCGGGTGGTCGGCCGCAGCACGCCGGCCTCGCTGACGCGGCGTCCGACGAGCGAGTTGACCAGCGTCGACTTTCCGGCGCCCGTCGATCCTCCGATGACGGCGAGGAGCGGCGCCTCCGGGTCTCTGAGCCGGGGCACCAGGTAGTCGTCGAGCTGGGCGAGCAGTTCGTCGCGGTTGGCACGCGCGCGTGGAGCCCCTGCCAGGGGCAGCGGAAAGCGTGCGGCGGCGACACGGTCGCGCAGGGCGGAGAGTGCGTCGAGCAGCTGAGGCCGTACGTCCAAGGTCACCACATGCGAAGAATGCCCAATTTTGGAGCCTTTCTGAAGCATATGGGCATGTCTGCGCGCCGATACGTCGTCCGCGGCGGAGGAGATGGCAGGGGGCGCAGGCATAACGAGTGCACAACACCCGGTGCGCGAGACGCCAAAAGCGATGCACGATTCGCACCTGCCTGCGATTATCAGGACCGCTTCACCGAACCTCCACATCGAGCCACGGAGGCGAAGCGCACGGGACACGGATGCGGGAGCCCTATCCTTGTCCCCGGCAACGTCAAGGATCAGCCCACACCCGGGCACCAGGACAGAGGCCACCACACCCGGCCCCCGTAGCTCAGTGGATAGAGCAGGCGCCTTCTAAGCGCTTGGCCGCAGGTTCGAGTCCTGCCGGGGGCGCCCGTCTCCGCCCTCCCTTTGGGGAGGGCTTTTTGCCGGTCAGGCCATGTCTCACTCGATGCGGCGAAGCCCCGAACGCTCCCCCGATGATCAAGGGGAAGGTCCGGGGCCGTACGACAGTCACCGGGTTTTCGCGGGAAGATCCCCGGCGGCTTCGAGGCGCTTGTTCAGGTCAGGCAGCTACCCCTCGACGCATCGCGCATAGGTGGCCGGGAGCGCCGGGACGTCACTCCCGGCCAGTTCGTCACCCTTGCGCGTACCGCGCCATGCCCGGCGGATGACCGAACCGAGTCGGCAGGCTGATCGCGCAACCTCAGCCTGTCGTCGTTCCCTCCTTCGAGGGCGCGCGGCGAGGTGTCGCATTGTCCAGATGGACCACCACGCTGGTGTAGAAGCGGTGCACCGCGTCGTCGACGCTTCGGATGAAGCCCGACTCCGCGTTCCCACGGCTGCTCCCCATGCCCTTGAGGAGAGAAAGCCGGAAGCCGGCGACCTGGGCGGCGGACTCCTTGGGCAGCATGTCGGCCGGCTCCGGGCGGAGGCGTTCGAGCGTTCCCCGCGGGCCGGCCGTTTCCCCCTCGACGAGAGTTTCGATATGAAGATCCGCGGGCGCTTCGGCCAGGCGCCGGACGAGACGCTTCGCCCACGACAAGGGGTAGCCCTGCTCGGGAGCCGGGATCTCGATGGAGGTGCGGAGCTTGCCCGTACGCAGGTCCGCGCTGATCGCCAAGACGCCGGGCGTTCCCTCGATGCGCAGCTCCGATTGAAGCCGCCCGTCGAGGCAGAACTGGTCCGCGAGGCGGGCACGGAGTGCTTTCGGATCTGTTCCTCGCCTGGTGCGCTGGACCGGCAGTACCTTCTGCCCCAGTTCGCCACCCAGCCGCAAGCAGACCTGCCGGATGAGGCGCTCCCAGCTCTCGACGACCTCCAGCGCGCGCGGGTCTCCCTGGCACAGGGTTTCGTCGTCGATTCCGTTGCGTACCGGCACCCAGGCCGGCCCCATGTTCTGGAAACCGTGGCAGCCGGAGTTCTCGTGCAGCAAGTAATGCAGCAGCTCCTGGAGGAGCCAGGCGTGCGCCGCATTGCCGACGCCCTCGTGCCTGATCAGCATCTGCGCTTGATGGGCGACCTCGGCCCATGACAGGTGCCAGAGGGCTACCTTGTGTTTGCGCCTTCCGTCGATCTTGACCTCGACGAGCGGGCTGCCCTCCAACGCGACGTCGTTCGACAGCGTGATCACGGCTTCGTAGCCGCGGCGCGCGGCGATGTCCATGTACGCCTGTACCTGGTCGCTCTTGAGGGCGCTGCCGTTGGTCTTCGTCTCGACGAGTGCCGTCCACAGCTTGCCGGCGCGTTCGACTCGGATCACTCCATCAGGGCGTCGCGGGGTGTCACCGTGCGGAAGGGTGACTTCGGTGAAAGTCTCCATGCGACCGGCCGGTGCTCCGAACGCGGCGGTGAGCCTCCTGCCGAATTCGGGCACCTGAGCCATAACGGACAGCAGCACCGAGGTTGCACGCGTTTCACGCTCACGGTCGCTCTTGAGTGCCGACGCGGGGAAGAGCCGTGCGTCCTTCCATGACTCGTTCTCCGCCAGTGTCTTTCTGGCCGCCTTGGGCAGAGTGATCTTCTTCTTGGCCGTACGAGGTCGCGCGGTCGGCTTCCTCGGCCGATCCTCGCCTTCAGGGCGACGAGGGGAAGGAACCGCCCCCAGCGTCTCTTGTCGCTTCGGCCCGTCGGGCGACGGCGTTGCCATCGCGTCCGTCTGAATCTCGCCAGCGGCCTCGTCCGGCGCTTCCTCGGCCGTCGCATCGTCGTCGACGTCGACCCCGAAGTCCGCGGCCAGGCCGGCAAGGCCCGCGTCGTAGCCCTGCCCGACGGCACGGAACTTCCACTCTTCCCCACGCCTGTACAGCTCGCCGAAGATGATCGCGCTCACCGCATCGGCTTCGTCGATGGCGAAGCGGAGGAGTTCTTCACCCCCGCCGTCCGCCAACGCCAGCTTCACGCCTTCCAGTTCCCCGAAGCGGGCACCCTCGTAACGGCTGGCAGCCAGGACGATGCGGTCGACCTCGGATGACACTGCGGTCAGATCGAAGCTGATCCGGTCCTCGTTGCCGTCCGCCGTCGGCGTTTTACCCAGGAGCTGCACACTTCCGTCTGCGGCTACCGGATTGTTGTAGAAGTAGAAGTCGGCATCGCTGCGGACCTTGCCGTCCGCGTTGAGCAACAGGACGGACACGTCGGCGTCCCCTTCGCCGGTCGAGCTCCCCCAGCCCAGACTGACGATCACCGAATCGACGTTCTCGCTCAAAGTCGCAAGAGATACATTCGACCCCTTGACCATTTCACGCATGAAACCCCCACAATGGCGCAACTCGGGTGATACTACTCCGCCGCCCCAGTAGCCTTGCGTTTGGCGTTTTGGGGTGATCGGTGCGCAGAAGACTGTAGTGACCACATGGCGCATCTGCAGGAGTCGCGTGGAACCCGTGCAGGATCCGTGGAAAGATCGGCGCTTTGACTGCCCGCGATCGTGGATGCCTGCCCGACATCGGGCTGCAGTTCGCGCCGGCGGATGCCTCGCTACCGCTCCTCGTCCAGTACCTGCGCAGCCGCGCGTGGGTCCATCAGGTTGGACCAGGCCTGTTCGGCCGGGAGCAGGTCGCGTTCCGGCAGGGCGTACTCCGGATACCAGCCCTCAGCCTCGCAGCCGGGGACATTGCGCAGGATCAGCACGGTCAGGTTCGGCGGTACTGAGCCGGTGATCCGGACGGCGAGGTAGGTCTCGTGGCCGTCATCCGCACGCACCTGGAGACCAAGGGTGAAGGTGTCGAACTCGCGCGTGTGCTCACGGCCGTCGCGCAGCGTGGCGTGCGCCAGGTCCAGCAGAGTCGCCCGCATGCGGCGCACGAAGCGGACACCGGCCTCGGCGCGGTACCGGACGTGGTCCTCGCGTGCGGGCAGGAGGTGAGCGGTGTGTGTCGCGGTCTTCAGTCCGTCGGAATGTTCCGCGTTGTAGCGAGCCCGGACAGCGCGGCCCTCAGCCTCCAGCGCCGCATAGAAGTCATCACCCGAGCCGTCCTCGCGCCGGCCCGCCGCGACCAGCCACGGCAGATCGGCGTCCAGCCACACCGCGCCGCGCCATCGCTGCACCTTGACCTTGAACAGCACCTGGTCGTCCACAGACCGGATGCGTTCGTGCTTGGCGTCCACGTCCGCGAACTGCGCGGACGCCTTGGCCAGCACCGGATGGTCGATCTCGTCCAGCGGCACCGTGACCGGCGGCATCGCGAGGCACACATCCTCGCGTAAGCAGCGCAGCGTCGGGCGGGCCGGGCGCAGCGGGCCGGGTTCGCTCATTCGTCGACTCCCCCGACCGCGTCGATCTCCTCTGCGGTCAGCCCGGTCAGCAGCATCACGTCTGATTTCAGCGAGTCATCCAGCACACTGAGCGCCTCCACCATTCCGGACCGCAAGTCCTCACGACGCTGCTCCAGATACATCCGGACCGCCTCGGCCACCAGGTCCTTCTTCGTCAGCCCCAGGAAATGAGCACCCTGGCTGATCAACTTGTCCGTCGCCGGGTCCACCTTCAGCGGGGACTGGCGTACCGGCTTCGCCGCCGTCGTCATCGTCGACACCTCCATCGCCATGGTACCTAAATACCTCAGAGGGGAAGTCGTTTCCGGCGTCACATCCGATCGACCCGGCGACGTCGCTCCCGGCCGGACCGCACCCCCGGCCACCTCACCCGGCCACGACGCAGGGCGACTCCTCGGGTTTTCCTTACTCACCGGTAGCCGGGGTAACACCGACAATTCCAACGCAGAACTTTCTCAAGAATTTGCTGCCACGCCGTCACGCTATTTATTGTGACGGGCATCACAGGGCCGTCTTCTGGACACGGTGCGCGCATCCCGTTTCGATAGACGCCACGAAGCCGACGATCTTGGCTTCGGATTACGGGGGAATTCCCGAATCTTGTCGTTGGCAATGGCGCTGAACGAGAGGTGGGAACGTGTCAGTGATCCTGACGTGTGCGACGTGTGTGAAAGAAGAGAACCGGGCCCGGCTCCGGTTTCCCGGCCGGACGTCCCATGTCCCGGGCCGGACGTCCTACGCTCCGGGCCGGACGTACCACTGTCCGGGCGACGGAGCGGCCCGACCATGCTGAGCCGCTTACTTCCGGTGCGCGGGCCGGCGCGCACTCTCGCCGGCATCACCCTGGTGCACACGCTGGGACAGGGCCTGTGGATGGCGCTCAACGCCGTCTACGCCACCACCGTTTTGCATCTGTCACCCGGTCGGTTCGGGATCGGGGTCGGCCTCGCCGCCGGGGTCGCCCTAGCCGTGAGCACCCCGACCGGCCATCTGGCCGACCGGGTCGGCCCGCGAGCCGTGCAGATCTGGTCGTTCATCGCCCTCGGCCCCCTCACCGCCGCACTGCTCGCCGTCCAGGGATTCGGCATGTACGTGCTGGTGGTGTGCGTGCAGGCGATCGCCTACAGCGCCAGTCGCAGCGCCCGTATGGCCATGGTCGCGGGTCTGGTACCCTCCGACGAGCGGGTCTCCGTCCGTGCTTATCTGCGGGCCACCGCCAATGTCAGCGTCTCCCTCGGCGCCGCCCTCGCAGGTCTGCTCCTCGTCCTCGACTCCGTCCGGGCGTACGAGCTGGCCGTGGTCTTCACCGCGTCCACCTACCTGATCACCGGTCTGCTGTCTCTGCTGCTGCCCCCGGTCCCCCCTCAGCCGGCCCGCCCGGGGCCCGCCCTGGTCGTGCTGCGCGACCGGCCGTTCCTGGCCTTCGTCGTGCTCGACGGGCTGCTGTCCATGCACAACCTGCTGCTCGACGTCGTCCTGCCGCTGTGGGTCCTGCGCCACACGGGCGCACCGCGCTGGATGGTCGCCGCCATCCTGCTCACGAACACCGTCGCCGTGGTGCTGTTGCAGGTCAGGGCGGCGCGAGGCACTGACGAGCCGTCGGCTGCCGCGAAGGCGTCCCGGTCGGGTTCCCTCTGCCTGACGGTCGCCTGCGTGGTCTTCGCCCTCACCGACGGGGCCTCCGGAGTACTCGCCTGCGTTCTGCTGCTGGCGGGTGCCCTGGCCCACGTCCTGGGCGAGATCCGGCAGTCGGCGGGGAGTTGGGGCATGTCGTTCGGGCTGGCCCCGGAGCACGCGCAGGGCCAGTACCAGGGCACGTACGCGATGGGGGCCGACATCGGCAAGATGATCGCGCCGGCCCTGCTGACCTGGCTCGCCATCGAGCACGGGGTGGTGGGCTGGGTGATCATGGCGGCCGGCTTCGCCCTGATCGGTGCGGCCATGCCCTCGGTCGCGGCCTGGGCCCAGCGCGACAGGAAAGCGGCTACGGCTCCCCTCACGGCGTGACCGGCGGCCTGCCCCGCGCCGACCGCCGGCCCTGAGGTCCACGTCCCTACCGAGAGGCGCGCACCGCCTTTCACCAGACCAGGAATTCCGCAGACGTATTTCCAGACGTTCAGCACTTCCCGCCGATGTGAGTGAACGCGGGAAATCGAGAACGCGTCGCGGTGAGGACGCCGTCTCGAATACGTCGTCGTAAAGACGTCATCGCAAGAACATCGCTGTGAGCACGTCGCCGCGAATCCCTCGCATCGCGGCGAGACGAGAAACGCGGAACGGCCTTTCGCGGAGGCTCTCTTCGGCATGCCCGAAAGCCGAGGTTCCGCGGCCGGTGCACGCCGGCACGAAAAGCACGACAGCAGCACGCCAGCAGCACGACAAGCGGCACGACGAGCCGAGTGGATCCGAAGAGAGGAGCACGACAGTGGGCGACCTTTCCGCCGCCGCGCCGACGGGCGCGGCACCGGCCCTGCAGTTACCCGTCAGGGACACCGAGGGCGGCGTGGCACGGGCGGCGGCCACCGTCACGCACTCCTGGTCCGGTGACCGCCTCGTCCCGGCGGGGGCCGCCACGGCCCCGGACCTGCTCCACGCGGCGTTCGCGGTGCTCCTGCACCGCTACAGCGGCCAGGACGACCTCGTCCTGGCGCGTGCGGGCGGCACGGACGGGGCGCCACCGGACCGGCCCGTCGCCGTCCGCTCCCGGGCCGCGGAAAACCTGGCCTTCCCCGCCCTCGCCGCCGCCCTCGGCGCCCGCTACCGCGAGACGGCGGCGTCGGCCCCCGGTGCCCCCGCCGACCTGGGCACCGGACTGCGCGCGGGGTTCGTCGAACTCGACGGCACCGACGCCGCGTACGGCACGGGCGAGGCCGTCCCCGGCGGCTTCGCGCTGCTCCTGGAGGCCCGGCTCACGCCGGACGCCACGCGCCTGACCCTCCACTACGACGGCGCGCTGTTCACCGACGCGCTGATCTCCCGGATGGCCGCCAACCTCGACACGCTGCTGCGCGACGCCGCCCGGCGTCCCGACGCGTCCGTGGGCGGGCTGGCCCTGCTGTCCGACGGGGAGACGCGTCACCTGCTGTCCGGCGTGAACGGCACGGCCCGCCCCTACGCGGACGGCACCCCCGTGCACGCCCTCGTCGAGGCCCAGGCCGCCCGCACCCCGGACGCCGTCGCCGTGGAGTGGCGCGGCACCGTGCTGACGTACCGGCAACTCGACGAGCGGGCCGACCGCCTGGCCCGCGCGCTGGCCTCCGGGGGGATCGCCCCCGGGTCCCGTGTCGGCGTCAGCGTGGCCCGCACCCACCGCTGCGTCGCCCTGCTGCTCGCGATCCACAAGGCGGGCTGCGCCTACGTACCGCTCGATCCGGCCTATCCCGCGGACCGGCTGAACGCCATCGCCGCGACGGCCGACCTGGCCGCCGTCGTCCACGACGGCGAACGGCCCCCGGGCGGGCTCGACGCGGCCGGGGTAACCGCGCTCCCGTTCACGGAGCTGTGGGAGAAGGCGTCGGCCGAGGACGGCGGCCCCCCGGCGATCACGGTCGGCCCTGCGGCTCCCACGCACCTCATCCACACCTCCGGCTCGACCGGGCAGCCCAAGGGCGTGATCGTCACCCACCGCAACGTGGCGGCCCTGCTGGCCTGGGCCGAGGACACGTACACGGCCGGCGAACTGGACCGGGTGCTGTTCTCCACCTCGCTCAACTTCGACCTGTCGGTCTTCGAGCTGTGGGCCCCGCTCACCCGTGGCGGCCGCGTCGTCGTCGTCGACAACGTCCTCGCGCTCACCGAGGACGACGGGCTGCGTCCGACCCTGGTCAACACGGTGCCGAGCGCGCTGAACGTGCTGCTCCAGCGCTCGGCGGTGCCCGCGTCGGCCCGTGTCCTGAACGTCGCGGGTGAACCGCTCTCCAAGGAGCTCGTCAACACGGCGTTCGAGACCACCGGCGTCCGGCGCCTGTTCAACCTGTACGGGCCCTCCGAGGACACCACGTACTCCACCTGGAAGTGCTTCACCGGACCCATTACCGGCGCCCCCACCATCGGGGTGCCGATCCACAACACGGTCGCGTACCTGCTCGACGCGCACGGCAGGCTGGTGCCGCACGGCGCCACCGGCGAACTCCACCTGGGCGGCGCCGGACTCGCGGACGGCTACATCAACGACCCCGAGCGCACCGCGGCCGCGTTCGTGCCCGCCCCGGCCGCCCTGACCGGGGTGCCCGGGAACCGGCTCTACCGCACCGGTGACCTGGCCCGCTGGACCGAGGACGGCGAACTGCGCTTCCTGGGCCGGGGGGACAGCCAGGTGAAGGTCCGGGGCTTCCGGATCGAGCTCGGCGAGATCGAGTCCGCGCTGCGCGAGGTCGTCGGCCCGCGCGACATCGCCGCGCTCGCGGTGCGCACCGAGGGCGACACCCGGCTGGTCTGCTACGTGGGCCTGGACGGCGCCGCCGTCACCGTCGAGGCGATGGGCGGTCACCTGCGCGCCAAGCTGCCGCACTACATGGTGCCCGCCAGGATCATCACCGAGGACCGGCTGCCCCGGCTGCCGAACGGCAAGGTCGACCGCAAGGCACTCGCCGCCCGGCCCGTCGACTGGGGTGCGGGCGCCGCCTCCCCGACGGGCGCCGCCTCCCCGGCCGCCGCCCCGGCCGGCGACGACCCCGACGAGACCGCCGTCGCCCGGGTCTGGTCCGATCTGCTGGGCATGCCCCAGGTCTCCCCCGGTCTGGACTTCTTCTCCGTGGGCGGTCACTCGCTGCTCGCCAACCTGCTGGCCGCCCGACTGTCGGACACCGCGGGCCGGGCCGTGCGCGTCGCCGAGGTCTACGAGCACCGCACCCTCGCCGCCCAGGCCGCCCTGGTGCGCCGCCTGCGCGACCGGGCGCCCGGCACGGCGGCCGCGACCGGAGCCGCCGGCCGGCGGGCCGCCGTCGCCGAGACGCTGCACGCGTCGGCCCGCGGCCACGGCGTCCCCGGCGCCGGAGTGGCCGTTCTGGCCGACGGCACACTGGAGTTCACGTACCACGGCGTCAGCGACACCGACACCGGTGCCGTGTACGGGGCGGACACCCGGCAGCGCGTCACCTGCATCACCAAGCCGATGCTGGCCTTCGTCGCGCTGCGTCTCGTCGACCGGGGCCTGATCGGTCTCGACCAGCCCCTGCACGAGGTGCTGCCCGAGGCGTTCCGGCGCCGTGACGGCGGCACGGTACGGGTCACCCTGCGGCACCTGCTCTCCCACACCAGCGGCGTCGACGACTCCTACGAGGTCTGGCACGACACCGACCTGCCCGGTCTCGACGCGTACATCGGCACACTCGCCGGCTACGGCCAGCTCTTCGAGCCGGGCGAGGTGTTCGCGTACTCCGCGGTGGGCACCTCCATCGTCGCCGCGCTGATCGAGCGGCTGCTCGGCGTCCCCTGGCGCCGTGCCGTCAACGAGCTGATGCTCACCCCGCTCGGCATCGAGAACATCCCCGGGACGCTGGCGGAGGACGGCCACTACGGGAGCACCGTCTCCGTGGGCTATGTGTGGAGCGAGCGGACCAAGAGCTACGCGCGGCACGACCCTCCGCGGCAGACCGTCGCCGACGACGCCGCCGGTTCGTTCTCCGTCTGCCTCACCCTGGAGGAGCTGGCGAGGATCGCGCGGCTCGCGCTCGACGACGGGGTCACCCCCGACGGCGAGCGGCTGCTCTCCGCCCCACTCGCCGAGCAGATGCGCACCCCCCAGATCCCCGTCCCCGGTCACCACTTCATGCACGCCTGGGGCCTGGGCTGGCTGATGTTCGGGCCGTCCGCCTTCGGCTTCAACTCCAACGGCAGCGGCCACCACAACTTCGTCCAGATCTTCCCCGAGCGGCGTTCCTTCCTGCTGCTGCTCGCCAACGCCTACCCGGCGTTCGGTCTCTACGAGGACCTGCTGCGCGCCCTCACCGGCGAGGGGCTGATCCGCACCGGCCGGCCGTTCGAGATGGAACTCGACGACTGCGCGGGCCTGTACGAGTCCGACGGCTACCGGCTGAACGTCCTGCGGGGCGCCGGCCACCTGGGCTACGAGTACTCCGAACGCGCCCCGGACGGCACCTGGCTGCGGCTGGACGAGGGCGACCTCGTGCTGTCCGGCGCGGGCGGTTTCAGCTCCATGTCCGCGAAGAACATCCTCGCCGGTTCCATCTCCTTCATCCCCGCCCCTGGCACCGAGATACCGGGCTTCGTCCGGATCGGCCAGCGATTCGCAAGGAAGACGCGATGACAGAGCCAACAGAGCCGACAGGGCCGACAGAGCCGCACGATCCGGTGGGCGAAGCCGCCGGACCCCGGCGGCACGTGGTGTTCGTGACGTGGAAGGCCGGCAACGCCCCGGCGTTCGAGGCGGCCAAGCGGCTCGGCCACCACGTGACACTCGTCCGCTCCCTGCTGATGGAGCAGTCCCAGAACATCGACTTCACCACCTCGCCGTACGCCCGCTTCGTCGACGACGTGCACGTCCTCAAGGACGCCACCGACGCCGACGCCCTGCGCGCCCGCGTCCTGGAGATCCACCGGGAGCGTCCGGTCGACGGGTTCGTGGCCACGGTGGACGCGCTCGTGGTCCCGGTCGCGTGGATCGCCGAGGAGATCGGCGTGCCGTTCACCGACGCGCGCGCCGCCGAGGCCGCGAAGCAGAAGAACCGCTGCCGGGAGATCCTCGCGGCGGCGGGCATCGACAGCACCCGGCACGCGGTCGTGACGGACTTCGAGGAGGCCGCCGCGTTCGCGGCCTCCACCGGGTACCCCGTCGTCGTCAAGCCCGCCCGGGGCTCCGGCAGCGAGGGCGTCCATGTCGTCGCCGACGAGGACCGGCTGCGCGAGGTCCTCGGGCAGGTGGCGGCGGACGGCTCCCACCAGGCGGGCGTCCTGGTCGAGGAGTATCTGAGCGGGCGGTTCGTCTCCGCCGAACTCGGCCTCGCGCGGGGCAGGTTCCTGCGGCTCGCCGTCAGCGAGCGCTCGACCTGGCACCGGCACGAGGCGCTGGAGACCGGCACGACCATCCCGGCCGGGATCAGCGCCGCCGACCACGACCGCGTCATGGAGTTCGCCGAGGCCGTCGTCGGCGCGGTCGGCCTGGGACTCGGCGTCTTCCACGTCGAGATCATGCTCGGCGACGACGGGACGCCCCGGCTCATCGAGCTCAATCCGCGCCTCATGGGCTCCTGTCTGCCGAACCTCTTCCGGCTCGCGGGCGGCGCCGACATCTTCGATCTGCTCGTCCGCATCCATCTGAACGAGGAGATCGAGCGGGGGCCCACCGCGTTCGACCGGTACGCGACCGTCCGCTGGTTCGGCGCCGCCGACACCGCGCCGAACCCGGGCCGCGTCCCCGATCTCGCCTGGGCGGCCGCCGAATACGGCGACCACCTGCACGCCCTCACCGTCCGCTTCCCGGAGGGCGACATGCTCCGGCCCTGCCGGGGCAACCTCGGCAACTTCGGCGAGGTCCAGGTCGTGCACCCCGACCGCGCGGAGTCGATCCGCATCGCAGAGGAGATCGTCGCGCGGACCGCCCGCCGGCTCGGTATCGAGGTGACCGGATGACCGCCACGACCGCCTTCTACGAGCAGACCCGGGCCCAGCTCGCCCGGCTGGGACTGCCGGACGGGGACCTGGAGTGCGCCGCCGGTTCGGAGGGGGCCTTCGCCGACGGGGGCCACTTCCGGATCGAGGTGCCGACGGTCAACTCCTCGCGGGCCGCCGAGACCCTGCTCGCCGAGAGCCGCCGCCGCGGCTTCACCGTCAACCGCGTCACCGAGACCCGCGGCATGCACCGGCACACGGCACGGGAGATCGCCGAGTACGTCGCGCTGGGCCGTGAGTACGGGGCGGAGATCCTGATGTCCGTGGGCCCCCGCGCCTCGTACGACATCGGGGCGAGCGTGCAGACGCCGGAGGGCAGCCGCATCGGCTACCGGCTGCGCGGCCAGGAGCAGATCGTGCGCGCCGTCGAGGACGTCAAGCGCGGCCTCGACCTCGGGGTGCGCGGATTCGTGGTCTACGACGAGGGCCTGCTGTGGGTCCTGGGGCGGCTGCGCACCGCCGGTGAGCTGCCCGGCGACATCCATCTCAAGGTGTCCGCGCACTGCGGCCAGGGCAACCCCGCGTCCGCCCAGATGCTGGAGATGCTCGGCGCGAACAGCTTCAACCCGGTCCGCGACCTGACGCTGCCGATGATCGCCGCGCTGCGCCGGGCGGTGACCATCCCGCTGGACTGCCATGTGGACAACCCCCGGATGTCGGGCGGCTTCATCCGCACCTACGAGGCTCCCGACATCGTCCGCGTCGCCGCGCCGGTCTACCTGAAGACGGGCAACAGCGCGCTGGAGGGACACGGCGTCAGCCCGACCCCGGCCCAGCTGGACGACATCCTGCGGCAGGTCGAGATCGTCGTCGAGTTCCTCGGCCGGCACTACCCCGCCGCCCGCCAGAGCACCGCCCGGCGCCTCCTCGAACCGGCCGGCGCCGGCCCCCGGACGGAGGTGTGACCCATGTGCCGTGTCTACGGCTGCTTCGGCGGCGAACCCGTCGGCCCGGACGTACTGGGTGCCGTCTCCGGGGCGATGCGCGAGGGCGGGCCCGACGAGCAGACCGCGCGGGCCGGTGACGGCTGGGCGCTGGGCACCAACCGGCTCGCGATCCAGGGCATCGCCCACGGGCACCAGCCCTTCGAACGCCGCGGGCTGGCCTGCGTGTTCAACGGCGAGGTGTACAACCACAGGCAACTGCGCGCCGAACTCGCCAGCCAGGGCCACTCCTTCGAGGGCGACTGCGACGGCGATGTGCTGCTGCCGCTGTACGAGCTGTACGGCGACGCGTTCGTCTCCCGTCTGGAGGGCATGTTCGCGATCGCGGTCGTCGACCGCCGCGCCGAGCCGGTGCTGAAGCTGTTCACCGACCACGCCGGCATGAAGTCGCTGTACTACTACCTCTCCGCGGACGGCCGCCGCCTGTGCTTCGCCTCCGAACTGCGGGCGCTCGGCCGCTTCCCGGACTTCCCGGACGAGATCGACCCGCTGGCCGTCGACCGCTACCTCGGCGGCCGGGCCGTCTGGGGACCGGGCACCGTCCACACCCGCGTCCGCACCCTGGAGCCCGGATCGGCCCTGACCTTCGCCGGAGGGCGGCTGTCGCTCACCCGCACCCGGCCGGAACCGGCCGAACCCGACTGGCCCGCCGGCGGGCCGACCGTCGCCTCGGCCGCGCGGACGCTCGACGAGCTGCTGCGCCTGGAGCTGGACCGCATGCTCGACGCGGACGTCCCCGTCTGCGTCATCACCAGCGGCGGCCTCGACTCCAGCTACACCACGGCACTGGCCGCGCACCTGCGGCCCGACGTCGCCTCCTTCAACATCGCCTACAAGGGCGACTGGCCCGCCGACGAGCGCCACTACGCCGAGGAGGCCGCCCGGCACTGCGGCACCCGGCACCACCAGGTGCTCCTCGACCCGGACGGTTTCCCCGCACTCGTCGAGCGGTTCGTCCGCCACCTCGACCAGCCCAACAACGCCCCGCACAGCCTGAGCACCTACGCGCTGTTCGAGGCCGTCCACGACGCCGGGTTCAAGGTCGCCCTGACCGGCGACGGGGCCGACGAGCTGTTCGCCGGGTACGCCCGCTACCACAAGGCCGACCGGGACGGCTCCCGCACCTGGCACCGCGCGTACCAGGGCACCATGGCCGCCGCCCAGACGGCGACCCTGGAACGCCTCTACACCCCGGACTACCTGGCGCACGTACGGGCCGCGGGCGGCCTCTTCAGCGACCGCAGCGGGGACGAACTCGACCGCCGGGTGCGCGCGGGCCGGGCGGGCAAGCTGGAGACGCTGCTGCGCTACGACCAGTACGAGCGCTTCCCGTACTACATCCTGCGGCGTGTCGACCATCTGAGCATGGCGCACTCGGTGGAGGCCCGGATCCCCTTCCTCCAGCCCTCCGTGGTCCGACTGGCGCACGCGCTGCCGGCCGGCGTCAAGGTGGTCGGTGACACCGTGAAGGCGCCGGTCGCCGAGGCCGCCCGCCGCTGGGTGCCGGCGAGCGTCGTGAACCGCCCCAAACAGCCCTTCACCCTGCCGATCGCGGCGATGATCAGACCGGGCGAGGCGCTGTACGACATGATCGGCGACCTCCTGCTCCGCCCCGGCGCCCGCAGCCGCGACTACGTCCGGCAGGACACCGTCCGCGACCTGTTCCGTCTGCAGACCGAGAGCCCGGGGGCCCACGCCGCCGAGCCCCTCTGGTCGCTGCTGATGCTGGAGACCTGGCTGGCGGCGCGCCACCTCACGCTTCCCCTGCCGCCTTCCCCGGCCCCGTCCGCCTCCCCCGCCCCGCCCGCTTCCCAGGCCACGCCCACTTCCCGAGCCCCGTCCGCGACCCCGTTCCCGACCGCAGGAGAGAGCCGATCATGACCGACACGCCCACGCCCGCCATCACCTCGATCCTGGCCGGCGTCACCAAGGACGACATACGCCGGGACCCGTTCCCGCACATCGTGATCCACGACGCGCTGCCGCAGGACCTGTACGACGCGCTGGCGAAGTCGATGCCGACCGCGGAGTACATCGGTGAGCGGATCGGCAAGCCGATCACGTCGAACGAGCGCTACAACTACATGTCCGAGATGATCCTGGGCGACGAGACGATGGCGCGGGTCTGGAAGGACTTCGTCACCTACCACTCCTCGCCCGCCTTCTACGAGGAGTTCCTCGACCTCTTCCAGGAGGACCTGCTCGCCAACCTGCCGAAGGCCGAGGAGCAGCTCGGCCCGCTGCGCGACCTGCGGGTGGGCCGCCGCCGCCGGGACACCTTCGACACCCACGACATCCTCATGGACTGCACGGCCGTCATCAACTCGGCCGTCACCGGCAAGCCCTCGGCCTACCGCGGCCCGCACGTCGACAAGCCGTACAAGCTCTTCGGCGGCCTGTTCTACATGCGCCTGCCCGAGGACGACGCCGTCGGGGGCGACCTGGTGCTGTACAAGTACCGGACGCAGGCGCACAAGTTCCACACCAGCGCCTCCGAGTACGGTGACAACCGCTTCGACATCGACCCGAGTTACGTCGAGGAGGTCACCACCGTCCCGTACCGGAGCAACACCCTGGTGATGTACCCGATCAACCCGCTGGCGCTGCACGGCGTCTCGGTGCGCGCCCTCACCCATCACCAGCGGCGCTTCGTCGCCCTCGTCGGCGACCTCCAGCACCAGCTCTTCGACCTCGCGCTCTGAACGGAACGGAAGCACCGTGATCCCCTTCGACCAGCGCACCGGGAAGATCTGGTACGACGGCCGGCTCGTCGACTGGCCCGACGCCACGCTGCACGTCCTCAGCCACGGACTGCACTACGCCTCCAGCGTCTTCGAGGGCATCCGCGTCTACGGCGGCAGGCCCTTCATGCTGAGGCAGCACATCGCGCGACTGCGCTCCTCGGCCCGCGTCCTCGACTTCGACCTCGAACACGACGACGAGGCCCTGCACACCGCCACCCTCGACGTGGTGACGGAGGCGGGTCTCACCGACGGCTACATCCGCATGAACGCCTGGCGGGGCTCGGAGGTCATCCAGACCGCCGCGCTCAAGACGTCCGTGCACACGTCCGTGGCCGCCTGGGAGCTCCCGGAGGGCTACTACGCGGCGGCGGACGCGCTCGACAAGGGCATCCGCCTGACGACCGGGCGCTACCGCAGACCCGGCCCCGAGGGCGCGCCGGTCAAGAGCAAGGCGGCCGGCAACTACATGATCGGGACCGTGAGCAAGAACGAGGCGCTGCGGGCCGGCTACGACGACGCGCTGCTCCTGGACGACCGGGGCGACTTCGTGGAGGCGACCGGCGCCCATCTGTTCTTCACCAAGGACGGCGCGCTGTTCACGCCGACGACCCGGTGCACGATCGACGGCATCACCCGGGCGTGCGTGATGGCGATCGCGCGGCGCGAGGGCATCGCGTGCACCGTCGGTGATCTGGCGCCCCCCTTCGCCGGGGAGGCGGACGGCGCGTTCGTCTGCGGCACCGCGTGCGAGATCCTTCCCGTCGCGCGGATAGACGAGCACCACTACGACCTCGCCGGCAACGAGGTGATCCGGCGCGTCGTCCACGGTTACCGGGAGCTGGTCGCGGGCCGCGGCGACGTGCAGGTCCCGGACACCTGGGCCTGAGACCACCGGCCGGTGCGACGAACGAAGAAGTAGGCCCCCTGACCCGGGAGCCGTGAGAGCAAGGGCACGTGCATGGGAGCGGTAGAGGCTCTGGAGAAACTGGCGCCGGTGGTGCTGGCCTTCGGTTGCGGGGTTCTCCTCGCGAGACGGAAGGTGGTGCCGGCCGAGAGCTCCAAGGTCTTCGCCGACTACGCCTTCCTCTTCGCGGTGCCGTGCTTCCTGTTCGGCAACATCTACGCGAGCGATCTCGGTGCCCTGTTCGACTGGCGGGCCATCACCGGTTACGCGTCCGCGGCCCTGGTCGCGGCCGTGCTGACCGGTGCGCTCGCCAGGGCGTTCGGCGTCCGCGACCCGCGCGGTGTGGCCCTGCGCATCATGGCGGCGGTCCAGGTGAACACGGCGTACTTCGCCGTACCGGTGTTCATCATGCTGTTCGGGAACGCGGCACCGATCTTCCCCGTGCTGCTCTTCCAGGTCTGCGTGCTGTCCCTGATCGTCATCTCGATCATGGAACTGGGCCGCCCGGAGCGCGTCGGCGGGCCGGGGAAGCGGCTCGGCGCGGCCGTCGTCGCCTCCCTGCTGACCCCGGTGGTGATCGCCTGCAACGCGGGGATCGTGCTCAACCTGCTGCCCGTGCGGCTGCCGGGGGTCGTGCTCGACTCGTTCGCCTTCGTGGGCGACAGTGCCTCCCCGGTGGCCCTGTTCGCCCTCGGGCTGCACCTCGGCGGGTCGGGCCTGAAGGTGCGCGGCACCACGGCGGAGGAGATGTGCATCATCGCCTTCAAGTGTGTGGCGTTCCCGCTGCTGGCCTACGCCGTCTGCCGGTACGGCTTCGGTGTCGGGGGCGACTGGCTGAAGTACCTGGTCCTGATCGCCGCGATGCCCGCTCCGCAGAACCTGTTCATCTTCGCCCAGCGCTACGACGTCGGCGTCGAGATGTCCGCCTCCCTCGTGGTGAAGAGCTCCGTCGTCGCGCTGCTGCTGCTCCCGCTGTGGATGCAGTGGGTGGCGCACACCGCCTGAGGGCCGCCCCCGGACCGGCGCCCCGGGCGAACCCTCCATCGACAACCGCTCATCGAAAGGCAGAACCGTGCCCCAGACCATGCAGCCCACCCGAATACACGTCCGGCAGGTGGCCGGCCGCATCGGTGCGGAGATCTCCGGCGTCGACCTGCGCGAGGACCTGGACGACGCGACGGTGGCCGAGATCCGCCGGGCCGTCCTGGCCCACCGTGTCGTCTTCTTCCGCGGCCAGGACATCGACCATGCCCGGCACATCGCCTTCGGCCGCCGCTTCGGCGCCCTCACCCGGCGCCCCGGCACGAAGCACGGCGTGCATCCCGAGGGCCACCCGGAGATCCTCACCGTCGACCCGAAGGCCGACACCGAGCGCTACGGCGCGGACTTCGAGGAGCACTACCGCCGCAAGTGGGTCTCCCCGCTCGCCGGCTGGCACAGCGACCTCACCCAGGCCGTCAATCCGCCCGACCTGTCGATCCTGCGGGCCGAGCGGACCCCGGAGTTCGGCGGCGACACCCAGTGGACGAACACGGTCGCCGCCTACGAGGCCCTCTCCGCCCCGCTGCGCGCACTCGTGGACGGGCTGACCGCCGAGCACGCCTTCTTCAGCGCGGTCCACCTGCGCCACTCCGACGAGCGCGACCGCGGCATCCTCAAGATCTACTGCGAGGACCCGCAGGTCGCGGTGCACCCCGTCGTCCGCGTCCACCCGGAGACCGGTGAGAAGGCCCTGTTCGTCAGCCCCGGCTCGACGACCCGTGTCACCGGATTCAGTGAACTGGAGAGCCGCCACCTGCTGGACCTGCTGTTCCAGCACCTCACCAGCGCCGAGTTCACCGTGCGCTTCCGCTGGGAGCCGGGCAGCATCGCGTTCTGGGACAACCGCAGCACGTGCCACTTCGCCCCCACCGACTTCGGCCACCTCGACACCGACCGCGTCATGCACCGCGTGACGGTCCTCGGCGAACCGGCGAAGGGACCGACCGGCTTCGTCTCGCAACGCGTCGAGGGCGAGCCGCTGCTGCCCTGGTAGCCGGGGGGGCGCGTTCAGTCCGCGCCGGGCGCGCAGTGGTCGAGAAGCGCCCCGGTGCGTGAATCCGTCAGCCGGTAGCGCACCACACGGCCGTCCTTCTCTCCCGCCACGATCCCCGCCGTGCGCAGCAGCCGCAGGGCCTGGGAGACGGCGGGGTCGTTCATCCCCGTCGCGATCGCGAGGTCCGAGACGGCGAGCGGACCCGCCCGGTGCAGGGCGAGCAGCAGCGCGAGGCGGTGCGGTTCGGCGAGGAGGGAGAAACGGTCGGCCCAGGTGCGTACGTGCCCGGGCTCACCGATGGCGGCGACGGCGTCACAGACCCGGTGGCCGTCGATGGAGCGGCGGTCGGCGCGCTCGGCGGGGACGAGGTGCATGGCGTCATCCTCGCAGCAGGGCGCCGGTCCGCGTCCACCACGGCCCGGCTTCCGCGTCCGCCACGGCCCGGCTTCCGCGTCCGCCACGGCCCGGCTTCCGCGGGGCCCTGCGGCCCGGCGGGAGCCGCGGGGCGGGCGGCGGCGCGGCCCGCCGGGCCGTCAGCTGCCCGGGTACCGCACGCCGTTCGGCGTTTCAAACCCGATGTGATCTTCGATACCTGCGCAGGTACGCAGCTTTGCAGCGGAGGGCGCGGGTGCCTACGGTTGGCGTTGCCGTGGTGTTCGGGAAGACCGGTGACGGCCTCTTCGATGTCGGAGGGGCCCAGGCCGGAGCGGCCCTCGCCACTGTGATCGGGCCTCGGGGCCAGGTCCGTACGCACGCGTCGGCACGCGCGCGTACGACGTGACCCGGGGCGCCCCGTTCCACTTCGGCCACTGGCCGCCTCACAGGCGGCCGGGAAGGCGGGACGGTGCGGACCCCCGTCAGCCAGGAGACCGGCCACGGCATCTCACGAAGTGATCCACGAGGTGCTGGAGCGTGAACACCATGACCCTGCCCGACCATGTCTCCTTCCGCTGGCGGCGCGAGGACACCGTCCGGACCGCCGTACTGCTGGCGGTGATCGCCGCCCTCCACGTCGTCGCCTTCGGCGTGCTGTTCCTTCTGGTGGTGCCGGAGCACTACCAGGTCGGCTCCAAGGCGTTCGGTATCGGTCTGGGGGTGACCGCGTACACGCTGGGCATGCGGCACGCCTTCGACGCGGACCACATCGCCGCGATCGACAACACCACGCGCAAGCTGATGGCCGACGGCAAACGGCCGGTGTCGGTCGGCTTCTGGTTCGCGCTGGGGCACTCCAGCGTGGTGGTGGTGCTGGCCGCGCTCATCGCGGGCGGCACCCAGCTGGCCGGCCGGATCATGAACGAGGACTCCAGCACCCATCAGACGCTCGGCGTCATGGGCACCACCGTCTCCGGGTCCTTCCTCTACCTCATCGCCGCCCTCAACCTGGTGGCCCTGACCGGCATCCTGCGGGTCTTCCGGGCGATGCGCTCGGGCACGTACGACGAGGCCGAGCTCGAGTCGCACCTGGACTCGCGGGGCTTCATGAACCGGATCCTGGGGCGTTTCACCAAGTCCATCAGCCGCCCCGGCCAGATGTTCCCGCTCGGCTTCCTCTTCGGGCTCGGCTTCGACACCGCCACCGAGGTCACGCTGATGGTGATGGCGGGCAGCGGCGCGGCGGCCGGGATGCCCTGGTACGCGATCCTGTGCCTGCCGCTGCTGTTCGCGGCCGGGATGAGCCTGTTCGACACCCTGGACGGCACGTTCATGAACTTCGCCTACCAGTGGGCCTTCTCCAACCCCGTGCGCAAGGTCTTCTACAACCTCACGATCACCGGTCTGTCCATCGCCGTGGCCTTCGTCATCGGCACGATCGAACTGGTCGGGGTGCTCCACGAGAAGCTCGCCCTGAGCGACGCGGTCACCGGCTGGATCGCCGAACTCGACCTCAACAACGTCGGGTTCATCATCGTCGGGCTGTTCGTGGCCGTCTGGGCGGCCGCCCTCGCGTACTGGCGGCTCGCCAAGGTCGAGCAGCGGTGGGCGGTGCGTGCCGCCGACGGGAGCTGAGGCCGGCGGGCGGGCGGGGGCCGGCCCCGCACCGGCCGGCGGCGCCCGCTCCCCCGGCCGCCGGCCCGGTCCGTACGGGCTGGTCCCCCCGGGTGAACGCCGTGACCGGTGAGGGCGCGGGCGCGTTGAAGGGGGAGTGCGATCGCCCCCGCGACCGCACTCACCGAGTCAGAAGGAGAACGTGATGTCTCGCATCGCGAAGGCAGCCGTCGTCGCTGTCGGTACGGGTGCCGTCGTGCTCGGCGGGGCCGGTCTGGCCCTGGCGGACGCGGGTGCCGGGGCCGTGGCCGCCGGTTCCCCCGGAGTCCTGTCGGGCAACGTCGTCCAGGTCCCGATCCACGCCCCGATCAACGTGTGCGGCAACACCGTCAACATCGTCGGCGTGCTCGACCCGGCCTTCGGCAACACCTGCGTCAACGACGACGGTGACGACCGGCACGAGGCCCACCACGACAGCAAGAACCACGGCAAGCGCGGCCACTGACGGCCGTGGACACGAAGCGGCCCCCGGCGGTTCAGACCGCCGGGGGCCGCTTCGCGCGTGGACGAACGCCGTGGTCCGTCAGCCTTTGAGGGGGACCCCGCCGAGGAGGCGGCCCGTGCCGCCGTTCGCGTTGAGGGTGTCCGTCACGCCGCTCACGGAGTGCAGCATGGAGCTCTGGTTCTCCGTGTCCAGGAGGTTCGGCTGGGACTGGAGACCGCTCACGTCGAGGGGGCCGCCGGCGACCGGGTCGAGGCCGCCGTTCAGGCTGGTCGGCGTGAGACCGGTGACGCCCTGGGCAAAGGCGGGTGCGGCGGCGGTGGCCATGACCAGCGACCCGGCGACGACGGCGGCGGCCTTCAGGGACTTCATCGTGTTCCTTTCTTCGGCGACCCGTGTCACCGGAGGGAGTTGTCTCGGACCCGGCCTCGTACGCGCCGGGTCTCGCACTGCGCTCTGGTTAACGAGTCCCGGCCCCGCCGGAAACCCCGTGCGGGCAAGTTTTCCGCGGCCCGTCCCACGTCAGGGGTACGCGGGGGACTCGGGCGGCCTCGGGTGAATCGGGTGGCATAAGACAGCCGTGGGGGGGGGGGGGGGGGGGGGGGCGCCGGCGGGGGGGGGGGGGGGGGTATGTCCAACTACACCCCCCGCGGGGGGGGGGGGGGGGGGGGGGGGGGGGGGGGGGGGGGGGGGGGCCCGGGGGGGGGGGGGGGGGGGGGGCCCCCCCCCACGGCGGGGCGGGCGACTGCTTCGCCTCAGACACCGCTCCCTTGGGTCAGGAGGCCGACGGGGCCGCCGGGATCAGGGCCGGCAGCGTCGTCACCGTGCCCGGCGACGTGGTCACCGTGCTGGGCGTGGTGGCGGCGCCCGGCGTGGTGGCGGTGCTCGGCGTGGTGGCCGTGCCCTGCTCGGCCGCATCGCCGGCGACCGTGGTGGAGACGACGTCGACGGCTGCCGTCATCACGTCGTCGACCTCCTGCGCCACCTGCTCGCTCGCGCCGGAGGTGATCGCCTCCACCAGCTCGTCGACGGCGTCCTGGAGGGAGGAGAGCGCCTCGTCCATGGTCGTCGCCTCGGCGGGCTGCGCCTTGGCCTCCGCGCTCTGCGCGACCGGGGCCGCCGGGGCCGCCGGTGCGGCGGGCTGGGCGCTCGTCGGGTCGGCCGGAGTGGCCGGAGCGGCCTGGTTCGCCTGGGCCTCGGGGGCGGCCGGAGTGGCCGGGGTCGCCTGGTTCGCCTGGGCCTCGGGGGCGGCCGGGGTCGCGGGGTTCGCGGGCGTGGCCTCGGCCGCGGGGGCGGTCGCCTCGGTCGGGGGCACGGCTCCGTCGGACGCCTGGACCTTGGCGATGGCGTCCTTGACGGCCTGGGCGTACTGCTGCGCCTCGGCCGCCGCGAGCTTGCCGTCGTCCGCCTTGAGGACGGCGCTCAGCAGGTCGGAGACGGGGATCAGTACACCGCCGGCGTCGGCCAGCGACTGGACCTGCGCCATGAGCGCGTCCGCGCCGGGGACGGGCGCCGCCGCGTGGGTGCGGCCACGTGCCGAGTCGCTGTCCGCCGCTATGGCGACCGGAGCGGCGATCCCGAGGAGGAACGTGGCGCAGAGAGCGGAGGACGCGATGCGCCGTGCGGGCAGAGCAGGCATGGGAGGTTTCCTTTCGACGGTTCCGGGGCCCCGGGACGCCGTGTCCGACGGCGCCTGGGCTGTTTTCACCGTGGAATCGCCCGTGGCCGTCTGCAACCGTCCGACCGCCCGCCGTAGCCGCCCGGTCCGCTCCCGTCCGGCATCTTGCCTGGTGGGGCGGTGTTCCCGGAGAAGGAACCCACTTCCCCCCATTCGGGGCAACGCGAACCGGCCGCCCTCCCGAGGGGAGGACGGCCGGGCCGGTGCAAAGAGTCCGCGACGGACGTCAGTCGTTGACGCAGAGGTTGCCGTGCGTCGGGTTCAGGGCGCCGATGACGGTGACGGTGTTCCCGCAGACGTTGACCGGAACGTGGATCGGGGCCTGGACGACGTTGCCCGACACGACACCCGGGGAGTGCTTGGCGACGCCGTGCGCGCCGCTGTCGGCGGCGGCGATACCGGCGGTGCCCGCGACGGCGGCGGCGGCAACGGAGGTCAGGGCCAGGCCCTTGGCAATACGCGACATGGGGAAGTGCTCCTTGGAATCGATACAGCATCCGGGCGTGAGTGCCCGGCTCTGAAATCAACGCGCGGCGGGCCCTGGGGTTGTGCCTCCGAAGGAGTGATCTCCGAAGCTCCAAACCTGCACAGTTCCGACACAGTTGCCCCTTTTCCCCGATATGCGTTGAGATCGGCTAATGTGGCGCACCTTCCGGGCCATCCGAAAGCACTCAGGCCCCAATCGGTCCAGAACAGTCAAGGCTTGATCTGGTCCACATATTCTTTGCTCCTCGAAAGGGCACCGCCGGTCATGCGCAATTCCCCGGGTCCGCTGCTGCGCCGTGTGATGGCCGGCTGCTCCGCCCTCGCCGCCCTCTGCGTTCCGGGCGGTCTCGCGACGGCCGCGCCGGGCGGGCCCGCAGCCGATCCCCCCGGATTCACCGAGCGTTACCAGGCTCTGCGGCACGGAGGGATCGTCCGGGCGGCCAACTCGTCGATCACCTGCCGGGCGGCGGCCGCACTCCCTGCGGCCGACCCCTGCCTGGCCGCGCGTGCGGGCCGGGACGCCGCGAACGACGACTTCGACATGGCGTACATCGACGTCGACGACGACCCGAACACCTACAACTCCAGCCGCGCGCACCTCGATCTGCCGCAGGGCGCACGGGTCGCGTACGCCCGGCTGTACTGGGGCGGCAACCTGCGCGCCGGCGAGCAGAAGCCGCCGGCGGACAACGGGCGCGTGCTGTTCGCCGAGCCCGGCGGCTCCTACCGGGCCGTCCTCGCCGACACCGTCGCGCGGCACACCCCGGACCAGGGCGCGGCAGGAGGCGCCGACGCGTTCCAGGCGTCGGCCGACGTGACCGCGCTGGTGCGCTCCAGCGGCCCGGGGCTCTACACGGTGGCCCAGGTCAACGTCGCCATGGGCCGCTCCGCCGCCGGCGCCTGGGGCGGCTGGACGCTGGTGGTGGCGTACGAGAAGGAGTCGGAGCCGCTCAGGCGGCTGGCGCTGTGGGACGGCTTCACGGCGCTCGCCCCGGTCGAGGAGCGGGGCAGGAAGCGCGGCGGACCGGACGCCGGGCAGACCGTCCGCCTGCCGTTGGCGTTCCCCGCCGGGGCCGGCGGGCAGGTCGGCCTCGTCGCCTACGACGGCGACCGCGGCCGCGACGGCGACAGCCTCACGGTGTCCGCCGGGGGCGGGGCCGCGACCGCGCTGAGCGGCGCCGCGGGATCCGCCGACGACGTACTGGACTCGACGATCGGCGGGCCGGGTGCCCAGCCGTGGCGGATCCCCGCGTACGAGAACACCCTCGGCTACGACTCCGACGTCCTCGACCTGGCCCCGGCGCTGCGGTCCGGCGGCGACGGGCTGGCCTTCCGGCTCGCCTCCCGGCAGGACGCCGTCTGGTTCGGCGCGCTGTTCGCCGCCGTCGACGCCACGCGCTGACGCGCGCCCGCGTACACGCCCCGTGAACGAGGAGCCGCGCATGCCCATGCCACCGACCGTCTCTCCCCGGCGCGTCCTGCACGTCACCCAGCCCGTCGACGGCGGCGTGGCGCGCGTCGTGACGGACCTGGTGCGCGCCCAGTCGGCCGCCGGGACGCACGTCACGGTGGCGTGCCCGGACGGCGGCGGCCTGGCCGGCGCGGTCGGCTCGCTCGGCGGCGACGTACGGCACTGGGCGGCGACGCGCGCGCCGGGTCCGGCGCTCGGCGGGGAGGTGCGGCGGCTCGCCCGGGTGATCGCCCGGGTGCGTCCCGACGTGGTGCACGCGCACAGCGCCAAGGCCGGGCTCGCCGCGCGGCTCGCGCTCCGGGGCCGTGTCCCGACCGTCTTCCAGCCGCACGCCTGGTCGTTCGAGGCGGTCGGCGGCACCACCGCGTCCCTCGCCCTGGCCTGGGAGCGCCGGTCGGCGCGCTGGGCCTCACGGGTGGTGTGCGTGAGCGAGGCGGAGCGCGCGCGGGGCGAGCGCGCCGGGATCGCCGCCCGGTGGGCCGTGATCCCCAACGGTGTCGACTGCGCGCGCTTCGGCCCCGCCCCGGCCGGGAGCGCACGGGCCGGGATCGAGCTGCTCGGCGGGGTCGGTCCCGCCGCCCCGCTGGTGGTCTGCGTGGGACGGCTGTGCCCCCAGAAGGGGCAGGACGTGCTGCTGGCGGCGTGGGACGCGGTGACCCGGCGGATCCCGGGGGCCCGGCTCGTGCTGGTCGGGGACGGCCCGGACACCGGACGGCTGCGTGAACTCGCCCCCGCCGGCGTGCTGTTCGCGGGGCCGGTCGCCGACGCCGTGCCCTGGTACCGGGCCGCCGACCTGGTCGTCCTGCCGTCCCGGTGGGAGGGCATGGCGCTGGCCCCGCTGGAGGCCATGGCCTGCGGCCGGCCGGTGGTGGTGACGGACGTGGACGGCGCCCGGGAGAGCCTGCCGGCACGGCTGCGCCCGCACTGTCTCGTCCCCCCGCGGTCCCCCGCCGCACTGGCCCGCGCCATGGTCGGCCTGCTGGCCGATCCGGCGCTGCGCGACACCCTGGGCCACGAGGGACGCCGTCACGTACGGGCCGGACACGACGTACGGCACACAGCCGACGCCGTCGCGGCCCTCTACCGCGAACTCCTGGCCGAGGAGCGGGCCGGGCGCGAGAGGCGCGCCGGGCGGGCGCCGCGCCGGGGCGTCCGCCCGGGCGGGCCGCCCGTCCTCGCGACGCGTTCGGCGGCGTGCGCACCGTACGCCGCCTCGGCGCTGCCACCGGAGCACGCGCCCCCCACGAGGCGTACGGAACCGGCCACTCACACCCCACCCCCGTCCCAGCCCGCAACGCAGCAGACGCAGACCGCGCAGACGCAGACCGGGCGGGCGCGCCTCGCACACGTCCGAGGCGCGCGGTGCACCCGGTGCGCCGACGGCGCCCGGCACTGCCCGGCAGGCGCGGAAGACACCGAGTGCAGGGAGTCCATCCACCCGTGACCGCGGAAAGCACCGTTCCCTCCCCCGGCGGACAGCCCCGGGAGCACGTATTCTCGCCCGTCTCGGTCATCCCGGCCCAGGGGATCACCGAGAGCCCAGGACTCCCCGGCGGACCGCGGCGCCCGGCGCGGCGCGCTTCCGGGCTGCCGCTGCTCGCCGCGGAGACCGGCGCGGCGCTGCTCGCCGCCCTCGTGTCGGCGCGCCCCGCGGACCACCCGCTCCTCGTGCTCGTCCTGCTGCTCGGGGTGCTGGCGCTGAGCGCGCGGGCCACCCTGTCGCGGACCGAGGAGGCGCCCGCCGCCCGGGCGCCGCTGGACGAACTGCCCGCCGTCTGCGGGCGTTCCGTGGTGGCCTGGTGCGTGCCGGCGGCACTGGTCGCCGCGCTCGACCCGGCGCACGCGCTCTCCGCCGGCGCACTCGCCGCGGGCTGCGCGCTCCAGGCGGCGGTGGGCTGCGCCGGGCGCGGAGCCGTCCACGCGTGGCGGCGCCGCACCCTCGTACGCCACCCCGACGCGGCCCTCGTCATCGGCCCCGTCGGCACCGCCCGGCGCGTGGCCTCCGCGGTCCTGCGGCACCCCCGGTGCGGGGTGCGCCCCGTGGGGATCGTGTCCGCCGAAACGGCCGGCGGCGAGGGGCTCCCGGTGCTCACCACCGGCGAGGAGGTGCAGCGGGCGCTCATCCAGAACAGCGTGCGCGCCGTTCTCGTCGTGGAACCGCACATCGAACGCGCCCCCCTGCTGGAGGAGCTGGCCCGGACCGGTTGCGCGCTGTGGGAACTCGACGCGGACACCCCCTCGTACCGCTCCCGGCACCGTCCCCCGCACGACGGCGGGAGAGGACGGCTCGCCGGGTTCCCCTGCCGTCGGCTGCACCTGCTGCCGCCCCGGCGCGGCGTCGGCAAACGGGCCCTGGACATCGTCGTGTCCGGGGCGCTGCTGCTGCTGATCAGCCCCGTGCTGCTGGTGTGCGCGACGGTGCTGCGGCTGAGCGAGGGGCCGGGCGTCGTCTTCCGGCAGGAGCGCGTCGGCAAGGACGGGCGGCCCTTCACCCTGCTGAAGTTCCGCACCCACCGCCCGGTCGACGCGCACGAGTCCGCGACCCGGTGGAGCGTGGCGAACGAGCGGGAGATGAGCCGGTTCTGCCAGTTCCTGCGGCGCTCGTCGCTGGACGAGCTGCTCCAGCTGTGGAACGTCCTCAGGGGCGACATGAGCCTGGTCGGCCCGCGCCCCGAACGCCCGTACTTCGTCGCCAAGTTCAGCCAGACCCACCCCGGATACGCGGCCCGCCACCGGATGCCGACCGGCATCACCGGGCTGGCCCAGATCCAGGGGCTGCGCGGCGACACCTCGATCGAGGACCGCTGCCGCTTCGACAACGCGTACATCGACGACTGGTCGCTGTGGCAGGACGTCTGCATCCTGCTGCGCACGGCCGCCACACTGGTCCGCCCGACGGGGAGCTGAGCCGGTGAGCCACACCCTGCCCCTGGCACCGTCGCCCGCGGCCTGTCTGGCGGCCGCGCTCGGGCGCGCCCTGCCCGTACTGCCCGTGGTGGCCGTGATCGCCACGCTCGCGCTGCCCGTCCTGCCCAGTACGGAAGGGGGAGCGACCGCCGCCGACGGGGTCTCGGGCCTCGTCGTGGTGTGCTGCGCCGTACGTCTCCTGCGGTACCGGCGGCGGCCCCTGTCCCCCACCGCAGCGGTCGTCCTCGGCCTCCCGGTGCTCGGCGTCGCGGTCGCGGCGGCCGGAGCGGGCAGCACCGGTGCGGCGGCCTCCGGAATGGTCCGCTATCTGCAGGTCTTCGTCCTGGTTCCGCTGGCGGTGCTGCTGCTGGTCCGCGGCCGGCGCGACTTCCGGCTGCTCGCCTGGTCGTTCGTCGGCCTCGCCCTGTGGCAGGGGGCGATCGGGGTGCGCCAGTACCTGACGGGGACCGGCGCCTCGTACATGGGGGAGGACATCCGGGCCGTGGGCACCTTCGGCGCCACGGACGTCATGGGGATGTCGACCGTGGTCTCGCTCGGCCTGGTCTGCGCGGCCGGGCTCGCCCTCGGTGACGGCCCGGCGCGGCGGCGGACCGCCGCCGGGGCGTGCGCGCTGGTGCTCTGCGTGCCGCTCGCGCTGTCGTTCAGCCGGGGCGCCTGGATCGCCACGGTCCTCACGTGCGCCGCCCAGCTGCTGCTGGCCGGGCCGCGGCGCGCCGTGCGGGTCGGCGCGGCCGTCACCGCCGCCGCCGTGATCCTGGTGGGCGGCGTCGGAGCCGGATCCGCGATGCTCCAGGAACGGATGACCAGCATCACGCGGGTCACCGGCACCCCGGACCAGTCGGTCGTCGACCGGTACACGATGTGGGCGGCGGCCGTCGACATGTGGCGGGCCGAACCCCTCACCGGCGTCGGGCTGAAGGGGTTCCCCGACCACCGCGACGGGCACGCCTCGCTCGCCCTGTCCTCCGGCAGCGACGTCGAGGGCGCGGGCGCGCAGTACCGCAGGCAGCCACTGCTGTCCCCGCACAACATGTACCTGCTCGTGCTCGGCGAGCAGGGGCTCGTCGGGCTGGTCGCCCTCGCGGGGAGCTGGCTGGCGCTGCTCGTGTGCGCGCTGCGCGGACTCGCGCGGGTGCGGCGGACCCCGTCGGGGCTCGACTGCGCGCTCGTCGCGTGCGGGCTGCTGGTCTGGCAGCTGACCGACTTCGTGTACGCGGACATCGGCGGCCCGTCCACCGTGCTGACCGCTGTCTGCCTGGGCCTCGTGGGCTGGTGGGCGCTGATGGACGGGACATCCGGCACCTCGCCCGCGACCAGCGCCTCCGCGCGGCCGGGGCCGGACGCCGGACCGGTCCCGGGCGCGGGTTCGTCGTCGGACGTGTCACCGCCCCCGGGTGCGGCCCCCGCGCCGGAGGGTCCGGAGCCGTCGTCGGCGCCCCGGAGTCCCGGAACTCCCGAGGAGGCGTCCGCGCGATGACGGTGACGCCCTCCCGGGCCGACGGGGCGGTGGCGCTCGGTCCGCCGGCACGGTCCGCCGCTTCTTCCGCCACCGACGCGGCCGACGCCACCGACGCCACGAAGACGACCTACGCCACCGAGACGGCCGAGACGGCTGACGCCACCGACGCGGCCGAGGCGGCCGGAGGCAAGGGCGCCCGCGGGGATTCCGGCGCCCCCGCGTCCGGCCGGTTCCTCGCGCGGGCCGCGCTGGTCACCGTCGGGCTGTCCCTCGCGGGCGCGCTGCTCGGTCTGGGCCGGGACCAGGCGCTCGCCCATCTGTTCGGGGCCGGGTCGGATACGGACGCGTTCCTGGTCGCCTGGACCGTGCCGGAGTTCGCGGCCACGCTGCTGATCGAGGACGGGCTCGCCTTCGTGCTCGTCCCCGCGTTCAGCATGGCCGTGTCCCGGCGGGCCCGGGGCGGTGCCGGTGATCCCGTCCGCGCCCTCGTCGCCTCGACGCTGCCCCGGCTGGTGCTCGCCTTCACGGCGGTGACGGTGCTGCTGGTCGCGGCGGCGCCCTGTCTGGTCGAGGCCCTGGCGCCGGGGCTGCCCGACAGGAGGCTGGCCGTCGACTGCACCCGGCTGACCGCGAGCTGCGTCCTGAGCTTCGGGCTCGCCGGGTACTGCAGCGCGGCCCTGCGCGCGCACCGGCGGTTCGTGGCGCCCGCGGCGATCTACGTGGCGTACAACGCCGGCATCATCGCGGCGATGTTCGTCCTGGGCGCGCACTGGGGCGTACGCGCGGCGGCCCTCGGCGTCGCGGCCGGCGGCGCCCTGATGGTGGCCACGCAACTCCCGTCCCTGCTCGGGCGGCTGCGCCGGGGCCGGTCCGCGCCGGGCGAGGCGCACGGCGTACACGGCGACGAGCGCCCGGCACCGGTGGCCGGGCCGGGCAGCGGTCCGGGCGGCGGGCCGGCGCGGCCCATGGGGATCGCCCTCGTCTCCACCGTCCTGCTCTTCGCGCTGTGCCGTCAGTCGCAGGTCCTCATCGAGCGCTTCCTCGCCTCCTCGCTCCCCGCCGGGGCGATCTCGCACCTGAACTACGCGCAGAAGATCGCGCAGATGCCGATGGTGCTGTCGCTGATGCTGTGCACCGTCACGTTCCCCGTGGTGGCGCAGGCGCTCGCCGAGGGCGACACCGAGCGGGCGCGCGAGCGGGTGGAGCGCGATCTCGCCCTGGTCTCCTGCACGGTGCTGCTGGGCACGGCCGCGGTGGTCGCGTGCGCGCCCCAGCTCGTCCAGCTGCTGTTCCAGCGCGGCGCGTTCACCGCCCAGGACACCGCGGCCACCGCGTCCGTGATGCGGGTGTACGCGCTCGGGCTGCTCGGCCACACCCTGGTCGGCGCCCTCGCCCGGTCGTACTTCTCCAGGGGCGTGCCCACCTGGTACCCGCTGTTCGCGATGGTTTCCGGGCTCCTGGTGACCTCCGCGGCCGGCGCGTGGGCGGTCGGCCCGTTCGGGGTGTGCGGCATCGCGGCGGCCAACGCCGTCGGCATCACCTTCTCGGCCGGGCTGCTGCTGGCCGGGATGGGCGAGCGCAGCGTGCCGATCCGCACGCGCCGGGTGCTGGCCGAGTTCGCCAGGCCGGCCGCCGCGGCCCTGGCCGCCGCCGTGGCCGGGACGCTCTGCGCGGGCCGCCCCGGCTCCCCCCTGCTCGGCCTCGCACTCGGCGGCGCGGCCGTGACGCTCGTCTTCGCCCTGCTGGCCCGCGCCCTCGGGGTCAAGGGCCTCGAACCCGCCGTCCGTTCCGTCACACGAAGGCTTCCGCATGTCCGTTTCCGCTGACCCGACAGCAGATGGCCCGCCGCGGCCCGTGGCGCTCACGACGACCGCGCCGCCCGGCCGCACCGCGGGGCCACGGCCCGCCGCCGTCCCCTGGGTCGCCATGTACCACTCCGTGGGCGACTGCTCGGACGACCCCTACCGCATCACCGTCTCCCCGGACCGCCTCGACCAGCAGCTGGGCCGGCTGCGGCGGCGGGGACTGCGGGGCGTGGGCATGGCGGAGCTGCTGACGGCCCGCGCCCGGGGCGGGGGCGGGGACCTGGTGGGGCTCACCTTCGACGACGGGTACGCCGACTTCGTCGAGCACGCCCTGCCGGTGCTGCGGCGTCACGGCTGCGGGGCGACGCTCTTCGTGCTGCCCGGACGGCTCGGCGGCGACAACGCCTGGGACCCGCTCGGCCCGCGCAGACCGCTGCTCGACGAGGCGGGCATCCGGCTGGCCGCCGCCGAGGGCGTCGAGATCGGCTCGCACGGCCTCACCCACGTCGACCTGACGCGGGCCGACGACGCCCTCCTGCACGCCGAGGTCGCCGGGAGCAGGGCGCTGCTCGCCGAGCTGACCGGCGCCGCCGTCGACGGGTTCTGCTATCCGTACGGGACCGTCGACCGCCGGGTGGCCGACGCCGTACGGCGTGCCGGATACCGGTACGGGTGCGCCATCGACCCCAGCGCGCTGACCGGCCCGTACGCCCTCCCCCGCGTGCACGTCGGCCAGAACGACAACGCCGTACGCCTCTACCTGAAGCTGCGGCTGCACCGGCTGCGCCGCCGCCCGGCCGAGGGCGTCTTGTGAAGGCGCTGCACGTCATCACCGGACTCGGCGTCGGCGGCGCCGAGCAGCAACTGCGGCTGCTGCTGCGGCATCTGCCGGTCGACTGCGAGGTGGTGACGCTGACCAATCCGGGCGCCGTCGCCGACGGACTCGCCGCCGACGGGGTACGCGTCGTCCACCTGGGCATGACCGGCAACCGCGACCTGTCCGCGCTCCCCCGCCTGGTGCGTCTGATCCGGGCGGGCCGCTACGACCTCGTCCACACGCACCTCTACCGGGCCTGCGTGTACGGGCGGGTCGCCGCGCGGCTCGCGGGGGTGCGGGCGGTCGTCGCCACCGAGCACTCGCTGGGCGACTCGCAGATGGAGGGGCGCGCGCTCACCACGGGCGTCCGCGCGCTGTACCTGGCGAGCGAACGGCTGGGCCGTTCGACGGTCGCCGTGTCGCCCACGGTCGCCGACCGGCTGCGCCGCTGGGGCGTGCCGGGCCCGCGGATCGAGGTCGTGCCGAACGGGATCGACGTGGCCGGCTTCCGCTTCGACCCGGGGCTGCGCGAGCGCGCCCGCCGCCGGCTCGGGCTGCCGGAGGGGGCGTACGTCGTGGGCTGCGTCGGCCGGCTGACCGCGGGCAAGCGCTTCGGGGTGCTGATCCACGCGCTGGCCCGGCTGCCCGGGGACGTGTGGATGGTGGCGGTGGGCGGCGGTCCCGAGGAGAACGTGCTGCGGCGTGCCGCGCAGCGGGCGGGCGTCGCGGACCGGGTGCTGTTCACGGGCGAGCGCCCGGCCGGCGGCTGTCCCGGGGCGGACCTGCCGTCGCTGATAGCGGCCATGGACGTGCTCGCGTCGCCGTCCGCCGAGGAGGCGTTCGGCCTGGCCGTCGTCGAGGCCATGGCCGCCGGGCTGCCCGTGCTCTACGCCTCCTGCCCGGCGGTCGAGGACCTGCCGGCCGCCGCGGCCCCCGCGGCGCGGCGGGTGGAGGGCGGCGCGGACTCGTTCGCCCGGGCCCTCACCGAGGTCCGCGACCGGGGACCGCACCCCCGTTCGGCGCCGGACGCCGCCCATCACTACAGCATCGCCCGCAGCGCCGCACGGCTCATGGACGTGTACGCGGCCGCTGTCTCCTGCACCTGACTGGGAGTGAGTTCCACATGACCGACAACCCCACCGGACAGCGTCGTCCCACCGGCGGCGCCGTGGGAAGGGTTCTCGCCCGCGCGAAGACCGTCCCGCCGTGGTCCCTGCTCGCGACGGGAGCCCTGCTCGGCGGGCTGGCCGGCGGCGCGTACGGCGTCCTGACACCACCGGTGTACACGGCGACGAGCTACGTGATCGCCGTGCCGACCGCGAAGGCGGACCCGGCCGCGGCGCTGGGCTTCGCCCAGGCGTACGGGCGGGTGGCGACCCAGCTCGCGGTGCTCGGCGACGCCCAGGTGTGGGCCGGCGTGCCGGTGCGGACGCTGCGCGAGAGCGTGACGACCGCGACCTCTCCGGACGCCCCGATGGTCGCCGTCTCGGCCACGTCCTCGCGCCCGGACCTGGCCCGTGACATCGCCAACGCCGTCACGCGGTCGCTCACGCGGCACGCGGGCGACAGCAAGGACAGCACCCATGTCGAACTCGTGCAGTTCTCCCGCGCGGTCGCGCCCGGCACACCCTCCTCGGCGTCGCCGACGGTGACGGGCCTGGTGGGCGTCGCCTCCGGGGGGCTGCTCGGCGGGCTCGTCCTGCTCGTACGGCCCCGGCGCGCGGCGGACCAGCCCTCGCCCACCGCGTCCGTACCGAGCCCGGCCGCGGCCGCCGACGCCCACGGCCAACTGTGACGGCGCGCCACACCGAACGGGTCGCCGAGCCGGCCGCCGGGCCGGGCGCGGATCTCGTCACCGAACCGGTCACCGAACTCGTCACCGAACTGGTCACCGACGAGCGGGTGTTCGCCGGGCTGGCTCCGGAGTGGGGGCGGCTGTACCGGCGGTGCGCCACGGCCACGCCGTTCCAGAGCCATGCCTGGCTGCACTCCTGGTGGCTGTCGTACGGCGTTTCCGGCCGGCTCCGTCTCGTGCTGGTCCGCGACGCCGACGGCGAACTCCTGGCCGCCGCGCCCCTGATGCGTGTCCACCGTCCGGTGCCCGCCTGGGTCACGCTGGGCGGGGCCATCTCGGACTACGGGGACGTGCTGCTCGACGACCGGGACACCGGCCGGGCGGCGGACGCGCTCACCGAGGGACTGTCCCGGGCCGCCCGCGGCGCGGTGATCGACTTCCGGGAGGTGCGGCCGGGGGGTGCCGTGGAACGGGTCTACGCCCGCTGGCGCGGGCCGCGGCGGCGCGTGCGGGACTCCCTCTGTCTCGAACTGCCCGCCCGGCCGATGGACGAACTGCTGACCCGGCTCCCCGCCCAGCGCGCCCAGCGCGTACGGGCCAAGCTCCGCAAGCTGACCGCGCTCGGTATCGCCCACCGGGTGGTGGGCCCCGAGGACGTCGACGCGGCGCTGCGCGCGCTGCTGGAGCTGCACCGGCTGCAGTGGCGGGGCCGCAAGGTGACGTCCGAGCATCTGCGGCCCCGGTTCGCCGAGCACCTGGTCCGCTCGGTGGGCCGGATGGTCCGCTCCGGGGACGCCCGGGTGACCGAGTTCCGGCTGGAGGACAGGGTGGTGGCGGTGGACGTCACGCTCATGTCGCCGCGGCTGGCGGGCGGCTATCTGTACGGGGCCGACCCGCGGCTTCGGGAGCTCAAGGCGGACGTGGCGACGATGCTCCTCGACGCCTGTGCCGAGCGGACGGCGGCGGGCGGACACCGGGTGCTGAGCCTGCTGCGCGGTGACGAGCCGTACAAGCACCCCTGGCGCCCCGGGACGGTGGTCAACCAGCGGCTGCTGCTGGCCCGGCGGCGGACGGCGGTGCTGATGTCCGCCGTGCTCGCCGCGGTCGCCGCCCGCGACCGCGGCAAGGAGCTGCTGAACCGGTGGAGGCGGCGCGGTGACGCGAGGTCGTGAGCCCTCCGGCGGCGCGGGCGTCTCACCGCTCGCCCGGCCACCAGCCGAGGCGCAGACAGAGCTTCCGGCCCATCCAGTGCTCGGCCCACGCGCCCAGCGGCACGGGCGAGCAGTCCGGCGACGGCTCCCGCCCGGTCTCGGCGGCGGGCACGGCGGGCACGGCGGGGGGCGTTGCCCCGGGTGTCTCGGCGGGACCGGTGCGGCCGGACATCATCGCCCGGTACACCCGCGACGCCCTGGGGTTGCCGTGGCACTGCCACACGCCGTGCGGACAGTAGTCGGTGAGCGTGTTGTAGACCGGCTTGTGCTCGTCCATCCAGGTGAGCATGCGCCGCATGTACGTCGCGTTGTCCCCGTTGCGGAAGAGTCCCCATTCAGGATACGAGATGGGCTTGCCGTGGGCTTCGGCGAAATCCACCTGGTCCTGAAGGCCGTACGGTTCCTTCACCTGTTCGTCGAAGGAGATTCCCCGCGGCTGGTCGTAAGAATCCATGCCGATGATGTCGACGGTGTCGTCCCCCGGATAGCACCGCGTCCAGGGAATGGCGTCCCGGCCCCGGTTGGGGGCGAAATCGAACCGGAATTCCTGGCCCGGCACCGAACGCATGGTGGTGACGATCCTGTTCCAGTACTTCTTCCAGGCCTCCGGGTCCGGGCCGCAGCGATGGGTGTACGTGATGCCGTTCATCTCCCAGCCGAGCACGATGACGGTGTCCGGCACCCCGAGCCGGACCAGCCGGTCGGCGAGGGCGCGGAAGTGACCGTCGAACTCGCCCGCCGCGCCGCGCGCCAGCAGGCCGCGCACCTCGTCGTCGGGGACGTGGTCCTCGTTGCGTTCCAGCATGGGGACGTTGAGGACGAAGGTCCGGTCGTCCCCGGCGCGGCGCCAGTCGGCCCACACGTCGAGGAAGCCGGGCGCGCCCTCGATGTTGCTCCAGCGGTCGCCCGGCAGATACGTGTGCCCGACGCTCAGCCCGGCACCGCCCAGCCACCGGCTGAGCTCGGACATCCGGCTCACGCCGAGGGCGCCGTAGTCCAGGTAGGCGCCGAACGCGGCGGTGCCCCCGGTGCCGCCCGCGGCGGACCCGGGCGGCTCGGCGGGGGCCGGGGGCACCGCGGAGGCGTCCGGTCCGGTGACCGGGGCGGGCAGGGTGTGGACGTCTTCCGGCGGCACGGGCGTCTCCTCGCCGATGGGTGAGGAGACCGGTGGCGCGGGCGGCGTGATCGCGGGCACGGCCGGCGTCGGCACGGCCGGCCGGGGTGCCGGCGGGTCGGCCGCCGGCCCCACGGCGTGTCCCGGGCCCGCCGCCAGGACGGCCGACGCGACGACGCCGGCGGCGACGGCCGCGAACCTCCCCGTCCGGGACCTCTGCTGCTGTGGGTCCATTCCCGATCCTCTCCGTACGCTCCGCCGGCTGGGCCGCATTCCGCCGTTCTCCTTTTCCGCACGGCTACTGACACTCAGTCACATGATTGACCGGTCCGCCAATCGAGGTTCCGGCCTCCGAGTGTGCTGATCACCCGTAAGAGTGACCGATCCCGAAGGAATTCGTTCGTGCCAGTCCTCGACACCCGTGTCCCCGCCGTTCTTCTGCGAACCGACCGGAATCCCTTTCACCACGGAACGCTGGGAGCGGTGCGCTCACTCGGCCGCGCGGGCGTGGACGTGCACGTGATCGCGGATTCCGCGAGAAGTCCCGTGTCCCGCTCGCGTTTCGTGAGCGCGCTGCACCCCGCGCCGCCTCCGGACGCCTCGCCCGCCGACATCGCCGCCGCACTGCGCCGGGTGGCCTCGGCCCTGCACGGGCCCGCCGTACTGATCCCGATGGACGACGCCGGCGCCCTCGCCGTCGGCCGGACGCGTGACAGCCTCGCCCCGCACTATCTGCTGCCGCGTCAGCCCGAGGCGCTCGCCGAGCGTGTGGCCGACAAGGCGCTGCTGGCCGGGGTCTGCGCGGAGGTGGACGTCCCGCACCCGGTGACGCTGATGCCCGACAGCGCCGGACGGGTGACCGGCGCCGTACGGCAGCTGGGGCTGCCGGTGGTGGCGAAGTGGAGCCGACCGTGGCTGCTGCCGCCGGGGACGGGGCTGCGCAGCACGGTGCTGGTGCACTCGGCGCGGGAGGCGCAGGCGCTGTTCGAGCGGTCCGGCGAGGCGGGCAGCCGGCTGCTGCTGCAGGCGTTCCTGCCCGAGACTCCCGACGGCGACTGGTTCTTCCACGGGTACGCCGACCGGTCCGGTACGACGCGCGCGGGCGGCCCCGGCCGCAAGGAGCGCGCCTGGCCGCGCGGCGCCGGGCTGACCGTGGTCGGCCGCTGGACGCCGAACCCCCGGGTCGAGGCGCTCGCCGAGCGGCTCGTCGGCGCGCTGGGCTACCGCGGCATCCTGGACCTCGACTTCCGCCGGGACGCCGCGACGGGCAAGTACCACCTGCTCGACTTCAACCCCCGCCCCGGATCCCAGTTCCGGCTCTTCACCGACGCGTCGGGCCTGGACGTCGTACGCGCCCAGCACCTGGACCTGACGGACCGTCCGCTGCCGGAGCGGTCGCCGCGGCCCGGCCGCAGGTTCGTGGTGGAGAACTACGCCCCGCTCACCGCGCTGCGCCGGGGGCGGGCCGGCCGCGAGGCGGCCTGGCACGCCCGGGACGACCTGGGGCCCGCCCTCGCGATGTGGTCCCTGTGGCCGGGCCACGCGGCCCGGCGTCTTCCGCCGCGCGGACGGCGGGCGTCCGCCGCGCCGGGCCCGGCGGACACCGGGGGCCTGATCGTGCGGCAGACCACCGCATCCCTTCCGGGTTCACTGACCGACGACGAGAAAGCGAGCAGTTGCTGATGTACGACCTGTTGGTGGTCGGAGCGGGCCCCTACGGCCTGTCCATCGCCTCCCACGCCGCGGCCGCCGGGCTGAGCCTGCGCGTCCTGGGCCGGCCCATGGCGTCCTGGCGCGACCACATGCCGCGCGGCATGTTCCTCAAGTCGGAGCCGTGGGCGTCCGACCTCTCGGACCCCGCCGGGAGGCTGCGCCTCGACGCGTACTGCGCGGGCCAGGGGGTGACGGCGCGGCACGGTGAACCCATCCCCGTCGAGACGTTCGCCTCCTACGGCCTGTGGTTCGCGCGCACCGCAGTCCCCGCCGTCGACGAGCGCATGGTGTCGCGCGTCGAGGCGTGTCCCGGGGGCTTCGAGGTGGTCACCGAGGACGGCGAGATCCTGCACGCCAGGACCGTGGCACTGGCCGTCGGCGTCATGCCGTTCGTGGAGGTGCCCGCCGCCCTGCGGGGGCTGGGCCCCGCGTACGTCTCGCACAGCAGCCACCACGCCGACCTCGACCGCTTCCGCGGCGGGGACGTCACGGTGATCGGCGGTGGCCAGGCCGCGCTGGAGACGGCGGCACTCCTCGCCGAACAGGGCACCAGGGTGCGGGTGCTGGCCCGCGCGGAGCGGCTGAACTGGAACGGGCTGCCCCCGGCGCTGGAGCGTTCGTGGTGGGAGTCGGCCCGCAGCCCGCTCAGCGGCCTGGGCCGGGGCTGGCGCAACTGGTGCTACGCCGAGCGTCCGGGCCTCTTCCGCAGCCTTCCGGAGACCACCCGGACCCGGGTCGCGGCGACCGCGCTGGGCCCGGCGGGCGCCTGGTGGGTGCGGGACCGGGTCGAGGGGTCCGTCGAACTGCTGCTGGGCCGGGAGGTCGTGGCCGCGTGCACCTCGGGGGACGGTGTGCGGCTGGAGACGGCCGGCCGCGCCGGGGAGCCGGGGGTCCTGGAGACCGGGCACGTCATCGCCGCCACGGGCTTCAGGGCGACGTGCGACCGGCTGGCACTGCTGTCCGGGGACGTACGCGGGAGTCTGGCGGCGCTGCCGGACGGTTCACCGCGCGTCGGGCGGGACTTCGAGTCGTCGGTGCCCGGGCTGTTCATGGCGGGCCTGGTGACCGCGTCCGGCTTCGGGCCCGCGATGCGTTTCGTGTACGGGTCGTCGTTCACCGCGTCCACGCTGGTGCGCGGGGTACGGCGGCGGCTGCGCGAAGGGCCGGCGCGCGGACGGATCCCTGCGCCCGGTGACAGGAGGAACGGGCGCGGGGCGCCGGCCGCGGCCGGCCGGTGATGCGGGCGGGTGCCGGACGCGAGGCGTCCGGCACCCGCGGCGTCAGCGACGCGCCGCCGCCCGGCTGCGCCGGTAGAGGACGGCACCGCCGACCAGGAGCGCGGCGCCCGCGGCCGAGGCCCCGAGGACGCCGTCACCGCCCGTGTGGGCGAGGGTCGGGGGCAGCGCCTGCGGCGTGGTGTGCTCCGCGGGCGGGGTGTGGCGGGTGGGAGGCGTCTTGTGCTCGACCGGAGGTGTGACGTGCTTCTCCGGCGGCGCCTCCTCCTCCGAGGGGCCGTTCACGCACTCGTTGTCGGACGTGCGGTTCAGCAGGCCGACCACGTCGATCGTGTTGCCGCAGGCGTTGACCGGGATGTCCACCGGCACCTGGACGGCGTTGCCGGAGCCGACACCGGGCGAGCCGTGCGTCTCGCCGTACGCGGAGGAGCCGGCGTGGCCGTCGCCGGAGCGGTCCGCGTCGTCCGAGGAGGCGGCGCTGTCGTCGGAGCCGTGCGCGGCCCGCGAACCCTTCGCGTCCTGCGCCCCCTTGGCGTCCTGCGATCCCTCGTCGGACTCCTTCCCCTCGTGCCCACCCGAGCCGTTGACGCAGGCGTTCCCGAAGGCGGGGTTGAGCGCGCCGATCAGGTTGACGGAATTGCCGCAGGCGTTGACCGGCACATGCACCGGCACCTGCACGTTGTTGCCGGACAGGACGCCGGGCGAGTCGGAAGCGTTTCCGTTCGCATGGGAGTCCGCGAACGCCGGGTTGCCGTAAAGGGAGAGGATGCTCGTCGCGGCAGCCGCCACGACCACTCCCCTACTCAGGTTCTGTCGCAATCTCGTTGTCTTCTCTGCTCGAACAAATGGGAATACCGGCCCCGGTGGGAAGGGCAGTTCAGGGCCGGCCGTGACACAGGCCGGGTCGGTGCGTGTCGCGTCTGGCGTGCCGCGGACGTCGCCGCCCCCGGCATTTCAGCGCGACGATCACGTCGGTCGGGTCACCGCACGCGCTGACGGGAATGTGCACTGGTATCAACAGGACGCGCCCGGTTTGGTTTCGGCGCTTCACCCGTTTGGCCGCCCCCGGCGGCTCCCACCGGGAATCCGGCCCGCCCGCGAGGCGCCTCCCCGGACCGGGCTCCCGGCGGGCCCGACGGCCGCCCGGGGCACTGCCGCCCGGGCGCGGCCCGGAACTCCGCCCCCGTCCCTGCGCCCTTCGAGCCGTCTTTCCGATTTTCGCCAGCGGGCCGCCGGAATTACGGCGGACGCTGTTCTACGTTCGTCGCGTGACGGAGAAAAAACGCCTTTCCACCCGCTCCCGGACAATGCTGCGGCGCTCGGTCGTTCCGGGTGCCGCCCTGCTGGCCGCCGCCACCGTGCTGGGTAATTCCCCCGCCCAGGCACCGGCCGCGCCGAAACACGGCACCAATATCCTGCTGATGGGAACCGACGGCCGGAACACCATCACCGCCAAGGAGAAAAGCACGTACTACGCGGGCGGTGTCGCCTGCAACTGCACGGACGTCATGATGCTCGTGCACGTGTCCGCCGACCGGAAACGGCTGGACGTCGTCAGCATGCCCAGGGACTCCCTCGCCGAGATCCCCGCCCACCGTGACGCCTCGGGCGGCACACGGCCGGCCCACCGGGCCAAGCTGAACGGGGCGTACGCGGAGGGCGGCCCCGCGCTGACCGTCCGCACGGTCGAGAAGATGACGAAGGTCGACGTGGACGGCTATGTCCAGGTGGACTTCCGGCGCTTCATGGACTCCGTCGACGAGGTCGGCGGCGTCGAGGTGTGCACGCGACGCCGGCTCCAGGACTCCGCGACCAGGCTGGACCTGGCTCCCGGCAGTCACCGGCTGAACGGCGGCCGGTCCCTGCAGTACGTCCGCTCCCGGCACGTGGACGCCAGCGCCGACCTGGGCAGGATCCAGCGGCAGCAGCGGTTCCTGGTGTCGGCGCTGCGCGGGCTCCAGGACCGCGGGGCGCTGCGCGACCGGACGGCGATGTCCCGGCTGGCGGACACCCTGCTCGGTTCCGGGCGGGTCGACCAGGGCCTCGGTGTCGGGCAGCTGGTGGACCTCGCCGGGGCGCTGAGCCGGATCTCCCCGTCGGCGTCCGCGTTCACCACCGTGCCCATCACCGGTTTCAACCCGCTGATCCCCGGCGTCGGTTCGACCCTGCGCTGGGACGACGCCAAGGCGAAGGCACTGTTCCGCAAGGTGCGCGAGGACCGCCCGCTGATCGCCGGGGGCAAGAACCCCAAGGCCGCCGACCCTCCGGTGTTCGGGCACGAGAAGCCCGTGCGCGGGACCGCGCTGGCCTGTCCCTGACGCGGAGCGCGCCCGGCCCGGGCCGGGCGCGCCTCACCGCTCGTACAGCGCGTCGATCTCCCGCTCGTACGCCGCCGCCACCGCGTGGCGCTTGATCTTCAGGGACGGGGTGAGCAGCCCGTTGTCCTCGGTGAACTCGCCGGGGACCACGGTGAACTCGCGGATGGACTCGGCGCGGGAGACCGCCTCGTTGGCGTGGTCGACTGCCTTGCGCACGGCGGCCCGTACCCGCGGGTCGTCCACCACCTCGGCGAGCGGGGTGTCCGGGGGCATCCTGTGCAGCGCGAGCCAGTGCGCGACGGACTCGGGCTCCAGGGTGATCAGCGCGGCGACGAACGGGCGGTTGTCGCCGACGACCATGCACTGGCCGATCGGGGACCGGCTGCGCAGCCGGTCCTCCAGCACGGCCGGTGAGACGTTCTTGCCGCCGGAGGTGACGATGATGTCCTTCTTGCGGCCGGTGATGGTGAGGTACCCGTCGTCGTCCAGGGCGCCGAGGTCACCGGTCGCGAACCAGCCGCCGGTGAGCACGGCGTCGGTCGCCCGCGGGTCGTTCCGGTACGCGGCGAAGACGATGCCGCCCTTGACCAGCACCTCCCCGTCGTCCGCGATCCGTACGGAGGTTCCGGGGACCGGGGGGCCGACCGTGCCGGGGCGCGGCTCGAGGGGCGGGACGATGGTGGCGGCCGCGGTGGTCTCCGTCAGCCCGTAGCCCTCGTAGACCATGATCCCGGCCGTGTAGAAGAAGAGGTTGAGGTCGCGGTCGAGCGGGGAGCCGCCGCTGATGGCGTAGCGCAGCCGGCCGCCGAGCTCCTTGCGGACCCGCCGGTAGACCAGCAGGTCGTACAGCGCCCAGGCGGCGTACAGGCCGGGGCCGGGGCCCTTGCCCTCCCCCAGGAACCGGCGCAGATGCGCCTCTCCGAAGCGGACGGCGACGCGGTCCGCGCGGTCGAAGGAGGCGCCCCGGCCGATCTTCTCGGCGGTCGCGCGGCCGGTGTCGTGGATCTTCTCGAAGAGGTAGGGGACGCCCACCACGAAGGTGGGGCGGAACTCCCTGAGCTGGGGGCGCAGTTCATCCGGCTTGAGGCTCGGGCAGTGGCCCAGCTCGATCCGGGCCATCAGGCAGGCGATCTGCAGGGTGCGGCCGAGGATGTGGGCGAGGGGGAGGAAGAGCAGGGTCGAGGCGACCTGGCCGGTGACCTCCTTGAAGAGGGGGTGCAGGAGTTCGACGGTGTTGGCGGCCTCGGCGTGCAGATTGGCGTGGGTGAGGGCGCAGCCCTTGGGGCGTCCGGTGGTCCCCGAGGTGTAGCAGAGGGTGGCGACGGTGCCGGGGGTGAGCGCGGTGCGGCGCTCGGTGACCTCCTCGTCCGGGATGTCCCGGCCCAGTGCCGCGAGTTGGCCCATGGCGCCGGCGTCCAGCTGCCACAGGCGCGGGCGCCCGGGCAGTCCCTCGGTGCCGGCGGTCACCGCGGCGGCGTTGCCGGGGGTCTCCGCGATCACGAGGCGGGCGCCGGAGTCCCGTACGATCCACTCGATCTGCTGGGGCGAGGACGTGGCGTAGACGGGGACGGTCTGGCCGCCCGCCGCCCACACCGCGAAGTCCAGGACCGTCCATTCGTAGCGGGTGCGGGACATGACCGCGACCCGGCCGCCCGGCTCCAGGCCCGCGGCGATCAGCCCCTTGGCGGTGGCGGTGACCTCGCGGGCGAAGGCGGCGGCGGTCACCGGGCGCCAGACGGCATCCTCGCCCCTGCGGCGCAGGACCACGGCGTCCGGGGCCTCGACCGCGTTGGTGAAGGGCAGGTCGGCGGTGCTGCCCGTGGTGGGCGGCGCCACCAGGGGCAGCGCGCGCGCCTCGCGGACGGTGCCGGTGTCGTCCCTGGTCAGCTCGACCGGGGCGCGGGACGCGAGGTCGGTGCGCCGCCGTGCCCGTCTCAGTTCCCTGCGTACGCCCATGACGGCTCCTGATCGCGGCTCTCGGTGCGGACGTGCTGCTGCCGTACGTGTGGAGCTACTTACTCTGGAGTCAACTTACTCGGGCGTAGCACAAAAGAGAATGGGCGGAGGGCGGCCGGCCCCAGGGCGGGCGGACCCGAGGCGGCCGGCCCTCAGGACACCACGTCCTTGCGGGCGAACCCCCGGAAGGCCAGGGCGAACAGGACGAGCGCGTACGTCACGGAGACCGCCGAGCCCTGGATCATCCCGCCCCACTCCGGCTGCGGCTGTACGGCGTCCGCCCAGGCGAACTGCCAGTGCGCGGGCAGGAAGTCGCGCCAGTCGCCGAGCGCGGTCACGGCGTCGAGGACATTGCCCAGGATGGTCAGACCGACCGCTCCGCCGACCGCCCCGAGCGGCGCGTCCGTCCTCGTCGACAGCCAGAACGCGAGCCCGGCGGTGACCAGCTGGGACACGAAGAGATACGCCACGACGACCAGCAGGCGCTGTGCGGCGGTGCCGGGGGCGAGCGAGCCGCCGGTGGGGATCTCCAGCGGCCCCCAGCCGTACGCGGCCGTCCCCACCACCAGCGCGACCACCGGCAGCAGCACCATCGCGGCCAGGCTGAGGCCGAGGGCGACGGCGAGCTTGGACCACAGCAGCCGCACCCGCGGGACCGGGGCCGCCAGCAGATACCGCAGTGACGACCAGCTCGCCTCGGAGGCGACGGTGTCCCCGCAGAAGAGCGCCACCGGGATGACGAGCAGGAAACCGGCCGAGACGAAGAGGTTCACCGCGGCGAAGTTGGCCCCGGACGCGGTCGCCGTGTCCATCAGCGTGACCCGGCCCCCACGGGAGTCCGGGCCGCCGCCGACGGCGAAGGCGACGGCCAGCACGAACGGCAGCACGGCGAGGACCGCGCCCATGACCAGGGTGCGGCGGCGCTTGAGCTGCCGCACGAGCTCCACGCGCAGCGGGAGCGTGCGGCGGGCCCGGTAGCCGGAGGCCACCTCGGCGCGTTCGGCGAGCGTGGTCATGCGGAGCCTCCGATCAGGGTGAGGAACGCGTCCTCGAGCCGGCGGTGCGGGCCGAGCGACGCGACGGGCACGTCGAGGCGGACGAGCTCGGCCAGGAGCCGGGCCGCGGCCATCGAGCCGTTCGGGACGGGCGCCCCGTCAGACCGCGCGCCGCCTCGGCCGCCGCTCCCGTCGGCCGGGTCCGCCTCCGCCCCGACGGCGGCGCCGGGGACGGTGGCGCCGAGCGGGCCGGCGTCTGCCTCGCGCGCCCCGGCGCCCACGGGGACGGGTGCGCCGCCGGTGGGCGTCAGCCGTACCAGCAGGCCGCCGTCCGCACGCACCGCGGACTCCACGCCCGGCAGCGCGGCCACCTTGTCCACCACCGGATCGGCGATGCCGGCCGCGAGGCCCACCAGGAGCGTGTCGCCGGAACCGGTGATGTCGGCGACCGGGCCCGCCTGGACGAGCCTGCCGCGGTCCATGACCACCAGATGCGTGCAGGACTGCTCGACCTCCGCGAGGAGGTGGCTGGAGACGATGACGGTACGGCCCGCAGCGGCGTAGCGGATCATCACCTCGCGCATCTCACGGATCTGCGGCGGGTCGAGGCCGTTGGTCGGCTCGTCGAGGATCAGCAGGTCCGGCAGGCCGAGCATGGCCTGGGCGAGGGCGAGGCGCTGGCGCATGCCCTGGGAGTAGGTGCGCACGGCGCGGGCCAGGGCGTCGCCGAGGCCCGCGATCTCCAGGGCCTCCTCCAGGTGCGCGTCCCCGGCCGGGCGCCCGGTGGCACGCCAGTACAGCTCCAGGTTCTCGCGGCCGGAGAGGTGCGGGAGGAAGCCCGCGCCCTCGACGAAGGCGCCGACCCGGGAGAGCACCGGCGCGCCGGGCCTGACCGCGTGGCCGAAGACGCGGATCTCCCCCGCGTCGGGCTTGATCAGGCCCATGAGCATGCGCAGGGTGGTCGTCTTGCCCGCGCCGTTCGGGCCCAGCAGGCCGAGGACCTGGCCGCGCTCCACGCGGAAGGACAGGTCCCGGACCGCGTACCGGTCCGCCGACCTCGCGTACCGCTTGCTCAGGTCCGTGATCACCAGCGGGACCTCGGCGAGTCCGGGCAGCGGCGGCGGGGTCGCGGTGCGGCGGCGGCCGGTCAGCAGCAGCGCCAGGGCGGCCGCCGCCCCGGCGGCGGGCAGCCACCACACCCAGGCGGGCAGCGGCGCGGCCGCGGTCCGCACGCCGGGTGCCGTCGGCACCCGCAGTGCGCTCTTCAGGGACACCGTGTACGTCGCCGGGGCCGTCGGAGAGGCGAAGCCGAGGTCGGTGGAGGCGAGGACCAGGCGCAGCCGGTGGCCCTTGCGCACCTCGTGGTCGACGGCGGGCAGCACGACGTGTACGTCCTTGCCGCCGCCCTCGCCCGCCCCCTCGACCCGCATCGGGGTCACCAGTTGCGCGGGCAGGCCGGGCCGGGCGTCGCCGGGTCCGACGTCGTACACCTTCCCGAAGAGCACGGCGTCCTCGCTGGTGGACCGCACGTGCACGGTGACGGTCGGCGAGCCGGTGATCCGCAGGTCGCGCGTCAGGGGCGCCGACTCGAAGCGCGCGAACTGGCCGGGGAAGTCGAGGGCCACGCCGACGCCGAGGGAGGTCAGCTGGGAGAGGCCGCCGGAGTCGCCGAGGCCGGGGAGTCCCGAGATCGCGGGCGGGCTCGCCCCGGCCGGGTTGTCGAAGCTCTGCTCGCCGCCGCGCAGCACGGCGGTGCGCGGTCCGCTCTCCAGGCCGGGGTAGGTGTCGCCGCTCGCGCCCCGCAGCCGCGCCGCGCCGTCGGTGGAGTCGATGCCGCCGGTGCGGGTGACGCGGAAGGCGGGGCCGGTGTCGGCGTTCTCGTCGTCCTTGAGATAGCGGTCGAACCAGGAGGTCACGCGCCCTTCGACGCGGTCGGTCTCCCGGTCGCCGCCGTCGTGGCCGCCCGCGATCCAGTCGACGTCGACAGGCGCGCCGTTCGCCCGGACCGCCCTGGCGACGGCGTCGGCCTGGCCGAGCGGGAAGAGGGAGTCGGTCTGGCCCTGCAGGAGCAGGGTGGGCACGTCGATCCGGTCGCCGACGGCCGACGGGGAGCGCGCGTCGAGCAGCGCCCGCGCCTGGGCGTCCGGGTTCCCTGACTCGGCGACCCGCTGGTACATCCGGCACAGCCGTGCCTCGAAGTGGTCGCAGCCGCCGCCGGAGTTGACGAAGAGCCCGGCCCACAGCTTCTTGAGCACGCCGTTCGGGAACAGCGCGTCCGCCAGGTTCCAGTAGGTGATCGACGGGGCGATCGCGTCGACCCGCCGGTCGTACCCGGCGGCCAGCAGCGAGACCGCGCCGCCGTACGAGGCGCCGGTGACGCCGACGCGGGGGTCGCCGTCGCCGTCGAGCCGGACCTCGGGGCGCTTCGCCAGCCAGTCGATCAGCCGTGAGGCGTCGGCGACCTCGCCCTTCGGGTCGTTCAGGCCGATCTTGCCGGTCGACTTCCCGAAGCCGCGCGCCGACCAGGTCAGCACCGCGTAGCCGTCGCGGGCCAGGTCCTCCGCCTGGCCGCGGACGTCGTCCTTGCTGCCTCCGAAGCCGTGGGCGAGCAGCACGGCGGGGCGGCGGCCGGAGCCCGCCGTGAAGTACGAGGTGTCGATCCGCACTCCACCGCCCATGTCCAGCGCTCTGTCGGCGCGGTGCACCCGGGGCGCGTCGTCGGAGGCGGCGGCCGTCCACGTGCCGGCGCCGGCCAGCACGGCGACGGCGGCCACGGCGGCGAGCCACCGCCTCGGTCCGCGCCCTCGCCGGCCGGGGCCCCCGGCTCGGAGCGGTCGGGGCAGTCGAAGATCCATGCGTCAACCGTAAGGGCGGCCGCGCCCGTCCGACGGGGCCCCGGGGCTGAACCCCCGGCCTCCCGTGGGCGTACGTCCGCGCGGCCGTGTACCGCGTCCGTGGTACGCACCCGGGGCACGGACGTCTCCCTGGGGATCCGTCGCGCCGCCCCCGTCGCCGAACTCACCGCCGCGGGGCATCTGTTCGCTCATCCGGTGCGCCCGGAGCGGGCCCGCCGCTTCCCGGGCGTCCCCGGCCACCACCTCCCGCCCGCCTTCGCGTGCGAGGGTGACCGGGAACACCCCGGCGGGGTCCGTCAGACCTGGGTGTCCTCAGGGAGGGAGACCAGCCAGCGGGTCTCGCTGTGCGGGCGGAGGTAGAGGGCCCAGTAGAGGGTGGCGACGGCGGTGATGCCGCCGGTCCACAGCAGGTAGGCCGTCTCCTGCTGGGTCAGGATGTACGCGAGGACGCCGATCAGCAGCACGGGCACGGTGGGCCACAGCTGCATGCGCCAGGCGGGCGTGTGGGCGTGGGTGCCGCGCCGGCACAGCAGCGCGGCGATCGCGACGAGCAGGTACATGCCGGTGACGGAGACCCCGGTGACCCCGTACAGGGTGTCGAGGTTGACGAAGCACAGCGCCGCGCCGGGGACGCCCACGACGAGGGTGGCGACCCACGGCGAGCCGAAGCGGCCCAGCTTGGAGAGCAGCCCGTTGACCGGTCCGGGCCAGGCCCTGTCGCGGGCCGAGGCGAACAGGACGCGGGAGTTCTGGATGACCATGACGATGCCCGCGTTGATGATGGCGAGGGCGACGCACAGGCTGACGAAGGTGCCGACCGCCGAGTTCGACCAGGTGGTGACCATGGTGCCGATGTCGCCGCCGGTCAGCGCCTCCAGGTCCGGGGCGCCCATGGTGATCGCGACGACGGGCACCAGGATGACGACCGTGGAGATCGCGAGGGTGGCGAGGACGGTGCGGGCGACGTTGCGGCGCGGGTCGTCCAGTTCCTCGGAGAGGTAGACGGCGGTCGAGAAGCCCTGCGTGATGAAGAGGGCGATGGCCAGCCCGGAGACGACCAGCATCGCCGTGACGGTGTCCGCGTGCCCCGAGGGGCCGGCCACCTCCATCGAGACGAGGCTGCCGGCGCCGCGCTCGCCGTGGGCGAAGCCGAGGACCGCCACGACGGCCGCCGCGATGACCTCCAGGACCAGGAAGACGCCGGTGATCCAGGCGTTGGCCCGCAGGTCCAGCAGTCCGGCCAGGGTGGCGAGCAGCATGACCGCCGCTCCCGCGAACGCGGGGTCGAGGTGCACGATCGGCGCCAGGTAGTCCGCCGTTCCCATCGCGATCACCGGCGGCACGATCATGACCACGAGCAGCGAGAGGACGAAGACCAGCCAGCCCGCGAGCCGTCCGGCCATCGTCGACACCATGGCGTACTCGCCGCCCGCGCTGGGGATGAGGGTGCCCAGCTCCGAGTAGCAGAACGCCACGGCGACGCAGAGCAGCGAGCCGATGGCGATGGTGAGCGCGGTCGCCGTGCCGAGCGAGCCGAACAGGTCGGGGACGACCACGAAGAGCGTCGAGGCGGGGGTCACGCAGGAGAGCGTGAGCAGGGTGCCCCCGACGACGCCGATGGAACGCTTGAGCTTCTGGGGAGTGGCCGGGGCCGCGGGGACGGCGTCCGCGGGGGCGGGGCCCGGGCCGGCGGTGGCGACAGGGCGGAGCGTGTCGGTCATGAGGAGCGGTTCCGATCGACTCGTGCGTCAGACGCTGCGGTGGTGCGCTTGGTTCGGTCGGGAGCGCTATCGCCTCCGGCGGCTGTCGGTGCATGTGATGTCGGCCGCTCCCGGCGCTGATAGAACATCGACGAAAACCGTGCCGTCAATGGCTGTTCACCTACTGAATCCGTAGGTAGATCACCGTTTCTGATGCCGTTCAGGTCACAACTGCTCAAGCCGAACGGCCCAGCGCGGCCCTACGGGAACCGCAGCGGATGCCCGAAAAAAAGTGAGGCCGTCCGCAATGCGGACGGCCTCGGTCGCGGATGCGGGAGGGCTCAGTGGTTGCGCGGGAAGCCGAGGTCGACTCCGGCGGGGGCGTCCGCCGGGTCGGGCCAGCGGGTGGTGACGACCTTGCCTCGGGTGTAGAAGCGCGTGCCGTCGTTGCCGTAGATGTGGTGGTCGCCGAAGAGGGAGTCCTTCCAGCCGCCGAAGGAGTGGTAGCCGACGGGGACGGGGATCGGCACGTTCACGCCGACCATGCCCGCCTCCACCTCCAGCTGGAAGCGGCGCGCGGCGCCGCCGTCCCGGGTGAAGATCGCCGTGCCGTTCCCGTACGGCGAGGCGTTGATGAGGGCGATCCCCTCGTCGTAGGTGTCCACGCGCAGCACGCACAGGACGGGGCCGAAGATCTCGTCGCGGTAGGCGTCGGAGTCGGTGGACACCCCGTCGAGCAGCGACAGGCCGATCCAGTGGCCGTCCTCGTAGCCCTCGACCGTGTGGCCGGTGCCGTCCAGGACGACCTCGGCGCCCTGCGCGGCCGCCCCGTGGACGTAGGAGGCGACCTTGTCGCGGTGGGCGGCGGTGATCAGCGGGCCCATCTCGGACGCCGGGTCGTCGCCGGGACCGATCCTGATCTTCTCGGCGCGCTCGCGGATCTTCGCCACCAGCTCGTCGCCGACGGCACCGACCGCGACGACGGCCGAGACGGCCATGCAGCGCTCGCCCGCCGAGCCGTAAGCGGCCGAGACGGCGGCGTCGGCGGCCGCGTCCAGGTCGGCGTCCGGGAGGACCAGCATGTGGTTCTTGGCGCCGCCGAGCGCCTGTACGCGCTTGCCGTTCGCGGAGGCGGTGGCGTGGATGTGGCGGGCGATCGGGGTGGAGCCCACGAAGGACACGGCGGCCACGTCCGGGTGCTCCAGGAGCCGGTCGACGGCCACCTTGTCGCCGTGGACGACGTTGAACACACCGTCGGGCAGACCGGCCTCGGCCAGCAGCTCGGCGAGCTTCATCGCGGCCGACGGGTCCTTCTCGGACGGCTTGAGCACGAACGTGTTGCCGCAGGCGATGGCGAGGGGGAACATCCACATCGGCACCATCGCCGGGAAGTTGAACGGCGTGATGCCGGCGACCACGCCCAGCGGCTGCCGGATCGAGGACACGTCGACCCGGGAGGCCACCTCCGTCGACAGCTCGCCCTTCAGCTGCACGGCGATCCCGCAGGCCAGGTCGACGATCTCCAGGCCGCGCGCGACCTCGCCCAGCGCGTCCGAGTGCACCTTGCCGTGCTCGGCGGTGATCAGCGCGGCGATCTCGTCCCGGTGGGCGTCGAGCAGGGCCCGGAACGAGAAGAGGACCGCGGTGCGCTTCGCCAGCGACGTGGTGCCCCAGGAGGCGTAGGCGTCCTTCGCCGCGGCGACGGCGGTGTCCACCTCGTCCACGCTCGCGAAGGCGACCTTCGTGGTCACGGCGCCGGTCGCCGGGTCGGTGACCGGCCCGTACGTACCCGAGGCGCCTTCGACGGCCTTCCCGCCGATCCAGTGGTTGACGATCTTCGTCATGCCAGAAACTCCCTCACAGATGGCGGCGTCGGGCGGCGACGTGCCGGTCGTACTCCTCGCGCGCCTTGACCGCCGACGCCCTGGTCGCGGTCTCGGCCACGGGTACATCCCACCAGGCCTGGGCCTCAGGCGCGCCCGACACAGTGTCTGCCGTTTCGGTCTCCACGTAGACACATGTGGGAGTGTCCGCGGCGCGTGCCTCGGCGAGCGCGGCCCGCAGGTCGCGGACGGTCCTCGCGCGCAGCACCCGCATCCCCAGGCTGGCCGCGTTCGCGGCGAGGTCCACGGGCAGCGGGGCCCCGGTGTACGCCCCGTCGGCGGCCGGGAAGCGGTAGGCGGTGCCGAAGCGCTCGGCGCCCACGGACTCCGAGAGGCCGCCGATCGAGGCGTACCCGTGGTTCTGCAGGATCACGATCTTGACGGCGACGTTCTCCTGCACGGCCGTGACGATCTCCGTGGGCATCATCAGATACGTGCCGTCGCCGACCAGCGCCCACACGGGGCGATCGGGCGCCGCCATCCGCACCCCGATCGCGGCCGGGATCTCGTAGCCCATGCACGAGTACCCGTATTCGACGTGGTACTGGTCCCGTGACCGCGTCCGCCACAGCTTGTGCAGGTCGCCGGGGAGCGAACCGGCGGCGTTGATGAGCACGTCGTCCCCGGTGACCAGCTCGTCGAGCACTCCCAGGACCTGCGGCTGGGTGGGCCTGGCGTCCACGTCCCCGGCCCGGTAGGCCGCGTCGACCCGGTGCTCCCAGCGCTCCTTGCCCCGCGCGTACCCGGCGACGTACGCGGGGGCGGCGCGGTGCCCGTCGGGCCTCAGTGCGCCGGTGAGTGCCGTGAGTCCGGCGCGGGCGTCCGCGACGAGCGGCAGCCCGGAGAGCTTGTGCCCGTCGTGCGCGGCGATGTTGAGGTTGAGGAACCGGACACCGGGGGCGGCGAACAGGGTGCCGGACGCGGTGGTGAAGTCCGTGTACCGGGTGCCGACGCCGATCACCAGGTCGGCGGTGCGGGCCAGTTCGTCGGCGGTCGCCGTGCCGGTGTGGCCGATGCCGCCGACGTCCTGCGGATGGTCCCAGCGCAGCGAGCCCTTGCCCGCCTGGGTGGAGGCGACCGGGATCCCGGTCGCGGCGGCGAACTCGGCGAGCGCGTCCTCGGCCCGGCTGTGGTGGACGCCGCCGCCCGCGACGATCAGGGGGCGCCGGGCCTCCCGTACCGCCCGGACCGCCGCGGCCAGCTCCGCCCGGTCCGGCTCGGGACGCCTCACCGTCCAGGTGCGCTCGGCGAAGAACTCGACGGGCCAGTCGTACGCCTCCGCCTGCACGTCCTGCGGCAGCGCGAGCGTGACGGCGCCCGTCTCCACGGGGTCGGTGAGCACGCGCATCGCCTGGAGGGCGGCGGGGATCAGGGCCTCGGGGCGGGTGATCCGGTCGAAGTACCGCGACACCGGGCGCAGGCAGTCGTTGACGGACACGTCGCCCGCGTACGGGACTTCGAGCTGCTGGAGCACCGGGTCGGCGGGGCGGGTGGCGAAGACGTCGCCGGGCAGCAGGAGGACCGGGAGGTGGTTGACCGTGGCGAGCGCCGCGCCCGTGACGAGGTTGGTGGCGCCCGGTCCGATGGAGGTCGTGACGGCGTGCGTGGACAGCCGGTTCGACTGGCGGGCGTGGCCGACCGCGGCGTGCACCATCGCCTGCTCGTTGCGGCCCTGGTGGTAGGGGAGGGCGGAGGAGGCCGAGAGGGCGGAGGGAGTGCCGGGTGCGTTGCCGCCGACGGCGGCCGCGTGTTCGACGAGTGCCTGGCCGATCCCGGCGACGTTGCCGTGGCCGAAGATGCCCCAGACCCCGCCGATCAGCCGCTGCCGCCCGCCGTCCCGCTCGGTGTACTGCGCGGCCAGGAAGCGGACGAGCGCCTGGGCGACGGTCAGCCGCGTGGCCGCCGGTTCCCGGGCCCCTTCCCCCGTCGCCACCTGCTGCGTCGCCGCCTGGTCCGTCGCCGTCGGCCTGGTCATCGGTAGCCCTCCGCGCTCTCTCGGTGGTCCGGGTGGAAGCAGATCCGCCATTCCCGCTCCTCGCCCGGCCCCGCCATCACGTTCAGGTAGTACATGGCGTGCCCGGGAGCCGCGATCGACGGTCCGTGCCAGCCGTCGGGGACCAGCACGGCGTCACCGGTGCGGACCTCGGCGAGGACGTCGCTGCCGCCCTCCCGGGAGGGGAACACGCGCTGATAGCCGAACCCGTGCGGTCCGTCGATCTCGAAGTAGTAGATCTCCTCCAGCTCGGACTCGACGCCCGGCCGGTGCTCGTCGTGCTTGTGCGGCGGATACGAGGACCAGTTGCCGCCGGGTGTGACGACCTCGACGGCGATCAGCCGGTCGCATTCGAAGGCGTCGGCGGAGGCGAAGTTGCGCACCTGCCGGGCGCATCCGCCGCTGCCGCGGTCCTCGACGGGTACCTCCGGTGCGGGGCCGTAGCGGGCGGGGAGTCGGCGCTCGCACTTCGCTCCTGCCAGGGCGAAGCGGCCTCCCGCACCGGAGGCGATCTGTGCCTGGGAGTCACGGGGCACGTACGCGAAGTCGGTGACCCCCGCGAACACGTCTGCCCTCCCCAGGAGTGAAAACTCCGTCAGGTCCGTCAGGTCCGTCAGGTCCGTCAGGTCCGTCAGGTCCGTCAGGTCCGTCAGGTCCGTCTGCTTGGTCGGCTCCGTCGGCTCCGTATCGGTCGTGCCCGTCACGGAGACGGTGCAACCGCCGGCGAGCGGGACGACGATCCACTCGCTGCCGCCGGTGGCGAAGGTGTGCGCGGCTCCCGGCTCCAGCTCCACGACCCGCAGGCTGCTGTGGGTCCAGCCGGCCCGGGCGGGGTCGATGTCGAGGGCGTACGGCGCCAAGGCGGCGGCACCCTTCGGGACGTACAGGCCGGTCATCGAGTGGTCCCCGTTCATCCGTTCCTCACAGGAGTCCTACGGCGGTGTCGACCGCGGCCGCCACGTCACCGTCGGCCGGGTAGAGCAGCGAGCGGCCGACGACCAGGCCGTGCACGGTGGGCAGCCGCAGCGCGCCCCGCCACTTCTCGTACGCGCCCTCCTGGTCCTCGCCGACGTCACCGCCGAGGAGGACGGCGGGCAGGGTCGAGGTCTCCATGACGCGGGCCATGTCGTCGGGGTTCTCGGTCACGGGCACCTTCAGCCAGGTGTACGCCGAACTGCCGCCCAGACCGCTGGCGATGGCTATGGACTTGGTGACGGCCTCGGCGCTCAGGTCGTTGCGCAGGGTGCCGTCGCCGCGTCGCCGGCACAGGAAGGGTTCCACGAAGACGGGCAGCCGGCGCTCGGCCATCTCGTCGATGACACGGGCGGTGGACTCGAGCGTGCGCAGCGATCCCGGGTCGTCGTAGTCGATCCGCAGCAGCAGTTTGCCCGCGTCGAAACCGAGCCGCTGGATGTCCTGGGGGCGGTGCCCGGTGAACCGGTCGTCCAGTTCGAAGGCCGCGCCCGCGAGACCTCCGCGGTTCATCGAACCGATGACGACCTTGTGGTCGAGGGCTCCCAGCAGCAACAGGTCGTCGAGGACGTCGGCGGTCGCGAGCACGCCGTCCACTCCGGGCCGGGACAGCGCGAGGCAGAGCCGCTCCAGCAGCCGGGCGCGGCTCGCCATGGCGAACTCGCGGTCGCCGACGGCCAGCGCGCCGCGGGCCGGGTGGTCGGCGGCGATGATCATCAGCCGTCCGGTGTCGTCGACCAGGGCGCGGCGCGGACGCCGGGCGGCCGCTTCCGCGACGGCCTCCGGGTGGTGCACCCGGGTCCGGACGAGGCGGTCCACGTCCACGGGCGCGAGGGGTGCGGGGTGCGCGGGTGGTGCGGGGGTGCCGGGGCGGTCCGTGCCGGTAGGGGCGGGCGCGGGGTGGGCCGCGTCGGCGGCGGGGCGCGCGTTCACCGGACCGCTCCGGCCGCCAGCGCGTCCTCGACCTCGTCCGGGGTGGGCATCGCGGAGGAGCATTCCAGGCGGGAGGCGACGATCGCGCCGGCGGCGTTCGCGTACCGCATCACGCGCTCGACGTCCCAGCCGGCGAGCAGTCCGTGGCAGAGGGAACCGCCGAAGGCGTCCCCGGCGCCGAGGCCGTTGAGCACGCGCACCGGGAGCGGCGGCACCTCGGCGGACGTGCCGTCGCGGTGGACGGCGAGGACGCCCTTGGGGCCCTGTTTGACGACGGCGAGCTCGACGCCCGCGTCCAGCAGCGCGCGGGCGGCGGCGTGCGGATCGCGTTCACCGGTGGCGATCTCGACCTCGTCCACGTTCCCGACGGCGACCGTGGCGTGGCGCAGGGCCTCGGCGTAGAAGGGGCGCGCGGAGGCAGGGTCCGTCCAGAACATCGGGCGCCAGTCGAGGTCGAAAACGGACGTGCCCGCCCCGGCCCGGTGGGCGAGGGCCGCCAGCGTCGCCGTGCGGCTCGGCTCCTCGCTCAGCCCGGTGCCCGTCATCCAGAAGACGCGTGCGCGGCGCAGGGCGTCCAGGTCCAGCTCGTGCGCGTCGATCTCCAGGTCGGGTGCCTTGGGCTGCCGGTAGAAGTAGAGCGGGAAGTCGTCCGGCGGGAAGACCTCGCAGAAGGTGACCGGCGTGGGCAGTCCGGCGACCGGAGCGACCCAGCGGTCGTCGACCCCGAACCGGCGCAGCTCCTCGTGGAGATACGTGCCGAAGGGGTCCTCACCCGTCCGTGTGACGACCGCCGTACGCCGTCCGAGCCGCGCCGCCGCCACCGCGACGTTCGTCGCCGAACCGCCGAGGAACTTGCCGAACGACGACACCCGGGCCAGCGGCACACCCGTCTGCAACGGGTAGAGGTCCACGCCGATCCGCCCCATGGTGATCACGTCGTACGGCTCGGACGCCCCCTCCGCCGCCCGGGGCCCCGCCTCCGGCACTCCCGGCTCCGCCGCTGCCGCTCCGGGCCGCCCGGACACGCCCGGCTCCTCGGACCCCCTGGACCGCTCCATCGAGTTCCCTTCGCGTCGGCTGTCCCCAGGTCTAGTCGCGCCGCGGGAACCCTGTCAACGTTTTGTCCAGACATTCGGACGACGCCTTGACACCTCCCCGGGGGCGCCGGAAGCTGACGCCCATGACGCCGTTGTCGCCTCAGTCCTCCCCGTCCTCCGAGTCCTCCGCGTCCTCACTGTCCCGCATCCGGATCGGTTCGGCCCCCGACTCCTGGGGGGTCTGGTTCCCCGACGACTCCCGGCAGGTCCCCTGGCAGCGCTTCCTCGACGAGGTCGCCGAGTCCGGTTACGAGTGGATCGAGCTGGGCCCGTACGGCTATCTGCCCAGCGACCCGGCCGTGCTGCGGGAGGAGACCGGGCGGCGCGGGCTCAAGGTGTCGGCCGGCACGGTCTTCACCGGACTGCACCGCGGGCCGGACGTGTGGGAGTCCACGTGGGCTCACGTCTCGGCGATCGCTGAGCTCACCCGGGCGATGGGGGCCGGGCACCTGGTCGTCATCCCGTCCTTCTGGCGGGACGACAGGACGGGCCGGGTGCTGGAGGACAGCACACTGACCCCGGCGCAGTGGCGCACCCTGGCCACGCAGACGGAGCGGCTCGCCCGCGAGGTGCGCGAGCGCTACGGACTGCGGATCGTCGTCCACCCGCACGCCGACACCCACATCGACAGCGAGGAGAACGTCACCCGGTTCCTCGACGCGACCGACTCCTCGCTGGTGTCGCTGTGCCTGGACACCGGCCACTACGCCTACTGCGGCGGCGACAGCGTCGAGCTCATCGAGACGTACGGCGAGCGCATCGGGTATCTCCACCTCAAGCAGGTGGACCCGCTCGTGCTGGCGCAGGTCAAGGCGGACGAGGTGCCGTTCGGGCCCGCTGTGGCACGCGGTGTCATGTGTGAACCGCCGTCCGGCGTACCGGCGCTGGAGCCCGTCCTCGCCGCCGCGCGGAAGCTCGACGTCGACCTCTTCGCGATCGTCGAGCAGGACATGTACCCCTGCCCGCCGGACAAGCCGCTGCCCATCGCCCGACGGACCCGGGCGTTCCTGAGGTCCTGCGGGGCATAGGCCGACCGGCTCCGGGCAGGCGGGCGGCGCGGTTTTCGTCACCCCTGTCACAAATGACACCCCCGTGTCACAGGGGTCCCAACTCCGTACGGGCTCCGTCATACCTGGACGACAGGCCCTGTCCCCCGTCCGGGCCGCGCCGTTCACCGGACGAGGCTTTGTGATCGCCGACGCGGCGCCCGGCTCCCCCGACGGCCACCCGGCCGCCGCCGTGGCGCGCGCGGGGAGGACCGCTGATGACCGACCGCAGGCTCTGGTCGTACAAGGAGATCGCCGCGCACATCCGGGTCCAGCCGGACACCGTGCGCTCGTACCGCAAGCACGGTCTGCTGCCCCCGCCCGACCATGTGGAGGGCGGGAAGCCCTACTGGTACGCGGACACCGTCCGGGCCTGGGTGGCCTCCCGGCCCGGCAACCGCGGCCGCAGGCACGACTGACGCCCGCCCGGGACACGACCGGCGCCCGCCACCGGAGCCGCCGGCCGTGCCCCCGCGGCCGATATCGCGTTGCCGCCGCCCCCGCCCGTACCGACAATCCCGAGATGAGCGATCACTCCCTGCCAGCGCCGTCCGCCCCCGCCGCGGACTTCTCCGTGAAACCCGTCCTCCTCGGTGAAAAGGTCCTGCTGAGGCCCTTCACGGAGGAGGACGTGCCGGTGATGGCGCGGATCCTGGACGATCCCGAGGTGGGCCGCCTCACCGGCAGCCCGCCGGGGCTGTTCGACACGGACCGGCTGCGCGCCTGGTACGGCACCCGGAACGATCAGAAGGACCGGCTCGACCTCGGCATCGTGGACCGGGCCGGCGGCGGACTCGTCGGCGAGGCCGTGCTAAACGAATGGGACCCGCACAACCGCAACTGCATGTTCCGCATACTGATCGGCCCGGGAGGCCGGGGCCGCGGTCTCGGCACCGAGGCCACCCGGCTGATCGTCGGCCACGCCTTCGAGCAGCTGGCCCTGCACCGGGTCTCGCTGTACGTCTACGCCTTCAACCCCCGGGCCCGCCGCGCCTACGAGAAGGCCGGCTTCGTGGCCGAGGGCGTCGAGCGCCAGGCGCTGTGGCACGAGGGCGAGTGGATCGACGCCGTACGGATGTCGGTCCTCGCCCCGGAGTGGGCCGCCCACCGAGGACGCCCCTGATACGACGTCCTCACGCCGTTTCGCCGAGGCGCTCGGCCCCCGTCACGGCCCCGGTCACGGCCCCGGTCCACGCACGCGGTGCCGCGCCACTGGTCAGCTCCACGGCTCGATGACCGTGACACCCGCCGTGGGTGCCGTGTCCAATGCCGTCAGGGCTCCCGGTGCCGCGTCCAGGGGGATGGTGGAGGTGATGAGCAGGTCGGGGCGGAGGGCCCCGGACCGGACCAGTTCCATCATCGGCGGGTAGGCGTGGGCGGCCATGCCGTGGCTGCCCAGGAGCTCCAGTTCGAGGGCGATCGCCCGGGCCATGGGGACGGGGGTCGCCCCGGTCTCCGAGGGCAGCAGGCCCACCTGGACGTGCCGGCCCCGGCGGCGCAGCCCGTTCACGGAGGCCGCGCAGGTGACCGGGGAGCCGAGGCCGTCGAGCGACAGGTGGGCGCCCCCGCCGGTCAGCTCCCGCACGGCCGACGCCGTGTCCGCGCCCCCGGAGGCGTCCACGGTGTGGGCGGCGCCGAACCTCCGGGCCAGCTCCAGCGCCCCGGAGGAGAGATCGACCGCGATCACCCGCGCCCCGGCGGCCGCCGCGATCATCACGGCCGACAGCCCCACACCCCCGCAGCCGTGCACGGCCACCCACTCCCCCGGCGCCACCCGCCCCTGGGCGACGACCGCGCGGAACGCCGTGGCGAACCGGCAGCCCAGCGACGCCGCCGTCCCGGACGCCATCCCCTCCGGCACCGCGACCAGGTTCACGTCGGCGTGGTCCAGCGCCACGTACTCGGCGAAGGAGCCCCAGTGGGTGAAACCCGGCTGGGTCTGGCGTTCGCACACCTGCTGGTCGCCGGCCGCGCAGGACGGGCAGCGGCCGCAGGCGCAGACGAAGGGCACGGTGACCCGGGCTCCGGGCCGCCACCCGGTGACCCCGGCACCCACCGCCTCGACGACCCCGGCGAGTTCGTGCCCCGGCACGTGCGGCAGGACGATGTCCGGGTCGTGACCCATCCAGCCGTGCCAGTCGCTCCGGCACAGGCCCGTGGCCTCCACGCGCACCACGACCCCGTGCTCCGCGGGCTCCGGATCCGGCACGGACCTGACCTCGGCCGGATCCCCGTACCGCTCGAACACCACCGCGCGCATCCGTCCCGCCTCTCCCGGAGATCACCCTCCACGTCCGGAGGAACGCTAACCCCGCACTTCGGCCTTGTCCCGGTCCGGATCGCCCGCGGCCTCCCGCGTCCCGGGCGCCCCTGTCCCGGCCGCCGCCTCGTCCGGCGCCGCCTCGCCCTCCGCCGTCTCGCCCTGCGGCCCGGGAGCGTCCGGGCTCGCGGCCGGTTCACCGGCCGGGCGCGGCCGCGGCCCGTCCGCCTCGCTGAGTCCGAAACGGTCGTGGAAGCGCCGCAACGGGCCGGGGGCCCACCAGGTGGCGCGGCCGGTGAGGCGCATCACGGCGGGGACCAGCAGGCTCCGCACGACCATCGCGTCCATCAGGACCGCGAGGGCGATACCGAGGCCGAGCATCTTGGTGTTGGTCACCCGCGAAGTGCCTATCGCGACCATCACCACCGCGAGGATGACCGCCGCCGCGGTGATCAGCCCGCCGGTGCGCTGCAGGCCGAAGCGCACCGCCGACCGGTGGTCGCCCGTCTTGTCGTACTCCTCCTTCATCCGGGACAGCAGGAACACCCCGTAGTCCATGGAGAGTCCGAAGGCGACGCAGAACATCAGCACCGGCAGGGTCGTCTCGATGGACCCCGGGCTGGTGAACGCGAGCGCGCCCGACAGGTGACCGTCCTGGAAGACCCAGACCACCGCGCCGAACATCGCCGTCAGGCTGAGGGCGTTGAGCAGCACCGCCTGGAGCGGGATCAGCACACTGCCCGTCAGCAGGAAGACCAGCAGCAGGGTCACGATCGCGATGAAGACCGCCGCCCAGGGCAGCCGCTCGCCTATCGCGTCCTTCGAGTCGACCAGCACGGCCGCCGTACCGGTCACCGAGGTGTCGAACGGGGCGTCGGCGGCCCGGAGGTCCCCGACGAGGCGCTGGGCGGCGGCGTCGACGGCCTCGCCCTTCGGCAGCACGGTGAAGTACGCCGAGTCGCCCTCGACCAGGGGTCCGTCCACGCGGAGCACCTGGGGAAGTGCGCTGATCCGCTCCTTGTACGCGGCGTACTGGGCCGGGGTCGCCCGCCCCTCGGCGAGCACCTCGAGACCGCCTCCGGGGCTGCCCGGGAAACCGTCCCGTATGTGCTGCTGCACGACGTGCGACTCGGCGCCGTCGGGCAGCTGGCGGTCGTCGGCCGTGCCGAACCTGACGCCGAGGAAGGGGAGCCCGAGGACGACCAGTCCGACCGTGGTGGCCACGGCGAAGACGGGCGCCCTGCGCATGACCAGCGTGGCCAGACGGCCCCACACGGCACCTTCGCCGTCGCGGTCCTTCTCCGCCGTGCCCGAGGGCTCCCGTCCGCCCCGGCGGAACAGCCGGCGCAGGTCCAGCGAGTCGACGCGGTGCCCGAGCAGGATCAGGGCCGCGGGGAGCAGGATCAGCGCGGCTCCGGCGGCCAGCACGACCACGGCGATGCCCGCGTAGGCGAAGGACCTCAGGAAGTACTGCGGGAAGACGAGCATCGCCGCCAGTGACACCGCGACCGTGAGCGCCGAGAACAGCACGGTGCGGCCTGCGGTGCGCAGGGTCGTCCCGATGGCCGCCAGGGGCTCCGCCCCGTCGGCGAGCTCCTCGCGGAACCTGCGCACGATGAACAGCGCGTAGTCGATGGCGAGCCCGAGTCCCAGTGCCGTGGTGAGGTTGATCGCGAAGACCGAGACGTCCGTGAGCTCCGTCAGCCCGCGCAGGACGGCGTTCGTCCCGAGGATGGCGATGATGCCGACGCCGAGCGGAAGCAGCGCGGCGACCGCGCTTCCGAAGACCATCACCAGCAGCACCAGCGTCACCGGGAGGGCGATCATCTCGGCCCGCAGCAGGTCCTCCTGGATGGTCCGCTGCATCTCGTGCCGCACGGCGACCGGGCCGCCCACCGTGACCTCGACCGGGCCGTGCGCGCCCCGGTAGTGGGGTGCAAGGCGGTCCAGGGTCTCGCCCGCCGCCTTCTCCTCCCCGGTGACGCGCGCGGCGACGAGCGCCTCGTGCCCGTCCTCGGCCCGCAGCGCCGGTGAGCCCGACCGCCAGTACGAACCGACGCCCGTCACTCCCGGTTCCGCGGCGAGCCGCTCGGCGAGCCGCTTCCCCTCGGCGGCCACCTCGGGATCGTCGACCGAGGCGCGCCCCGCGTCGACGAGCAGGAGCAGATTGGGCTGGGAGCCGGGGAACTCCCGCTCCAGCGCCTTGGTCGCGTAGGTGGACTGGGCGTCCGGGTCCTCCCAGCCGCCGCTGCCCATCCGGTCGGCGACGCCGCTGCCGGCGACCACCGCGAGCGCGGTGAACAGCAGCGCGACGAGCAGCGAGAGTCGGGGCCGTGCCGTGACGAAACGGGTCCAGCCGCCCACCGGCCGGCCTCCGCTCCGGCGCCCCCGCGCGCTGTTGACTTCGGACATGTTGCGGTGTCCCCTTCACCGTGACCCGTGCCCGGCACGTCGGGCGTCCGGCGTCCGTGCACCTCGGTGCGTCGGCGCCGGTGTGCGTTCCCGCATCCGTGCAGGCAGCATGGGTCGACCATTGCCATAGAATTGGCAAACACGAGTGACCGCTCGCGTTTCACTAGAATGCGAGCGACGTCTCGTGTTTGTCAATCACGTCCCGAGAAGCTGGGGATAACCCGTGCCCGAGAAGCAGCAGACGGAGGGGCGGCGGCCCGAGGGGCGACGGCCCGGAGGGCAGCGGCCCGGAGGACGGAACCGCGAGCAGGGCCCTGCCTCCGAGCCGGAGCGGAGCCGAGAGCCGGAGCAGGACCAAGTGCCGGAACAGAGCCCGGAGCAGGAGCAGAGCCCGGAACCGGAGCAGAAGCCGCGCCGTCGCCAGGCGCGCGGGGAGCGTCGTATCGCCCAGCTCCTGGACGCCGCCGCCACCGTCTTCAGCACGACCGGCTACACCGCTGCCAGCACCAACGCCATCGCCCGCGAGGCCGGCGTCTCCCCCGGCACGCTGTACCAGTTCTTCCCGAACAAGGAGGCCCTCGCGATCGAGCTGAGCGGCCGCCTCATCCACGAGATGCGGGAGACGTACGGCGAGGCGTTCGCCCCGGTCGACGTCACGGCCCCGCTGCGGGAGACCCTGGACGCGGTCGTCGACCGCTTCCTCTCCTTCAACTGCCAGCACCCGGTCTTCTTCGCCCTGATGCACGGCCCGGACGTGCCCGGACGGATGGCCGAGGAGCACGACGCCCTGGAGAGGACCCTGCGCTCCCGGGTCGAGGAGCTGATCTCCTCCTATCTGCCCTCCGCGCCCCCGGCGGAGGTCACCCGCACCGCCCAGATGTCGTTCGGCCTGTACAAGGCGGGCCTGGAGCTCGTGCTCGCCCACGAGGGCGCCGAGCGGGAGGCCTACGTCCAGGAGGTGAAGAACGTCATCTTCCGCTACCTGGATCCCGTGATCGGCGACCGCGCGCCGGGCCGCGCCGGCCTCGCGACGGCGAGTGCGCCCGCCCCCCGGGAAGCCTGACGCCGCGGACCGCCCGCCACCCCGCCCGCGCGCCCGCGTCCGGCGGGGTTTCCGGCTGCCCGCGGCCGGTACCCGCCCCGCACACCCGCCACACGGACCGAGACCGGCACCGCCACCCGGACCCCCGGCACCGGCACCGGCACCGGCACACGAACCCGGCACCGACACCGACACCGACACCGACACCGACACTTGACGATACCCCCTAGGGGTATAAAGTGAGTCCCACAGGCAACAGAACAGGCCGCACGCCGCACGCGGCACCCCGGTGAGGAGAACGCCATGACCGCCCAGTCCGACGCCCGAGGCACCCAGGACGCCCACGACGCCCAGGGTTCCGTCACGACCGTCTACAAGGTGAGCGGGATGAGCTGCGGCCACTGCGAGGGCGCCGTCTCCGGCGAGATCTCCGAGATCACCGGCGTGCACTCGGTGAAGGCCGTCGCCGCCACCGGCGAGGTGACCGTCGTGTCGTCCGCCCCGCTCGACGAGGAGGCCGTGCGCGCCGCGGTCGACGAGGCGGGCTTCGAGCTCGTCGGCCCCGCCGCCTGACGTCCGGACGCCGGTGCCGCACCTCGCCACCGGCGTCCGCCCCACCCACACCGCGCCGCACCGCACCGGCCGACACCGGCTCCGTACGGCACGGACCGTTCGACGGAGCCGGACATGCCCACCGCGACACCCGCGACACCGCCCGCGCCGAAGCGGTCGGCGCCGCCGCAGGACCCGGCGGCCGCCCCGCACCCCGGGACGTCCGACGTCGAGCTCCGGATCGGCGGGATGACCTGCGCCTCCTGCGCGGCCCGCGTCGAGAAGAAGCTCAACCGGATGGACGGCGTCACCGCCACCGTGAACTACGCGACGGAGAAGGCGAAGGTGTCGTACCCCCCGGGGGTACAGGTCGCCGATCTGATCGCCACGGTGGTGAAGACGGGGTACACCGCGCACGAGCCGCCGCCCCCGCCACCTCCGTCGCACGAGCGGGCAGGGGCGTCCACCCCGACCCGGCCCACACCGGCCCCGGACGGCACGGAGGCCGCCGCCGGCACGGCTCCGGGCGCGGACGGGCACGCGGGCCCGGGCACGGCTTCGTACGCGCCAGGGGCGCGGTCAGGACGGCAGGACGCCGAACTCGCCGCCCTCCGGCAGCGGCTCACCGTCTCCGCCGTCCTCGCCGCCCCCGTCGTCCTGCTGGCGATGATCCCCGCCCTGCAGTTCGACAACTGGCAGTGGCTGTCCCTGACGCTCGCCGCGCCCGTGGTCGTCTGGGGCGGGCTGCCCTTTCACCGGACGGCCCTCACCAACGCGCGGCACGGCGCGGCCACCATGGACACGCTGGTCTCCGTGGGCACGCTGGCCGCCTTCGGCTGGTCCCTGTGGGCACTGTTCCTCGGGGACGCCGGGATGCCCGGGATGCGGCACGGGTTCGAGCTGACCGTCCGGCGGACGGACGGCGCGTCCACGGTCTACCTGGAGGTCGCCGCGGGTGTCGTCGCCCTGATCCTGCTCGGCCGCTATCTGGAGGCCCGCTCCAAGCGGCGCGCCGGGGCCGCCCTGCGCACGCTGATGGAACTGGGTGCCCGGGACGTCGCCGTGCTGCGCGAGGGCCGCGAGGCGCGGATCCCGGTGGACCGGCTGGCCGTCGGCGACCGCTTCGTCGTACGGCCCGGCGAGAAGATCGCCACCGACGGCACGGTCGTCGAGGGCGTGTCGGCCGTCGACGCCTCCATGCTGACCGGCGAGTCGGTCCCCGTCGACGTCTCCGCGGGCTCCCGGGTGACGGGCGCGACCGTGAACGCCGGGGGCAGGCTGGTCGTCGAGGCGACCCGGGTCGGCGCCGACACCCAGCTCGCGCGCATCGCGCGGCTCGTCGAGGACGCGCAGAACGGCAAGGCCGAGGTGCAGCGCCTCGCCGACCGGGTCGCCGGGATCTTCGTGCCGGTGGTGCTGGCGCTCGCACTCGGCACGTTCGGCGTCTGGCTCGGAACCACCGGCGACACTGCCGCCGCCTTCACCGCGGCCATCGCGGTGCTGATCATCGCCTGTCCGTGCGCGCTCGGTCTCGCCACGCCGACGGCGCTGATGGTCGGCACGGGACGCGGCGCCCAGCTCGGCATCCTCATCAAGGGACCCGAGGTCCTGGAGTCCACCCGGCGGGTGGACACCGTCGTCCTGGACAAGACCGGCACGGTGACGACCGGCCGGATGACGCTCCAGGAGGTGTACGTGGCCGAGGCGTACGCGGCCGAGGGCGCCGGCGAGCGGGAGCTGCTGCGGCTCGCGGGCGCCGTGGAGCACGCCTCCGAGCACCCGGTCGCCCGGGCGGTCGCGGCGGGCGCGCAGGAGCGCGTGGGGGCGCTCCCGGTACCGGAACACTTCGAGAACGTCCCCGGCCTCGGCGTGCGGGGCCGCGTGGACGGCCACGACGTCGTGGTGGGCCGCGCCTGGCTGCTGCCCGGGGCGCTCCCCGGCGAACTGGCCCGGGCGCTGGACGCGGCCGAGGCGGAGGGCCGTACCGCCGTCGTGGTCGCCCGGGGCGGCACGGCGCTCGGGGTCCTGACGGTGGCCGACGCGGTCAAGGAGACCAGCGCCGAGGCCGTACGGGAGTTGCGGGCCCTCGGGCTCACGCCGGTGCTGCTGACCGGTGACAACCGGGCCGTCGCGGAGTCGGTGGCCCGCGCCACCGGCATCGACGAGGTGATCGCCGAGGTGCTGCCGCAGGACAAGGTGGACGTGGTGCGGCGGCTGCGCGACGAGGGCCGCGGGGTGGCGATGGTGGGTGACGGGGTCAACGACGCGGCCGCACTCGCCGCCGCGGACCTGGGACTGGCGATGGGTACCGGCACGGACGCGGCGATCGAGGCGAGCGATCTGACCCTCGTCCGCGGTGATCTGCGCGTCGCCGCGGACGCGATCAGGCTGTCGCGGAGGACGCTCTCCACGATCAAGGGAAACCTGGTGTGGGCCTTCGGGTACAACGTGGCCGCGCTGCCGCTCGCCGCGGCGGGGCTCCTCAATCCGATGATCGCGGGCGCCGCGATGGCCTTCTCCTCGGTGTTCGTGGTGACGAACAGTCTTCGGCTCAGGTCATTTTCGTGACGGGAAGGTGGGAGTGCCCCTAGAGTCCAACGGCAGCCTCACATAAGCTCTTCACAAGGCTCACGCATCTTCCTTACGCTTGGGGCCCGGATGACATTCCGGACGTCTCGCGCATGTTCAGGGACAAATGCAAGAGACGCAGATCACAGTGATCTGAAGGTAACCATCGAAGGGGTTCGTGAGTCTAAGTTGGCGATGTCAGGGACGTCTTGGGGGGCGTGTCTGGCATCTGGGGACGTCTTGGGGGACGTTCCCGGAACTGCGATGCCGGGGCACGTACACCGGGGAGCTTTGAGCGGCCCTCCCGTCGGTACGGGTCCCGGCACATCGCGGCCACACCGCAGTGCACGGAGTTCTCGCAGTACAGCGAGTTCTGCTCGTTCTGCTCGCAGCTTTCAGGCGCTGCCCCGAACGCCCGGCCGGATCCCGTGGGGGGAATCCGTACCGGGACAAGGAAAGCGCCCCGACTGCCGGCCCGTGGGGGGACCGTCAGCGGGGCGCTTTCCGTTTTCCCGGCTCGCAGGAGACGGGAAAGCTCCCGGGCCAGGGGCCCGGGAGCTGGAGTTCCGGTGACTCAGCGGCTCTCGACCGGGGTGAAGTCGCGCAGGACCTCGCCCGTGTAGATCTGGCGCGGGCGGCCGATGCGGGAGCCCGGCTCCTTGATCATCTCGTGCCACTGGGCGATCCAGCCCGGCAGCCGGCCGAGGGCGAACAGGACCGTGAACATCTCGGTCGGGAAGCCCATGGCCCGGTAGATCAGGCCGGTGTAGAAGTCCACGTTCGGGTAGAGCTTGCGCTCGACGAAGTAGTCGTCGGCCAGCGCGTGCTCCTCCAGCTTCAGCGCGATGTCCAGCAGCTCGTCGGACTTGCCGAGCGCCGAGAGGACGTCGTGCGCCGCCGCCTTGATGATCTTCGCCCGGGGGTCGAAGTTCTTGTAGACGCGGTGCCCGAAGCCCATGAGCTTCACGCCGTCTTCCTTGTTCTTCACCTTGCGGATGAAGGTGTCGACGTCGCCGCCGGAGGCCTGGATGCCCTCCAGCATCTCCAGCACCGACTGGTTGGCGCCGCCGTGCAGCGGGCCCCACAGGGCGGAGATGCCGGCGGAGATCGAGGCGAACATGTTCGCCTGCGAGGAGCCGACCAGGCGGACGGTGGACGTCGAGCAGTTCTGCTCGTGGTCCGCGTGCAGGATCAGCAGCTTGTCGAGCGCGGAGACGACGACCGGGTCCGGCTCGTAGTCCTGCGCCGGGACCGAGAAGGTCATGCGCAGGAAGTTCTCGACGTAGCCGAGGTCGTTGCGCGGGTAGACGAAGGGGTGGCCGATCGACTTCTTGTACGCGTACGCGGCGATCGTCGGCAGCTTGGCGAGGAGGCGGATCGTCGAGAGGTGACGCTGCTCCTCGTCGAACGGGTTGTGGCTGTCCTGGTAGAACGTCGACAGCGCGGAGACCACCGAGGAGAGCATCGCCATCGGGTGGGCGTCGCGCGGGAAGCCCTGGAAGAACCGCTTGACGTCCTCGTGCAGCAGCGTGTGCTGGGTGATCTCGTTCTTGAAGGTGGAGAGCTCGTCGACGGTCGGCAGCTCACCGTTGATCAGCAGGGAGGCCACCTCGAGGAAGGTGGAGTGCTCGGCCAGCTGCTCGATCGGGTAGCCGCGGTACCGGAGGATGCCCTCTTCACCGTCGAGGTAGGTGATCGCGGATTTATAGGCGGCGGTGTTCCCGTAGCCGCTGTCCAGCGTCACCAGACCGGTCTGGGCGCGGAGCTTCCCGATGTCGAAGCCCTTGTCGCCGACGGTGCTGTCGATCACCGGGTAGGTGTACTCGCCATCGCCGTACCGCAGTACTACAGAGTTGTCGCTCACGTCATCCCTCACCGACGTTGTGCCTCTTCTTCGAGGTGCCCTGACTGTCTCTACCATCCCCCATTTGGCCCTGGAGAGTGCACTCGGGGTCGACCATTGGGCCTATTGGCGGCACTCAGTGCCGCCAACCTGCTCATCCTGCCTTCCCGTCTCCGGTTGGGGAAGTGCTCTGTGACCTTTGCGACTCGTTTGATCGATCATTTTTTTCCTGACGGCGGACACGCGGGCCGTGAAGCTTGCGGATCAGGCTCCCGAAAGCCGGAAGTCGAGCGCCGTGCACCGGCGTCCGGCCGACACCGTACGCACCGCCTGGCCGATCGCCCTGCGCGAGCCGACGAGGACGACGAGCCGCTTGGCGCGGGTGACGGCCGTGTACAGCAGGTTCCGCTGGAGCATCATCCAGGCGCCGGTCGTCACGGGGATCACCACCGCCGGGTACTCGCTGCCCTGGGAGCGGTGGATGGTGACCGCGTAGGCGTGCGCCAGCTCGTCCAGCTCGTCGAAGTCGTACGGCACCTCCTCGTCCTCGTCCGTCAGCACGGTGAGGCGCTGGTCCACCGGGTCGAGCGAGGTGACCACGCCGACCGTGCCGTTGAAGACGCCGTTCTCGCCCTTCTCGTAGTTGTTGCGGATCTGGGTGACCTTGTCGCCGACGCGGAAGACGCGGCCGCCGAAGCGCTTCTCGGGCACGTCCGGGCGCCCCGGGGTGACGGCCTGCTGGAGCAGCCCGTTCAGCGTGCCGGCGCCGGCGGGCCCCCGGTGCATGGGCGCGAGGACCTGCACGTCCCGGCGCGGGTCGAGACCGAACTTCGCCGGGATGCGGCGGGCGGCGACGTCCACCGTGAGGCGCCCGGCCTCCTCCGTGTCGTCCTCGACGAAGAGGAAGAAGTCGTTCATGCCGTCGGTGAGTGGGTGCTGCCCCGCGTTGATCCGGTGCGCGTTCGTCACCACGCCCGACTGCTGGGCCTGGCGGAACACGCGGGTGAGCCGGACGGCCGGGACAGGGCTGCCGTCGGCCAGGAGATCCCGCAGCACCTCCCCCGCGCCGACGCTGGGCAGCTGGTCGACGTCCCCGACGAAGAGCAGATGGGCACCGGGGGCGACGGCCTTGACCAGCTTGTTGGCGAGGAGGAGGTCGAGCATGGAGGCCTCGTCGACCACGACCAGGTCGGCGTCCAGCGGGCGGTCCCGGTCGTAGGCCGCGTCGCCGCCCGGCTTGAGCTCCAGCAGCCGGTGCACGGTGGACGCCTCGGCGCCGGTCAGCTCGGCGAGGCGCTTGGCGGCGCGGCCGGTCGGTGCGGCGAGGACGACCTTGGCCTTCCTGGCACGGGCCAGCTCCACGACGGACCTGACCGTGAACGACTTGCCACAACCCGGCCCGCCGGTGAGGACGGCGACCTTCTCGGTCAGCGCCAGCTTGACGGCGGCCTCCTGCTCGGGGGCGAGCTCGGTGCCGGTACGGCCCTTGAGCCAGCCGAGCGCCTTGTCCCAGGCCACGTCCTGGAAGCCGGGCATCCGGTCCTCGTCCGTCCGGAGGAGGCGGCGGAGCTGTCCGGCCAGGGCCAGCTCGGCGCGGTGGAACGGGACGAGGTAGACGGCGGTGACGGGGTCGCCGCCGTCGGGTCCGGGGACCTTCTCCCGTACGACGCCGGGGTCGCCGCCGTCCTCCTCCGGCTCGGCGGCCAGCTCCGCGAGGCACTCGATGACCAGGCCGGTGTCCACCTGGAGCAGCTTCACCGCGTCGGAGATCAGCTTCTCCTCGGGGAGGTAGCAGTGCCCCTGGTCGGTGGCCTGCGACAGGGCGTACTGCAGGCCCGCCTTCACCCGGTCCGGGCTGTCGTGCGGGATGCCCACGGACTGGGCGATCTTGTCGGCGGTGAGGAAGCCGATGCCCCAGACGTCCGACGCGAGCCGGTAGGGCTGGTTCTTCACGACGGAGATCGAGGCGTCGCCGTACTTCTTGTAGATACGGACCGCGATCGACGTCGACACCTCGACGGTCTGGAGGAAGAGCATGACCTCCTTGATCGCCTTCTGCTCCTCCCAGGCGTCGGCGATCTTCTTCGTCCGCTTGGGGCCGAGGCCGGGGACCTCGATGAGCCGCTTGGGCTCCTCCTCGATGATCGTGAGGGTGTCGAGGCCGAAGTGCTGCGTGATCCGGTCGGCGAAGACCGGGCCGATGCCCTTGACCAGCCCGGAGCCGAGGTAGCGCCGGATGCCCTGGACCGTGGCCGGGAGCAGCGTCGTGTAGTTCTCCACCGTGAACTGCTTGCCGTACTGCGGGTGGGAGCCCCAGCGGCCCTCCATGCGCAGGGACTCGCCGACCTGGGCGCCGAGCAGGGCGCCGACGACCGTCAGCAGGTCACCGGCGCCGCGGCCGGTGTCCACGCGCGCGACCGTGTAGCCGTTGTCCTCGTTGGCGTACGTGATGCGTTCCAGGACGCCTTCGAGGGTGGCGAGCCGCCGTTCGCCGGGGGCCGGGCCGGGCTGGTTGGGCATGGTCCGACGGTACCGGTGGGGTGTGACAGCGCGTACGGGACCCGGACGCGGGGCGACGGGACGGACACCCGGCGGATCGGGGACACCTGGCGGATCGGGGAACACCCGGCGGCTCGGGACATGGGGCCACGGACACAGGAACGTGGACGTGGCCGGTGCGCGCCCCGCGGTCAGAGTGCGGCGAGCAGACCGGCGAGGGGAGCGGGGACGCGGCCGGGTTCGAGTGCCTCGACGAGGACACGGCCGTAGTGGATCTTGCGGCCCTTCTTCGTGCCGAGGAAGCGGCGCACCTGCTGCCCGGCCGGGCGGTCTCGCTGCGCGGGCTGGCGCAGGAAGGTCCGCAGGGGCCGCAGGTCGCCCTCCGCCTCGACGAGTTCCGTCACCCGGGCCACGCCCAGCGCGCGGATGAGCTCGTCCTCCAGATCCGCCGCGCAGACGAAGAGGCCGGTGAGCGCCGTGCCGCCGCCCGCGAGACCGGAGGGCGCGGTACCGCTGCCGACGAGGCCGGCGGATGCCGTACGGCTGTGCGGTGCGGGGGCCGCCGGTGTCAGGGCGCGGACGTAGAAGCCCCGCTCGCGCTCGTCGCAGAGTCCCGTGAGGCGGAGGCCGAGGCCGGACGGTCCGAGGACGCGGGCGAAGCGGCCGACGTTCATCGCGCCGCCCATCGGCAGGACGCAGATCCCCTCGGCCGCCGGGTCACGGCCGTGGCGCGCGGCCAGCGCGTCGACCGCGGCCCTGTCGCTCGCGCCTTCGAGCAGGACGGCCGTACGGACGGACAGCCGCGCGGCCAGCTCGCGCGCGGGCCCGCCCGGGCCGCCGGCCGCCCACGCCGTGACCGCCGTACGGAACGCCCCCATGTCCGCCATGGAACGAGTCTCCGCCCTTCGTGGCCATGGCGGTACGGGTTTTCCCTGAGCACCGGCTGCCCGGCCTCGGCATCCCGCGAAGGCCGCGTCCCCCTGCCCGGCACCGGGCCCCACGGGGCCGCAGGGCCCGCTGGAACGACGGCGGCCGCGCGCGGGTGACGGCGGGCAGCGCTCGGGTGACGGCGGGCGTCGCGCTCAGCGGCCCAGGGCGTTCTCCCTCCGCATCCGGGTGAGCTTCTCGGGGTTGCGTACGGCGTAGAGCCCGGTGATGAGGCCGTGGTCGAGGCGCGCCGCGACCACGGTGTCGAGCTCGCCGTCGAGCCGGATGATCAGGCCGGGGTAACCGTTGACCTGGGCCGGTGCCATCGACATCTCGACGGACAGCCTGGTCAGTCCGCCGAGCAGGAGGCGGGCCACCTTGTCGGCGCCCGTGACGGGCCGCAGGACGGCCTGCTTGATGCCGCCGCCGTCGCCCAGCAGGACGACGTCCGGCGCGAGGACGTCCAGGAGGCCTTGCAGGTCACCGGTCTCGACGGCCCGCTGGAAAGCGGCGAGCGCGTCCCGGGTCTCGGGCGGGGAGACGGCCCCGCGCGGCCGGCGCGCCGCGACGTGCGCGCGGGCCCGGTGGGCGGTCTGGCGGACGGCTGCCGGGCTCTTCTCGACGGCCTCGGCGATCTCGTCGTAGCCGAGTTCGAACACCTCGCGCAGCACGAACACCGCCCGCTCGGTGGGCGTGAGCGTCTCCAGGACCAGCATCATCGCCATCGAGACGCTGTCGGCCAGCTCGACGTCGTCGGCCACGTCGGGCGCGGTCAGCAGCGGCTCGGGCAGCCAGGAGCCGACGTAGGACTCCTTGCGGCGGCCGAGCGTACGCAGCCGGGTCAGCGCCTGGCGGGTGGTGATCCGGACCAGGTACGCACGCCGGTCGCGGACCGGGCCGAGGTCGACCTCCGCCCAGCGCAGCCAGGTCTCCTGGAGGACGTCCTCGGCGTCGGCGGCCGAGCCGAGCATCTCGTAGGCGACGGTGAAGAGCAGGTTGCGGTGGGCGACGAAGGTCTCGGTGGCCGGATCCGGGTGTCCGGGGCCGTCGCCGGGCCGCCCCGCCGCCGCGCCCTCCCGCACGCGGGAACCTTCGCCCTCAGGCCCGCCCGCCCCAGGGCGCTCGCCTGCGCGCTCGCCCTCGTGCTCGTCCCCGCGCCGGCCGTCCCGCCCGCTCCCGGGGCCGCCCTCGGGCCCGCTGTGCTCGCTCGTCACCGGCAGCTCCCGCTTCTTCGCCTCCAACGGTGTCATGTGCACAGGACGCCGGTCACCGCGCTTCTGTGACGCCTCCCGAGGGTGGTCCACGTCACATCGGCGCCGCGTCACAGGGACCGGCCGGTCGGCATCTTGTGAGCGTCATCGCGGCGTGAACGAGTGCCGCGGCACACCACGAGTGAGGACGAGATCATGGACACCCGATTCAACCTGCTCGAGAACGAGCTCGCCGCCCGGTTCGCCAAGCGGTTCGCGGGCGCCGGCCTGATCGTCCACCAGTCGGCGCTGCCGAGTTCCACGCAGGAGCTGGTGTCGTTGCGGGCCAGCCAGATCAACGGCTGCGGGCACTGCATCGACATGCACACCAAGGAGGCCGCGGCCGCCGGTGAGAGCGCGGTCCGGCTCCACCTGGTCGCCGCCTGGCGGGAGTCCACGGTGTTCACGGAGGCCGAGCGGGCCGCGCTGGCACTCGCCGAGGAGGGCACCCGGCTCGCCGACGCCCACCAGGGCGTGTCCGACGAGACCTGGGCCCTGGTGCGCGAGCACTACGACGACGACCAGGTCGCCGCGCTGGTCTGCCTGGTCGCCCTCATCAACGCGGCCAACCGGCTCGCCGTGATCACGCACCAGGCGGGCGGCTCCTACGAGGCCGGCATGTTCGCCGCCGTGCTCGGCGACCAGGCGGCGGTGAGCTGACCCGGCCGCAGGGTCGAGCGGACCCGGCCGCCGGGGCGACGCGCCGAGAGTCGCCGGGGCGACGCGCTGGGGGGCCGCCGGGGCCGGAACGCCGCAAGCCGGTGAGGGACCCGTCACAGTGGAGCGGAGAACAGGGCGGCCTCACCGGCTGAGGCCTCGGGCGCGGGTAGGGAGAGACGGTTCATGGACGACTGCGGCTACGATCTGCTGGTCGTGGGGTCGGCCAACGCCGATCTGGTGATCGGTGTGGAGCGGCGGCCGGCCGCCGGCGAGACGGTGCTCGGCTCCGACCTGGCCGTCCACCCGGGCGGCAAGGGCGCCAACCAGGCGGTCGCCGCCGCCCGGCTCGGGGCCCGTACGGCCCTGCTGGCCCGGGTCGGCGACGACGCGCACGGCCGGCTGCTGCTCGACGCGCAGCGCGAGGCGGGCGTCGACACGGCCGGGGTACTCGTCGGCGGGGCGCCCACCGGGGTCGCGCTGATCACGGTGGATCCGTCCGGGGACAACAGCATCGTCGTCTCGCCGGGCGCGAACGGGCGGCTGACTCCCGAGGACGTGCGGGCGGCCGAGGGCCTGTTCCTGGCCGCCCGGGTGGTCTCCACCCAGCTGGAGATCCCGCTGCGCACCGTCTCCGCGGTCGCGGCGTCCCTCGCCCCCGGCAGCCGTCTCGTCCTGAACGCGTCGCCGCCCGTGCGGCTGCCCGCGGTGGTGCTCGCGGCCTGCGACCCGCTGATCGTGAACGAGCACGAGGCGCGGGTCGTCACCGGTGGCGCGCTCGGGGAGTCGCCCGGGGAGTGGGCGGCGGCGCTGCTCGCCCTCGGCCCGCGGTCGGTGGTGATCACGCTGGGCGCCGAGGGCGCGCTGGTGGCGGACGGATCGGGCACGGCGCGGGTGCCGTCCGTCCCGGTCGACGCCGTGGACACCACGGGGGCGGGCGACGCGTTCACCGCGGCGCTGGCCTGGCGGCTCGGAAGGGGCGAGAGCCTGCCGGCCGCCGCCGGGTACGCGGCCCGGGTGGGGGCCGCCGCGGTCACCGGGCAGGGGGCGCAGGGCTCGTTCCCCACGGCCGCCGAGGTGGCCACGCTGCCGGCCGCGTCGCTGTCCTGACGCCCCGTCCGGCGGACGGACGGCTCCGCGCCGTGCGCGTACGTCGGACTCCGCGCCGTGGGCATACGCCCCCGTGCCGTGGGCGTACTTCGAGGGGCCCGGTCCGTCGACCGGGCCCCTCGGCTTTTCCCCTCCGTCAGAACCCCCGTGATCCCCCCCGGATCCCCCCTCCGGAGGTTCTGATGCCACGTACGACCCACGAGCGGCCGGGACGGTTGCACGGCAGTCGGTGATTTTTTTCGCGGAGCCGGGGTTCTCCTCTCCCCCCGTCAGCACCGTGTCCGGGTTGTGTCGCGATCACGTCACTCCCCGGGGAACGGCGTTGCGGCTGCAACGCGTTGTGGGAGAGCATGTTCGACGTACAGTGATGCGAACGTGACAAACGGAACACCGCATACTCAACATGACATACGGGGGTGTGTGAATGAAGTTCGACATGGGATCGACGACCCTGGCGGACCTCGGCAAGAGCACGGTCGGTTCGAGCACCGACCTGGGCACGCTGATCCAGTGGCTGATCCAGGCCGCCGAGCCGCTCGAGGGCAAGTTCAACGGCTCGGGCAAGGCCGCCTTCGACTCGTTCAAGAACCGCGCGGACGAGATCACCGACGCGCTGAACGGCTCGCTGGGCGCGATCCTCGGCGGCCAGGGCGGCATGGACACCGCGTTCGGCACCGGTGACCAGGAGCAGCACGACAACGCCCACCAGAACATGGGCGCCGCCAACTTCGACGCGGCCCGCTTCGGCGCCCGATAAGCAGGGAAGAGGGGGAATCAGACGATGGGTCAGAACCAGGACCGCCGCTCGTACGACACCGGCGCCTCCAGCGAGGTGCAGGGCAGCCTGCAGAGCATCATCGGCCAGCTGGAACGCGTCCTCGGCGACCGCGACCGCGCGGTGAAGGCCGCGATGACCGAGTTCCAGGCCGACGGTGTCTCCGACGAGTACCACGGCAAGGAGATCCGCTGGAACCGCGCGGCCAACGAGGTCCGCGACATCATCCGCCTCGTGCGCACCACCCTGGAGCAGAACGACGGCACCGCCCAGGCGACGCTGGCCAAGGCCCGCGCGGCGGTCGACAACATCGGCTGATCCGGCGGGCGTTCGGCCGCGCGCCCGCACCCGCGGCCCGCGGCCGGCACCGCCGGGCGGACGACGAACGCAACCAGCGGAACCAGCACGGCGAGCACAACCAGCACGACCAGCGGGACGATGGCGGAGGACCGGCGAATGACGAGTGGTGACGGGTAGTTGTGACGGCTCAGGATTACGACAGTCAGCTGCTGGAGTCCGTGTCGGTGCGCCGGCGGCGGCTCCGGGACGCGCTGCTGTTCGGGGCGCAGCGGCAGCGGCGCTCCGTGGACGAGCGCATCGGCAAGGTGTTCGCCGGTGTGGTGATCGCCGCCGTGCTGTGCGCGGGGTGCGTGGGGTGGTCGTTCGTGTCCCACCGGGTCATCGGCAAGACCCAGAACGGCATTCCCGTGCAGCCGACTTCGGGCGTCTCCGCGACACCGTCGGCCGGGTCCTCCCCGCCGTCGCCGTCGCCCTCCGTGTCCTCTTCTGCTCGATGATAGGTTCGAAAACGTGATATCTCCGGGGGCCCTGACCAGCAAGGGGAGCGGTATCGGCGGTGGCGGGAGCGGTGGCGCCGGGAGTGTCGGACGTACCCCGCTGAGCCGCGTCACCCTGGTCGGCGAGCGACGTCGCGTCGACCTCGTCCTGCCCTCCACGGAACCGGTCGGACTGCTGCTGCCCGAGATCATGCGGCTGCTCGACGACCGCGTGGCGGGCCGGCCCGAGCTACGCCACCTCGTCACCGCCGACGGTTCCGCCCTCGCGCACGCCAGCACGCTCCAGTCGGCCGGTGTCCCGGACGGCGCGGTGCTGCGGCTGGTGCGCGCCGAGGACGCCCCGTCGGCGCCCGTGGTCCACGACGTCACCGACGAGGTGGCCGAGGACCTGGATCTGCGCGCCTGGCGCTGGCGGCCCGCCGCCCGCCGGGTCGTCGCCGGACTCGCGACCGTCGTCTGGGCGACGCTCGCGGGGGTCTTCGCCCGCTCCGAGTACGGGCACGCGGCGGTCGCCGGCACGCTGCTCGCCGTCGCCGCCGTGTGCGCGCTCGGCGGGGCGCTGCTCGGGCGCGCCGGGCGGCGCGGGCTCGCCGCGACGCTGATCGCCACCGCGGGTGCGGTGGGCGCCCTGGGCGCGTGGACGCTCGCCGGCGCACGGGACTGGTCCGGCGCGGCCGGGCCGGCGGGGGTCGCCGGGGTCCTCGTCCTGACCCTGCTGCTGCTCGGCCTGTTCACCCCGCTCGGGCGCGGCGGACTGGTCGGCGCCGGGGCCCTCGCGGCCTGCGGCCTCTGCTGGCTGGGCGCCGTCACGCTGGAGTCCGGCGCGGAGACGGGCGTCGGGCAGTCCCGTACGGGAACGCTGCTCGCCGTCGTCTCCGTCGTGGTGCTCGGTCTGCTGCCCCGGCTGGCGCTGATGGCGTCGGGGCTGTCGGGTCTCGACGACCGGCGGTCAGGCGGGGTGTCGGTGAGCCGCTATCAGGTGTCGGCGGCTCTCGCGGCCACGCACCGGGGGCTGGCGCTCGCCACGGTCACGACGGCCGTCTCGGCGGCGGTCGCCGGTGTGTTCGCGCTGCGCGACGCCACCACCTGGACGGTCGCGCTCGTCGCCGTCGCGGCGGTGGTCCTGGCGCTGCGGGCGCGCGCCTTTCCGCTGGTCGCGGAGGTCGTGGTGCTCCTGGCCGGTGCGGCCGTGCTCGTCGTGCGGCTGATCGCGGTGTGGCTGGACCAGCGCGCGGACTCGACGGGCCCGCTCGCCGTCCTCGCCGTCCTGGCGGTGCTGCCGCTGGTGGTCCTGGCCCTGCAGCCGGCCGAACATGTACGGGTACGGCTGCGGCGGGCGGGTGACACCCTCGAGTCCTTGGGTGTGATCGCCCTGTTCCCGCTGCTCCTCGGGGTGTTCGGCGTGTACGGGCGACTGCTCGACACCTTCGCTTAGGGGGACGGTGCGGACATGACGCAGGGGTCGCGGGGAGCGGAGGGGTTCCCGAACGAGCCGGAGACCGGGGCCGCCCCGGGAGCCACCGGCGCCGGATCCCCGGCCGGGGACTGGCAGCGTGACGTGCTCCGGGAACTGGGCCGCCCCGACGCGGACGCCGCACGGCGCGGCGACGGTGGCGCCTCCCGGCAGGGCGAGGCGGATGCCTTCCGGCAGGGTGACGCGGGTGCCTTCCGGCAGGGTGACGCGGGGGACGGCTCCGGGCCGGCCGCCGTGGCCCCGCCCCACGACGCCCTCGCCCGGCAGGCCGGCCCGGCGGCCCCGCCGCCGCTGCCCACGGCCCCGGATCCTCGGCCCGGCGGCCCGGCCCTGCGCCTCGTCCACCCCGTGCCCTCGGAGGAACCGGAACGCTCGCAGAGCCCGTCGGGCCCCCCGGTGGGTCCAGCCGGACCAGGTCCCGCCAGTCCCGCGGGCCCTCTGGGTTCCGAGGGCCCGGTGGGTCCCGTGGCCCCCGCGAGCCCCGTCGGCCCGCAGGGAGCGCGGGAGCCCGTGCGTCCGCCGGCCCCTCCGCATCCCGTACACCCCTCCGCCCCTGCGAACCCGGTCCCCCCGGCCCCGCCCGCTCCTTCCGGCCTCCCCGCCGTCTCCGCCACCCCGCCCTCCGACCCCCAGGGCACCCCTGGCCCGCGTCCCGGAGAGGGTGCCGCGCCGGTTCCGCGTACGCCCCGTGACCCGCGTGTCCCGGCGCCCGCGCCCGAGTCCGTGCCCACCGTCGACCCCCGGCTCGCGCGTGCCCTGGGGCGGCAGCAGCACGGGGACTCGGTGGCCCGGCGCACCGGCCGTTCGCTGCGCAGGATGACGGCGTCGGCCGCGCAGGACGTGGCCGAGGAGACGCGGATCGCCCAGGAGCTGCAGCAGCCGGTCACCACGGGCCGGGTGATCGCGGTGACGTCGATCCGGGGCGGTGTCGGGAAGTCGACGGTGTCCGCGCTGCTGGGCCGGACCTTCAACCACTACCGGCACGACCCGGTGCTCACCCTGGAGGCGGACGGCGCGCTCGGCACGCTGCCGGTGCGGATGGGCGCGGAGTCGGTCCGCTGGGCGTGCGCCGACCTGGCCGGAATCCTCGAACCGTCCATGCAGCTCACCGACGTCACCGGCTACCTGGTGCCGGTGACCGACGGCGGCTGGCTGCTGCCCGCGAGCCGGGGCCGGGTCGGCGCCCCCCTGGACATGCGGACGTACCGGACCGTGACCCTGGCGCTGCGCCGCTACTTCGCGGTGACGGTGGTGGACTGCGAGTCGCTGCCCGGTGTGGTGGCCCGTACCGCGATGGACACCGCGCACGCCCGGGTGATCGTCGCCCCGACGACCGCGGAGGGGGTGAACGGCACCCGGCAGGTCCTGGACTGGCTGGGCCAGCTGCCGCACTCCGCGCTCGCCACGACCGTCGTCGCCCTCACCGCCAATTCGCCCGACCTCATCCTGGACGCCAAGGAGGCCGCCGCCCACCTGCGGGAGGCCGGGGTCACCGTCGTCACCGTGCCCTACGACCGCCACCTGGCCGGCGGCGGCCCGATCCGCACCGACCTGCTGGGCCGGTCCACCCGCGACGCGGCGGTGCGGCTGGCCGCCGAGGCGATGCGGCGCGCCACGAGGACCCGGTGACCGGGCGGCCTCCTGGGCCTCCGGGCCACCGGGAGCCCTCCGCCCCCTCACCCGCGCTCCTCATCCCCTGACCCCAGTCACCCACCCACCGAAGAAGGCCCCCGTCCGTGACCCAGCGTCAGATCCACCGGCCCGCGCGCAGCACGCGTCCGCTCGTGTCCGCCCCGCCGCGCACGGTCGAGCCGCCGCCGAACCTGCCCGAGGGCAAAATGGGCAACGCGGCGACGGCGCTGCTGCCCATGGCCGGTGTCATGGGCTCGGTCGTGATGATGACGGTGGTCCGCAACAGCCAGTTCGCCGCGCTCGGCGCGGTGGTGCTGGTCATCGCGCTGCTCGGCGCGGTCGGCCTGTTCCTGTCGCAGCGCGGCAAGGCGCAGCGGACCCGGCGCACCCAGCGCGAGCGGTATCTGGAGTATCTGGAGGAGCTGCGCGAGGAGTTCGGCGAGGGCGAGCGGGAGCTGCGCCGGCTGTCGCGGGAGCTCAACGCGCCGCCGCAGGCCCTGTACGACCTGGTGCGCGACCCGGCGCGACTGTGGGAGCGGCGGCGGCAGGACGCGGACTTCCTGCGGGTGCGGGTGGGCACCGGCGACATACCCGTGCAGGAGCTGTCGGTCGGGCAGAACAGCGCCGGCGGGGTGCTGACGCCGCCCGACCCGTTCATGCTGAACGAGGCGCGGGCGCTGCTCGGGCGGTTCTCGGTCGCCGGTGACTGCCCGCTGACGGTGCCGCTGGACCGGGCGGGCAACGTGAGCGTCGTCGGCGACCGGGAGGGCGTGCTGCGGGTGGCGCGGGCCCTGCTGGTGCAGACGGCGGTCACGCACGCGCCGGACGACGTGGCCGTGGCCCTCGGGGTGCCCGGGGAGAAGCTGGCCGACTGGGAGTGGGCGAAGTGGCTGCCGCACGTCCTGGACGACCTGGAGCACGACGGCCCGGTGGCCGCCCGCCGGATCGCGCCGAGTCTGCCGCAGCTGGCCCGGCTGTGCCGGCACGACCTGGGGCAGCGCGCCTCGTACGCGGCGGAGGTGCGCCGGGGCCTGTCCGACCGCAACGCGCTGCGGCTGACCGGCCGGCTGCTGGTGATCAGTGACGAGTACGGGGAGACGGCGGCCGAGCTGCCCCGGCCGGACTCGGCGGTGGACCTCGCCGACATGGGCGTCACCGTGCTGCACCTGCTGGAGCGGCAGGTGCACGAGCCGGACCAGGTGACGGTCCGTATCACCGTCGACGGCGACCAGGTCGTCGTGGAGGACCTGCGCGGGCCCGGCCCGCAGGCGGCCCCGGGCGCGGCACAGGCCCCGGCCGCCCGGGGCACGTCGGACGAGGTGTCCGTCGCCGGCGCGGAGGGCCTGGCCCGGCTGCTGGCGCCGCTGCGGCTGTCCGCCGAGTCCGCGGCCGAGGGCACCCCGGTCTCCGGCCCGGTGGACTTCCCGGGGCTGCTGGGCGTCGAGGACCCGGCGGTGCTGGACGTGACCCGGATGTGGGCGCCGCGCGGGGAACGCGAGTTCCTGCGCGTGCCGATCGGCCTGACCGACCGTCACGAGCCGGTGCTGCTCGACCTGAAGGAGTCGTCCGAGCTGGGCATGGGCCCGCACGGGCTGTGCGTGGGCGCCACCGGTTCCGGCAAGAGCGAGCTGCTGCGCACCCTGGTCCTGGCGCTGACCGCCACGCACTCCCCCGAGGACCTGGCGCTCGTCCTGGTCGACTACAAGGGCGGCGCCACGTTCGCCCCGTTCACCGGTCTCCCGCACGTGGCCGGTGTCATCACCAACCTGGAGAACCAGGCCGGACTCGTCGAGCGCGTCCACACCTCCCTCGCCGGGGAGGTCAAGCGCCGCCAGCAGGTGCTCAAGGACGCGGGCAACGTCGCCGACATCGGGCACTACGCGGCCCTGCGCGCGGACGGGCGCCCCGACCTGGACCCGCTGCCCCACCTGTTCGTCGTCATCGACGAGTTCGGTGAACTCCTCACCGCGAAGCCCGACTTCATCGACCTGTTCCTGTCCATCGGCCGGATCGGCCGGTCCATCGGCGTCCATCTGCTGCTGTCGAGCCAGCGCATCGAGGGCGGCAGGCTGAAGGGCCTGGACACCTATCTGTCGTACCGGCTCGGGCTGCGCACCTTCTCCGCCGACGAGTCGCGCACGGTCCTCGACACCACCGACGCCTTCCACCTGCCGCCGCTGCCCGGCTTCGGCTACCTGAAGGTGGACACCTCCACGTACGAGCGGTTCAAGGCGGGCTACGTCTCCGGTGCCTACCGGGGGCCCGCGCTGCGGGAGGCGGCCGACGACACGCCGCTGGTCCTGCCGTACCCGACGTTCAACACGCTGGAGGCGCCGCGGACCGAGGCCGCCGGCGAGGGGCCCGTCGCGACGAAGCGGGAGACCGGTCCGACCGTGATGTCGGTGATGGTCGACCAGCTCGCCGCGGCCGCCGGACCGGTGCGCCGGATCTGGCTGCCGCCGCTGCCGGACGCCGTCGCCCTCGACTCCACCGCCGGACCGGTCCAGGTCTCCGAACGCGGGCTGCACCTCGCGGGGCCGACCCGGCCGATGCGGGTGCCGCTGGGCGTCCTCGACGACCCGGCGCGCCAGTGGCAGGGCCGCTGGGAGCTGGACCTGACGGTCGCAGGCGGCCACGTCGCCGTGATCGGCGGCCCGCAGTCCGGCAAGACCACGCTGCTGCGCACCCTCGCGCTGTCCCTGGCCACCACCCACACCCCGTACGACGTCGCCGTGTACGGCCTCGACCTGGTCGGCGGCGGGCTGAGCGCGCTGGCGGGGCTGCCGCACGTCGGCGGGATCGCGGGCCGCGCCGACCACGAGCGGGCCGCCCGTACGGTCGCCGAGGTCCGCGGTGTGCTGGACGCGCGCGAGGAGCTGTTCCGCGAGCACGGCATCGACTCCGTGGACCAGCTGCGCGCCCTGCGTGCCGCGGGGAAGCTGCCGGAGCTCGGCTCGACCGACGTGGTGCTGCTCGTCGACGGGTTCGGCGCGCTGCGCGACGAGTTCGACGACCTCGACGACGCGGTGGCCGACCTCCTCAAGCGCGGCGGCGGCTACGGCATCCACGTGGTGGCCGGCATGCTCCGCTGGAACGACGTCCGCATCGCCACCCAGTCCATGTTCGGCACCCGGGTCGAGCTGCGGCTCAACGACCCGGCCGACTCGTCCGTGGACCGCAAGCTGTCCGAGACGCTCGCCCCGGACACCCCGGGCCGGGTGCTGACCGACACGAAGCTGTTCGCGCAGGCCGCGCTGCCCCGTCTGGACGGCTCGACGTCCACGGGCGACCTCGGCCCCGCCCTGGAGGACGCCGCCCGGACGATCCGGGCGACCTGGCACGGCGAACTGGCGTCCCCGGTGCGGGTGCTGCCGACCCGGCTGCCGGCCGAGCGGCTGCCGTCCCCGGCCGCCGAGCCCCGCCGGGTGCCGCTCGGCGTCGACCAGGACGCGCTCGCGCCCGCCCTGCTCGACCTGTTCGGCGCGGACCAGCACCTGCTGGTCCTCGGCGACAACGAGTGCGGCAAGACCAACCTGCTGAAGCTGATCGCCCGGCAGCTCGTCGCCCGCCACTCGGACGAGGAGCTGGTCTTCGGCGTCTTCGACCCGCGCCGGGGCCTGCGCGGGGTGGTCCCGGAGGCGTACCGCGGGGGCTACGCCCACAACGCGAAGCTCGCCGCCGCGCTGTCCGGCGGGATCGCCGCCGAGCTGGAGAAGCGGCTGCCGGAGACCGCCGACCCGGACGCGGTCACCGACGAACCGTCGTTCACCGGGCCGCGGATCGTGATCCTCGTCGACGACTACGACATCCTCACCACGGCGGGGCAGCAGCCCCTGGCGCCGTTCCTGCCGTACGTGTCGTCCGCGCAGGACATCGGTCTGCACTTCGTCGTCGCCCGGCGCGTCGCCGGCGCCTCCCGGGCGCTGTACGAGCCGCTGCTGACGACGCTGCGGGAGACCGGGACGACGGCGCTGGTGATGACCGGCGACCGTACGGAGGGCCAGCTCTTCCCCGGTTTCTACGCCTCCGCGCAGCCGCCGGGCCGGGGCACGCTGATCCGGCGCGGCCGCAGCCACCAGCTCATACAGACCGCCCTCACCGACGAAGAGGCCCGCACCCCGTGACCAAGGACGTCATCGCCCTCACCCCGAAGATGCCCGACACCTGGTCCCTGGTGGCCGGCCTGTACGCGGGCGGCCCCGACCTGGAGCTGACCGCGGCCGCCGACGGCGCCGTGCTCCAGCTGAGCGGACCCGGCGGCCGTCCCCTGGTCTCCGTCGAGGCACCCGTCCTGGTCCAGGTGCCGGGCGAGGCCGGACGGCTGCTCGGCCAGGACGTGCCCGTGCCGTTCTGGTGGACGGAGGCCCGCGCCGCGACGGCCGTACCGGAGGCCGAACGGCTCGCCGGGGCGGTGTGCGGGCGGCTGAACGCCCTGCTCGGCGGCACGACCTGGCCCCCCGGGGCCGCCGGTACCGACGTCGTCGACCTCGACGGTGTCACGGCCTCCGACACGGTCCGCCCCACGGTGGACGTGGTGACCGAGAGCACGGCCGTCGTCCTCGTCGACCGTCCGGTGGTCGCGGTGACGTCCTGGCTGTCGGAGATCTTCCGGGTCACCGCCGCCGGCGGCCGCGCGCTGCACATCGTCACCCCGCCCCATGTGCGCCTCAGCGCCCCCGCCCGGACCCTGCTCGCACAGGCCCCCAACCGCTGGGTCGTCCAGGACCCGGACGCCGGGTATCACGACGGGCTGTCGGGCGCGGTGCTGCACTGGAAGGGCGGCACGTTCGCGCCGGTGCTGCGGCCGACGGCCGACGGGACCGGGGTGGAGGGGTCGGTGGCCGAGGCGTTCGCCAGGACGGCGCCCGCCGGGGAACGGCAGCTCGTCGTCGCGATCCGGACCCGGCTGCCCGCCGACGAACGGCTCGTCCTCGGGCGGGCGCTGGAGAGTGCCTGGGAGGCGCTGACCGGCGCGGCCCCGGCCGGCTGGGGCACGGCGGAACCCGTGAACCTGCCCTGGTCGACCCGTCAGCTCACCGACCTCGCCCGCGACCGCGCGCCCGAGCCCAGCGCGTTCGTCGTGGTCGGCGACCCCGGCCGGCCCGCCGTCGCCACGATGCGCGTGACCCGGACGAGCGCGGGCGTGGAGGAGGACATCACCCTCACCCTCGGCTTCGGGGAGGACGAGGCCATCCCGCTGGACGCGCTGGAGGGGCTGGCCGGGACGCTCGTCGCCAAGCACGGCCTCGTCACCATGCTCACCTCGCTGCGGGCCGCCCGCCGGGACCTGACGGCTCCCCCGCGGCTGGAGGCCCCGCCGGTCCCGTACACCTTCACCCTGGGCCCGGCCGACGTGAGTGCCATCGGCGTCGGTCACGCCCGCCGGCCCCCGCTGGCCCTGAGCCCGGTCCCGCTCGGCCCGGCGGCCGCCCCCGGTCTGCACTATCCGCTGGGCGACGCCCTGGACCCCGAGGCGTGGCCCCGCTTCCGGCGGCTGACGGCGCACCTCGGGGCCGTGTGACGAATCCGCGGGTACGGGGCGGGGGGCGCCCGCGTGGACGGGTCGCCCTCCCCCGGCCCTGCGGCGCGCGGACTCCCGGCCCTACAGCGCGTGGGCCACGTACCGTGCCGCCGTCTCGGCCAGCACCTCCCGTCCGTCGCGCGCCCACAGCGCGTCGTTGAACAGCTCGACCTCGACGGGCCCGGAGTACCCGGCCGCGTCCACGAGACCGCGCCACTCCCGCATGTCGACGGCGCCGTCACCGACCTGTCCGCGGCCGTTGAGGACACCCTCGGGCAGCGGGGTCGTCCAGTCGGCGAGCTGGAAGGTGTGGATGCGGCCGCCCGCGCCGGCGCGGGCGATCTGCGCGGGCGCCGTGTCGTCCCACCAGACGTGGTAGGTGTCCACGGCCACCCCGACCTGCTCCGCCGGGAAGCGTTCCGCCAGGTCCAGGGCCTGGGCGAGGGTGGAGACGACGCAGCGGTCGGCGGCGTACATCGGGTGCAGCGGCTCGATGGCCAGCCGTACGCCCCGCCCGGCGGCGTACGGGCCCAGCTCGCCGAGCGCGTCGGCGATGCGCTCCCGGGCGCCGCGCAGGTCCTTCGACCCGGCGGGCAGCCCCCCGGAGACCAGCACCAGGGTGTCCGTGCCGAGCGCCGCCGCCTCGTCGACGGCGGCCCTGTTGTCCGCCAGGGCCCGGGCCCGCTCGTCCGCGTCGATCGCGGTGAGGAATCCGCCCCGGCACAGCGTGGTGACCGCGAGCCCGGCGTCCCGGACCAGCCTGGCGGCCGCCTTGACCCCGAAGTCCTGGACGGGCTCCCGCCACAGACCCACGCCGGGCACGCCCAGCTCCCCGCAGGCCGCGGCGAGTTCGGGGAGCGACAGCTGTCTCACGGTCATCTGGTTGATGCTGAAGCGGGCCAGGCCGGCGGGGTCCGCCGGACGGTCCACCGCGGGGACCTTCGGCCGGTCGTCCAAGTCGCTCACCGGTCCACCCCGTACGTCGTCAGCAGGTTCCTCATCCGGCTCTCCGCGAGCGCCGGGTCCGGGAACAGGCCCAGCCCGTCCGCCAGTTCGTACGCCCGCGCGAGGTGCGGCAGCGAGCGGGCCGACTGAAGTCCGCCGACCATCGTGAAGTGCGACTGGTGGCCCGCGAGCCAGGCCAGCAGCACGACGCCCGTCTTGTAGAAGCGGGTCGGCGCCGTGAAGAGGTGGCGGGACAGCTCCACCGTGGGGTCGAGGAGTTCCCGGAACCCCTTCGCGTCCCCCGTGTCCAGGACCCGTACGGCCTCGGCGGCCAGCGGGCCGATCGGGTCGAAGATGCCCAGCAGGGCGTGGCTGAAGCCGTGTTCGTCACCGGCGATCAGCTCGGGGTAGTGGAAGTCGTCGCCGGTGTAGCAGCGCACCCCCTGGGGCAGCCGGCGCCGCAGGCCGGTCTCCCGCCGGGCGTCGAGCAGGGAGATCTTGACGCCGTCCACCTTGTCGGGGTGGGCGGCGACGACCTCCAGGAAGGTGCCGGTCGCCGCGTCCAGGTCCGCGGAGCCCCAGTAGCCCTCCAGCGCCGGGTCGAACATGGGGCCGAGCCAGTGCAGGATCACCGGTTCGGACGCCTGCCGCAGCAGGCGCCCGTACACCTCCAGGTAGTCCTCGGGCCCCCTCGCCGCCGCGGCCAGCGCCCGCGACGCCATGAGGATCGCCTGCGCGCCCGTCCCCTCCACGAGCGCGAGCTGCTCCTCGTAGGCCGCGCGGACCTCGTCGAGGGTGCCCGAGGCGATCTGGTCGGTGCCGACGCCGCAGGCGATCCGGCCGCCGACGGCCTGGGCCTCGGCCGCCGAACGCCGGATCAGCTCGGCGGCTCCCGCCCAGTCCAGGCCCATCCCGCGCTGCGCGGTGTCCATCGCCTCGGCGACGCCCAGCCCGTGGGACCACAGGTGGCGCCGGAAGGCGAGGGTCGCGTCCCAGTCGACGGCGGCCGGGGAGTCCGGCGAGACGTCCGCGTACGGGTCGGCCACGACGTGCGCGGCGGAGAAGACCGTGCGGGAGGTGAGCGGGGCTCCGGTGGCGGGCGCGAACGGCTCGGCGCGGGGCGTGTACGCGCGCAGCCCGCCGCGCGCGTCGGGCAGGTGGAGGGTCACGGCGCGATCTCCGGTACGGCGAGACGACGGCCCTGCGCGCAGGACCTGAGGCCGAGTTCGGCGAGCTGGACGCCGCGGGCGCCGGCCAGCAGGTCCCAGTGGTAGGGGGCGTCGGCGTAGACGTGGCGCAGGAACAGCTCCCACTGGGCCTTGAAGCCGTTGTCGAACCCACCGTTGTCAGGGACCTCCTGCCACTGGTCGCGGAAGGCCTCGGTGGCGGGGATGTCCGGGTTCCACACCGGCTTGGGGGTGGCGCTGCGGTGCTGGACGCGGCAGTTGCGCAGCCCGGCGACGGCCGAGCCCTCGGTCCCGTCGACCTGGAACTCGACCAGCTCGTCCCGGTTGACGCGCACGGCCCAGGACGAGTTGATCTGCGCGACGGCGCCGCCCTCCAGCTCGAAGATGCCGTACGCGGCGTCGTCGGCCGTGGCGTCGTACGGCTTGTCCTCCTCGTCCCACCGCTGCGGGATGTGGGTCGCGGTGAGCGCCTGTACGGAGGTGACGCGGCCGAACAGCTCGTGCAGGACGTACTCCCAGTGCGGGAACATGTCGACGACGATGCCGCCGCCGTCCTCGGAGCGGTAGTTCCAGGAGGGCCGCTGGGCGGACTGCCAGTCGCCCTCGAACACCCAGTAGCCGAACTCGCCGCGCACGGACAGGATCCGCCCGAAGAAGCCGCCGTCGACGAGCCGCTTCAGCTTGAGCAGTCCGGGGAGGAACAGCTTGTCCTGGACGACGCCGTGCCTGACGCCCGCGGCGTTCGCGAGGCGGGCCAGCTCCAGGGCGCCGTCGAGGCCGGTGGCGGTGGGCTTCTCGGTGTAGATGTGCTTGCCGGCCCCGATCGCCGCCTTGATCGCCTCCTCGCGGGCGGAGGTGACCTGCGCGTCGAAGTAGAGGTCCACGGCCGGGTCGGCGAGGACGGCGTCCAGGTCGGTCGACCAGTGCTCCAGACCGTGCCGCCCGGCGAGCGCCCGCAGCGCGTGCTCGCGGCGGCCCACGAGGACCGGTTCGGGCCACAGCACGGTGCCGTCGCCCAGGTCGAGCCCGCCCTGCTCGCGCAGGGCGAGGATCGAGCGGACGAGGTGCTGGCGGTACCCCATGCGCCCCGTCACACCGTTCATGGCGATGCGCACCGTCTTGCGTGTCACGTCTTTCCCTTCGTACGCGTGTCCGCGCCGCGTACACCCCGGAGGGAAGGAGGTAGCAAGCGCTTTCTATGTGTCAAGAAGCTAACCTCTGTCCAGCGGATCGGACAAGACCATGACGTCGACGAGATGTTCACGGCGGGCGACTGGACGCGGCGGCGCCGGACCGGTCGGATGGACCCGCGCCGCCGACGAGGACGACGACGCGGGCGACGACGCGAGCGAGCTGGGGACGAGGGCGAGAGATGCGCGACCGGAGGACGACGAGATGACCGTGACCCTGGCGGACGTGGCGGCCCGCGCACAGGTCTCACCCGCGACCGTGTCCCGGGTGCTGAACGGCAACTACCCGGTCGCCGCGTCCACCCGCGAGCGGGTGCTCAAGGCGGTGAACGACCTGGACTACGTGCTCAACGGGCCCGCGAGTTCACTGGCCGCCGCCACCTCCGACCTGGTCGGCATCCTGGTCAACGACATCGCCGACCCCTTCTTCGGGATCATGGCGAGCGCGATCCAGTCGGAGATCGGCGGACCGGGCGGACGCGCGGGCGGCGAACGGCTCGCCGTCGTCTGCAACACGGGCGGCTCCCCCGAGCGCGAGCTGACCTACCTCACGCTCCTGCAGCGCCAGCGCGCCGCCGCCGTCGTCCTCACCGGCGGCGCCATCGAGGACCCCACGCACGGGGCGGCGGTCTCCGCGAAGCTGCGGCGGCTCGCCGAGGCGGGCACCCGGGTCGTGCTCTGCGGGCGGCCGCCCGCCTCCGACGCCGAGGCGATCGCGCTCACCTTCGACAACCACGGGGGCGGCCGGCGGCTCACCGAGCACCTGATCGGGCTCGGGCACCGGCGCGTCGGCTACATCGCGGGCCCGCGGGAGCGGACCACGACCCGGCACCGGCTGGAGGGGCACAGGGACGCGCTCGCCACGCACGGGATCGAGGACGACCCGGCGTGGACGGTGTACGGGCGTTACGACCGCCGTTCCGGTTACGAGGCGACGCTCGAACTCCTGCGCCGCGAACCGTCCCTGACCGCCGTCGTCGCGGCGAACGACTCGGTCGCGCTGGGCACGTGCGCGGCGCTGCGCGACTCCGGCCTGCGCATCCCGGACGACGTGTCGGTCGCCGGCTTCGACGACCTGCCGTTCAGCGTCGACGCGGTCCCCGCGCTCACGACCGTACGGCTGCCGCTGGCCGAGGCGGGCGCCCGCGCGGGCCGCATCGCCATGAGCCGCGAGGACCCGCCCCCGGGCGGCATCGCCACCATCAGCGGCGAACTGATGGTCCGGGGCTCCACGGCCGCCCCGCGCGCCTGAGGCACCCCTGACCGGCGGGGCGCGGCGCGGAACGGTCATGCCGCGCGGGTTCGCGGGTAGGTTCGCGGCATGAAGCTGGCGTTTTCCACTCTTGGTGTTCCCGGGACGGCCCTCTCCGACGTGGTGCGGCTCGCCGCGGAGCACGGCTATCACGGTGTCGAGCTGCGGACGCATCCCGAGGAGCCGGTGCACACGGGACTCGGGCGGGCCGAGCGGGCGGCGGTGGCCGACGAGTTCAAGGCGGCGGGCGTCGAGATCCTGGCGCTCGCCGGGTACGTGGACGTCGCGGCGCCCGGCGACGACGCCCCCGTACTCGCCGAGATCGGCGAACTCCTCGAACTGGCCCGGGACCTCGGCGCCCCGTACGTACGGGTGTTCCCGGGCGGCGGTACGGGCCAGAGCCCCGAGGAGGCCGACGCCGTCGCGGCGCGGCGTCTGGGCACGGCGGCGGAGTACGCGACCGACGCCGGGGTGCGGGTCCTCCTGGAGACCCACGACTCGCACCGCACCGGCGCCGACGCGATCCGGATCCTCGGGCCGGTCGGCCACGGTCAGGTGGGCGCCGTCTGGGACGTCATGCACACCTGGCTCGGCGGCGAGGAGCCGTCCGAGACCTTCGCGGCGCTCTCCCCGCACCTCGGGTACGTCCAGGTCAAGGACATCGCCTCGGCCGACGACACGGCCCCGCTCCCGCTGGGCGCCGGCGTGCTGCCCCTGGCGGAGTGCGTCGACGTGCTCGCCCGCGAGGGCTGGGACGGCTGGCTGTGCTGGGAGTACGAGAAGCGCTGGTACGAGGACGCCGCGCCCCTCCCCGCTCTGCTCGGTCCGGGCCACGACCATCTGGCCCGGCTGCTGAACGACTCCGTCTGAGCCCCCGGCGCGCGCCCTCACCCGGCGCGTGCCGGCGCGGCCCGCCCCGACGCCCTCGCGCCGTCCCCCGTCCCCGAGGCCCCGCTCCCGCCCTCGTCCCCGCGGGTCTACGCGCCCGTTCCCGTGTCCGCCTTCCGGCCCGCGCCCGTCCCCGTGCCCGGGGCGGTCGCCGGTGCGCGGGACGCCAGCCGGGCCTCCAACGCCGTGCGGCAGCGCGGCCACTCCTCGGCCGTGACCGAGTAGACCGCCGTGTCGCGGAGCAGTCCGTCCTCGCCCGGGGCCCAGGAGCGGGACCAGTTGCGCAGGACGCCCTCGAAGCGTGCGCCCAGGCGCTCGATCGCGGCGCGTGAGCGGGCGTTGCGGGCGTCCGTCTTCAGGTCGACGCGGGCGGCGTTCCACCGCTCGAAGGCGTGCCGGAGCAGCAGCAGTTTGGACTCGGTGTTCAGGCCCGTGCGCTGGGCCGACCTGGCGAGCCAGGTGAAGCCGATCTCCACGGCGGACAGTTCGCCCTCCGCGAGCCACGAGCGGGGCTCCCAGTAGGCGGTGGCACCGACCGCGCGGCCGGTGGCCCGGTCCACCTGGGCGTACGGGGCGAGCGCGCCGGTGGCGGCGCGGGCGAGCTGCGCGTCGACGTACTGTCCGACCTCGTGCGCCCGGGGCACCCAGGTGAAGGAGTACGCGTCGCGGTCCTCCTCCGCGGCGACGGCGAGGTCTGCCGCGTGCCGGTGGTCCAGCGGCTCCAGGCGCACGAGCGCGCCCTCCAGAACCGGCCCCTCAAGCCTGTACCCCACTCCACGCCCCTTGTCCGATGGTCCGACCGGCCGATGGCCGAAGGCCCGGGTCAGTCTCGCGCACGCGTGCGCTCGGGCGCGCGCCCTTTTCCGCCGCCGCCCCGGCCCAGGGCGGGCCGCCGCCCCCGGCGCGCCCCTCCGGCGGCGCCGGCGGCGGCCACTTGACGGTTACGGTGCACACTCTTGACTGGAAGAAACTTCCTGGATATTCGTGACTCCTGGAAGTTTCCTTCACGGCTCTTCCTCCCTGGCAGCCCCTCCTCGGATCCGCTCCCCGCGGGTCTCCTCCGGAAGGAGCGCACGTGCACGACATCAGCACGGGAAGCGGTCCGCGTCCCTCCAGACGCACCCTTCTCACCGCCACCGCGGTCGCCGTCGCGGCGATCGGCGCGGGCGGCACCGCCCAGGCGGCCCCGGCCGGGCCCACCGGCGACCGGCACGACGGCGCGGCCCGCCACCACGACCGCAGGCTCCGCGCCCTCATCTCCCGTATGACGCTGGAGGAGAAGGTCGGCCAGCTGTTCGTGATGCGGGTCTACGGCCACTCGGCCACCGAGCCCGACCAGGCCGACATCGACGCCAACCTCAAGGAGATCGGCGTCAGGACGGCCGCCGAGCTCGTCGCCACGTACCACGTCGGCGGCATCATCTACTTCGCCTGGGCGCACAACACCCGTGACCCGCACCAGATCGCGGCCCTGTCGAACGGGATCCAGCGCGCCTCGCTCGGCCGCCCCCGAGGGCTTCCGGTCCTGATCTCCACCGACCAGGAGCACGGGATCGTGGCCCGCGTGGGCAAGCCCGCGACGCTGTTCCCCGGCGCGATGGCGCTGGGCGCGGGCGGGTCCCGGTCCGACGCGCGCAGGGCGGGCGCGATCGGCGGCGCGGAGCTGCGCGCCATCGGCATCCGGCAGGACTACGCGCCGGTCGCCGACGTGAACGTGAACCCGGCCAACCCGGTCATCGGCGTCCGCTCCTTCGGCGCCGATCCCGAGGCGGTCGCGGGAATGGTGGCCGCGCAGGTCAAGGGCTATCAGAGCGCGGGGGTCGCGGCCACCTCGAAGCACTTCCCGGGGCACGGGGACACCGAGGTCGACAGCCACTCCGGCTTCCCCGTCATCGGGCACAGCCGGGAGCTGTGGGAGGAACTGGACGCCGTCCCGTTCCGGGCGGCGATCCGCGCCGGCATCGACGCGATCATGACCGCGCACATCATGGTCCCGGCGCTCGACCCGGCCGGCGACCCCGCCACGCTCTCGCACCCGATCCTCACCGGCATCCTGCGCGGGGAACTCGGCTACGACGGGGTCGTGGTGACCGACTCCCTCGGCATGGAGGGCGTCCGCACGAAGTACGGCGACGACCGCGTCCCCGTCCTCGCGCTCAAGGCCGGCGTCGACCAGCTCCTCAACCCGCCCTCCCTGGACGTGGCGTGGAACGCCGTGCTGAAGGCCGTGCGCGAGGGCGAGCTGACCGAGGACCGCCTCGACGAATCGATCCTGCGCGTCCTGCGCCTCAAGGCGAAGCTGGGGCTCTTCGACGACCCGTACGTCAGCGACCGCGGCGTGGACCGCACGGTCGGCACCGCCGCGCACCTGGCCGCCGCCGACCGGATCGCCGACCGCACGACGACGCTGCTCGTCAACAAGGAGAACCTGCTGCCGCTGTCCCGGCGCACCCACCCGAAGGTGCTCGTCGTGGGGGCCGACCCGGCCTCGCCGTCCGGGTCCGACGGCCCGCCGACCTCCGTGCTGGCGGGCGCGCTCACCGAGCTCGGCTTCTCGGCGACCGCGCTGTCCACCGGCACGGCTCCCTCGGCGGCGACCGTCGCCAGGGCGGTGGCGGCGGCCGAGGGCATGGACGCGGTGGTCGTCGGCACGTACAACGTGACGGCGGCCAGTACGCAGCGGACGCTGGCCGACCGGCTCGCCGCGACCGGTGTCCCGGTCGTCGCCGTCGGTATCCGCAATCCGTACGACGTCGCCCAGCTTCCCGGCGTGAACGCCTTCCTGGCGGCCTACGCCTGGACGGACGTCGAGGTGCGGGCGGCGGCCCGGGTCATCGCGGGCCGCGTCGAGCCCCGGGGGAAGCTGCCGGTGGCGGTGCAGCGGGCCGACGACCCGGCGCAGGTGCTGTACCCGATCGGCTTCGGCCTGTCGTACTGACCACGCGCCGCGCCCGCCCGCTGTGACAACGGGCGGGCGCGACCGCGTGGTTCAGGCCGGGCTCACGGCCGCAGCGCCGGCTCGCGCTCGACGTCGTGCCGGTCGAGGCGGGCGTCGTACCTGGCCAGCGGCCTGGCCTTCGCCGGGTCGTCCTGGACGGCGGCGGGGGCGACGCCCGCCCAGTCGAGGATGCGGGCCGTGGCCATCGCCTTCTCGTCGGCGACGAGTCCGGCGACGTTGGCTCCGTGGTTCATCCCGGGCGCCGTGAGGACGTACGCGTCCCGTGCGCCCGCTCCGACGCGGAAGCGCTCGGCGCCCCACGGGTCGTTCTGGCCGTAGACGAACAGCATGTGGTGCGCGTGGTGGCGGACCCAGCTGTCGACGTCCCGCATCGCCCACGGCTGGAACCGCATGTCGATGGTGCGCGGCACGAAGTTGCGCGGCGGCTGGTAGCCGTAGCGGATCAGCTTCTTCTCGATGTGCGGGAAGTGGATGGTGGGCGCGCCGAGCTGGGTGCCGGCCTGGTAGTAGTACGGCGTGTAGGTCTCCAGGCCCTGGTCCGTGTAGGCGGAGAAGCCGGAGATGGTGTCGATGGAGTCCCAGATCGCGTCGTCGCTCGCGTGCGCGGCGTCGGCGGGGATCGTGTCGCAGTCGGACAGCAGGCTGTACTGCCAGAAGCCCCACACGTAGTCGAGGACGACGGCCTCGTAGGCACGGTCGAGGCTGCCGATGGTGGAGAAGGTGTAGTCGTTGTCGGCCGCGTAGGCCTCGTACTTCTTCTCCAGCGGCTCCCGGCGGACGAGCGCCTCGCGCTGGACCGCGTTCAGCCGGTCGCGGCACTCCGCGCTGCCGACGGTGCGGAAGAACCGGTCGTAGGCCGAGTCCTCCTTGTTCACCACGTCGTTGGGGGCGACGTACGCGACGACGCCGTCCATGTCACGCGGGTAGAACCGCTCGTAGTACGTGGCGGTCATGCCGCCCTTCGAGCCGCCGGTGGACAGCCACTTCTGGCCGTAGAGCGGCTTGAGCGCCCGGAAGATGCGGTGCTGGTCGCTGGCCGCCTGCCAGATGTCCAGCTTGGACCAGTCGGCGGGGGCGGGCCGGGACGGAGTGAAGAAGCGGTACTCCATCGAGACCTGGTTGCCGTCCACGATCTGGGTCGGCTCGCGGCGGCTGGGGTTCGTCGAGACGTTGTAGCCGCCGGTGTAGAAGACCGTCGGGCGGGACGTGTCCTTGTGCAGCACGGTGATGCGCTGCTGGAAGGTGCCCTTGGACGGGTGCCGGTGGTCGACCGGCTGGGTGTAGTTGAGGACGAAGAAGCGGTAACCGGTGTAGGGCTTCTCCTCGACGAGGCTCATCCCCGGTATGGCGAGCAGTCTGTCCTTGATGTCTCCGGTCGCGGAACCGGCCGTGCCGTCGGACCCGGTGGCCTCCGGCGATGGGGGTCCCCCCTGGTCGAGCGGAGCCGAGAGCTTGGGGGCCGCGGTGGCGGCCCCGGCCGTGCTCAGCGTGCCTATGAGCACCACGAGCGCCAGCAGCCATCTGAGCGCCTTGCGCATGCACCCTCCCCTGGGTTCAAGCAGATGTCCGCCGGAACCTAGCGGAGCAAGTGGCCTGGCACCAGAGGAGGTTGGCGCTATGTCCCTTTCAGCACAGGATCCAACCCGTACTCACCGAACCCGGGCCGACGCTGCCCCTGACGCGGACGCACCGGTGTCCGGCGTGCACGGTCACGGGACCTGCGTGATGGGTGAAGCGACCCGTGTCGACGACGGCCCGGCTGCCGCGGGCCTGCACGCTGACGGCCATCGACGCGCGCCTCCCCGGCTTCTTGGTGAGGGTCACGGCGCAGACGTAGCCGCCGCTGCGCTTGTAGACCTGCACGGACCCCGAGGAGAACGGCAGCGTACGGACCTTGCGCCCGGAACAGTACGCGGCCGCCTGCGCGTTGCCCGGGACGGCGAGCGCGAGCAGCCCGGACGCGGTCAGCACGGCAGCGGCGAGCGCCAGCCGCCGGCGAATCACACCACTGTCCACTGTCACCCCTCCCACCGCACAAGCGTACGGGTGTACGGACGCGGAACGGGCATCGGATGGTTGCACCGCGGCGTCACAGGGACGTGGCGACCGGCTCCCCCACGAAGGTGCGCCACAGCTCGGCGTAGAGGCCGCCCCGGCGCAGCAGTTCCTCGTGGGTGCCGTCCTCCGCGACCCGGCCGTGGTCCATGACGACGACCCGGTCGGCGCGGGCGGCCGTGGTCAGCCGGTGGGCGACGACCAGGGTGGTGCGCCGCCCCGCCAGCCGGTCGGTGGCCTGGTTGACCTGGGCCTCGGTCGCCAGGTCCAGCGCCGCCGTGGCCTCGTCGAGGAGCAGGATGTCGGGGTCGACCAGCTCGGCGCGGGCCAGCGCGATCAGCTGGCGCTGCCCGGCGGAGAGGTTGCGCCCGCGCTCGGCGACCTCGTGGAGATAGCCGCCGTCGAGGGTGGCGATCATCTCGTGCGCGCCGACCGCGCGGGCGGCGGCCTCGACCTCGGCGTCGCTCGCGCCGGGCCGGCCGTAGGCGATGGCGTCGCGCACCGTCCCGGGGAACAGGTACGCCTCCTGCGGCACGACGCCCAGCCGGTGGCGGTAGGCGGTGATGTCGAGGTCGCGCAGATCGGTGCCGTCGACGGTGACCCGTCCGCCCGTGGGGTCGTAGAAGCGGGCGACCAGCTTGACCAGCGTCGACTTGCCCGCGCCGGTCTCGCCGACGAAAGCGACGGTCTGCCCGGCGGGGATCACCAGCCGAATCCCGCTCAGCGCCGCCTCCGCGGCGCGCTTGCCGCCGGCGCCCTTGCCATCGGCACCCGCCTCGCCGGCGTCGCTCTCATCGCTCCCGGCGCTCCCGTACGCGAAGTCGACGTCCTCGAAGGCGAGGTCGCCGCGCAGGGACTTCACCGGCAGCGGTGCGGCCGCGGCCTGGGTGGAGGTGGGTTCGCGCAGCAGCTCCTGGATGCGGCCGAGCGAGACGGTGGCCTGCTGGTAGCCGTCGAAGACCTGCGAGAGCTGCTGCACGGGCGCGAAGAACAGGTCGATGTAGAGGAGGTAGGCGACGAGCGCGCCGGTGGTCAGCGTCCCGGCGTCCACCCGGTGCGCGCCGACGACGAGGACGGCCGCCGTCGCGACCGACGCCAGCAGCTGGACGAAGGGGAAGTAGACGGAGATCAGCCACTGACCGCGGATGCGCGCCCTGCGGTAGCTGTCGCTGCCCTCGGTGAACCGCCGCACGCCGGCGCCCTCGCGTCCGAAGACCTGCAGGATGCGCAGGCCCGACACCGACTCCTGGAGGTCGGCGTTGACCGTCGAGACCCGCTCCCGGGCCAGCTCGTACGCCTTGACGCTGGCGCGGCGGAAGAAGAACGTGCCGATGACCAGCGGCGGCAGCGTCAGGAAGACGACGAGGGCCAGCTCCACGTCGAGCACCAGCAGCACGCCCATGATGCCGAAGAAGGTGACGAGGGCGACGAACGCGGTGACGAGCCCGGTCTGCAGGAACGTCGACAGGGCGTCGACGTCCGTGGTCATGCGGGTCATGATCCGCCCGGTCAGCTCCCGCTCGTAGTAGTCGAGCCCGAGGCGCTGCAACTGCGCGAAGATCTTCAGCCTCAGCGCGTACAGCACGCGCTCGCCGGTGCGGCCCGTCATCCGGATCTCGCCGGTCTGCGCCGCCCACTGGGCCAGCACGGCGGCGAGGCCCAGCGCGGCCGCCGTCCACACCGCGCCGAGCGCCAGCTGGGAGACGCCCTGGTCGATGCCGTGCCGGATCAGCACCGGCAGCAGCAGGCCCATGCCCGCGTCCACGGCGACCAGGGCGAGGCTGATGAGCAGCGGCGCCCCGAAGCCGCGCAGCAGCCGGCGCAGACCGTACGACTCCTCGGGCGTGACCGCGCGGACCTCGTCGACGTCGGGGACGTCGTCGGCCGGGGGCAGCGCCGCGACCTGGGCGAGGAGTTCCTCGCTGGCCGGGGTCCCGGCCAGCGCGCTGTCCCTGGGTTCGCGGTCGCCGCTCCACAGGTGCGGGGTGACTCCGCGTTCGGCGTCGTACTCGGCGTCCAGCTCGGCGCGGACGGAGGTGTCCTCGCGGGGTGCGGCGGGCGGGGTGTGGCCGGGCGAGACACCGCCGAGCTCGTCCGGGTCGGTGAGCAGCCGCCGGTACAGGGCCGAGCGCCGCTGGAGCTCGTCGTGGGTGCCGAGGTCGGCGAGGCGCCCGTCGTCGAGGACGGCGATGCGGTCGGCGAGGTTGAGGGTGGAGCGGCGGTGCGCGATCAGCAGGGTGGTGCGGCCCTCCATGACCTGGCGCAGCGCCTCGTGGATCTCGTGTTCGACGCGGGCGTCTACGGCGGAGGTGGCGTCGTCGAGGACGAGCAGCCGGGGGTCGGTGAGGATGGCGCGGGCGAGGGCGACGCGCTGGCGCTGGCCGCCGGAGAGGGTGAGGCCGTGCTCGCCGACCTTGGTGTCGTAGCCGTCCGGCAGCTCGGCGATGAAGCGGTCGGCCTGCGCGGCGCGGGCGGCGGTCTCGATCTCGTCCTGGGTGGCGTCGGGCCGCCCGTAGGCGATGTTCGCGCGCACGGTGTCCGAGAAGAGGAAGGAGTCCTCGGGGACGAGGCCGATGGCGGCGCGCAGGGAGCGCTGGGTCAGCTCGCGGACGTCGTGGCCGCCCACGAGGACGGCGCCGTGCGTCACGTCGTAGAAGCGCGGCAGCAGGAGGGAGACGGTGGACTTGCCGGAGCCGGAGGAGCCGACGACGGCGAGGGTCTCGCCCGGCCGGATCTCGAAGCTCAGCCCGTCGAGGACGGGGCGCCCCTCCTCGTAGCCGAACGACACGTCGTCGAACTCGACGGTCGCGGGCGCGTCGGCGGGCAGCTCCTTGGTGCCCTCCTGGATCGAGGGCTCGGTGTCGATGAGCTCCAGGACCCGCTCGGCGCCCGCGCGCGCCTGCTGCCCGACGGTGAGGACCACGGCCAGCATCCGCACCGGGCCGACGAGCTGGGCGAGGTACGAGGAGAACGCGACGAACGTGCCGAGCGTGATCTGGCCGCGCACCGCGAGCCAGCCGCCGAGCGCGAGCATGGCGACCTGGCCGAGGGAGGGGACGGCCTGGAGGGCCGGGGTGTACCGGGCGTTCAGCCGGATGGTGCGCAGCCGCCCCGCGAACAGCCTGCGGCCGACCTCGCGCAGCTTCCCGGTCTCCTGATCCTCCTGCCCGAACCCCTTCACCACGCGTACGCCGCTGACGGCACCGTCGACGATGCCCGCGACGGCACCGGCCTGGGCCTGCGCGTACCAGGTGGCGGGGTGCAGCCGGGTGCGGCTGCGGCGGGCGATGAACCAGACGGCGGGCGCGACGGCGAGGGCGACGAGGGTGAGCGGCAGGGACAGCCACGCCATGATCACGAGCGAGATCACGAACAGCAGGAGGTTGCCGATGGTCATCGGCAGCATGAAGAGCAGGCCCTGGATCAGCTGGAGGTCGCTGGTGGCCCGTCCGACGACCTGCCCGGTGGACAGCTCGTCCTGACGCCGCCCGTCGAGCCGGGTGATCGTCCCGTACATGTCGGTGCGCAGGTCGTGCTGGACGTCGAGGGCGAGCCGTCCGCCGTAGTAGCGGCGGACGTAGGTGAGCGCGTAGACGAGCACGGCGGCCCCGACCAGGGCGCCCGCCCAGGGGGCCATGTCCCGGGTGTGGTCCCCGACGACGTCGTCGATGATCACCTTGACGACCAGCGGGACCAGGGCCATCACGCCCATCCCGGCGAGCGAGGACCCGAGCGCGAGGACCACGTCCTTGGGATGCCGCCAGGCATACCCGCCGAGCCGCCGGGCCCAGCCGTCCTTCCGCTCCCCCTGCTGCGCTGCCACGCCGGTGCCTTCCGTAGATGTCACTCCGCCGGAAGGCGTCAACGCCGGAAGCAGCGGATTTCATCCGTTGCCGAGACGGTAGTCAGGTCTCGGCCTTCCGGGCGTTTCTGCCTGGAAGGTCCGTCGCATCACCAAAGCGTGAGGGCTTCGGTTTGAGTACGGTCTCTCGTTTCTGTCTGCCGCTGGTGCGGCAGGGTTGCGCCACCTGCCCGCCCCGCGCTCACCTTGCGGCGGGTGCGGGTGGTGCGGGTCTTCTGGTCGGCTCCACGAGGCTTCGACACCGCCGGGGCGGTGTCCTGGTCTCCGGCCACTCCGGTACCAGTTCCTGCGGCTGCCGCGAGTGCGGCGAGGTTGCGTGCGGCGTTGTCGTCCCGGTCGATGACCAGGTGGCAGGCGTCGCATGCGTAGGTTCGGATGTGCAGCGGCAGTTTGGCTTTCACCGCGCCGCACCCGGAACAGGTCTTGGAAGAGGGATACCAGCGGTCGGCCACGATGATGCGGGTGGCGTGGCGCCGGCGGGTCTTGTATTCGAGCTGGCGGCGGATCTCACCGAATCCGGCGTCGGCGATCCGGCGGGCCAGACGCCGGTTGCGGAGCATGCCGGCGACGCCCAGGTCTTCGACCACGAGGGTGCCGTACTCGGCGGTCACGGCGGTGGTGAGCTTGTGCAGGGCGTCTTCGCGGAGGTTCGCCACCCGGTGATGCACCTTGTTGCGGGCGGCGTTGGCCTTCTCCCACCGCTTCGACGGCTTCTGTCCGGTGCGCCGGTCGGGGCCCCGGCGGCGGGACACGGCCCGGGAGGCCCTGCGCAGCTGCTTACGCGCGACGTCGTAGTGGCCGGGGTTGGGGATCTGCCGGATCTCGCCGGTGCTGTCGGCCATGACCGCGAGGGTCTTCACGCCGAGGTCGATACCGACCGCGACATCCGGCCGCGCGACGCGGTCGAGGTCCCGCTTCACCTCGGCCTGGAAGGACACGAACCAGCGTCCGCGTTCGTGCCGCACCGTCGCGGACAGAATCCGCGCCGTCCCGGCCCGGACGCGGTCCAGGAGTTTCACGGCCGACTCATGGACACGGATCGCGCCCAGGCGGGGCAGTGTCACATGCCGACCACCCGCTTCGACGCGGATCGTGCCGGTCGTGAACCGGCAGGACAGCCGCGCCTTCCGCTTCGACTTGAAACGAGGCATACCGACTCGCTTGCCCTTGCGCTGTCCACGCTTGGACTTCGCGTAGTTGTCGAACGCGGCGGCGGCGTTCGCGAGACCGGTGGAGTACGCCTCCTTGGAGTTCTCCTCCCACCAGGCCGCAAACCTCGGGTCGGTGCGCTTGGCCTCGTTGAACGCCTTCCGCAGTGACGGCAGCGACCACGGCCGCCACTGGGTCAGCTGCTCCTCGGCGATCCCGTAGGACTCCTCCGCGCGGCGCTGCCACCACGACGCCTCGACCCAGCCGACAGCCCAGTTGTACGCGGCACGGGCGGCACCGCAGTGCGAACACAGCGAATGTTCCTGGGTGGCGTTCGGGTCCAGAGCGAACCGGAACGCCTGCACCACAAAACCCGGCTGCGCCTGGAACATCTTCATTCGGCGTCCTTGGCGGTCGCGACGGCCACGGCGCGGGCGGCGCGGTCCTTCGCGGCCCGCTGCCCGTACAGGCGGGCGCACATCGAGGTCAGTACCTCGGTGATGTCGCGCACCAGATCGTCAGCGGTCTCGGTGGGATCGAGGACGACCAGGCGCCGCCCGGAAGCCGACAGAACGGCCTCCAGATGCTCAACACCGAAACAGGCCACCCGGTCACGACGCTCGACCATGATCACCACCACCTGAGGGTCCGACAGCAGGCGGTGCAGCTTGCGGCGCCGCCCGTCCAGCCCCGACCCGACCTCGGTGACGACCTCCGCGACCGGCAGACCGAGCACGTTCGCCCCGGCCACCACCCGTGACACCTGCCGGTCCAGGTCAGCTTTCTGGCCGGCGGACGACACGCAGCAGTACGCCACCACCCGCCCCGATGCCGCAGAGACGTCCGGAGCGGGCTCAGCGACCAGCCACGTCCCGGACGGCGCCTGCCGGACCGGAACGGGCATCCTCCCGGCCTTCACCCACCGCCAGGCCGTCTGGTAGCTCACGCCCTGCTGCCGCGCCCACTCCGAAAGCTTCACAAGACCAACATATGTGAGAGGTCCGACTAGTGATGACTATTAATGATTAGAAAATCCGTAGCAGCTTTCACCCCTCCGTAACAATCGGGGTGATCGCGGACGCTTCCCCGCCCGGCCGCGTCGAGCCGGTCGGGCGCCGCCGGAACGGGGCGAGGGTGGCCCGTACGAGGTCGGCGGCGCCCCAGTCGGGGTCGAACTGGGCGATCACGGCCAGGTGCTGGCGCAGCTGGAGGAGCGGCATCCGTGCGCGCCAGTCGCGGTCGAGCCCGGTCAGCTCGGCGTACAGTCCGAAGAACGCGTCCGCCTCGGGCGGTGGGGCCGTCGTCCACAGGTGAGCCAGGTCGACCTCGGCCCAGGTGTACGACACGGCGGGGTCGATCAGCGCGGGCCGCCCGTCGGAACCGGCCATGACGTTCTGTGTCCACAGGTCACCGTGGGTCAGGCAGGCGGGCCCGTCCGGCAGCAGCTCGGGCAGGCGGTCGCACAGCCGCTCCAGCGCCGCCCGGTCCTCGGCGTCGAGCGCGGCTTCGACGCGGGGCTCGCCGAGCCAGCGCAGCAGACGGTGCCGGGCTAAGAACTCGAACCCGTCGTCCTCCCAGGTGTTGACCTGGCGGCGACGGCCCAGCCAGTTGTCGCGGTGCCACCCGAACCGCGGGTGCCGTGTGCCGGTGTGCAGATCCGCCAGCGTGTGCGCGAGCCGCTCCCAGAACTCCGCTGTCTGCGGCCGGGGGCCGCAGCACGGACACCACGAGCAGATCGCGGTCCGCGACGATCACCTCGGGCGTGTCGACGCCGCCCGCCTCGCGCAGCACGGTGAGCCCTTCCGCCTCCGCGGCGAAGGCGTCGTCGGCCGGCGGCTCGCCGAACGCCTTGACGAACACGGACGTGCCGTCACCGCGCCGCGCGAGCCCCGCGGTGGCGGCGAGGCCCCCCGCGGCGGGCTCGACCTCGACGACGTCGGTCAGACCGGCCGCGTGCAGGCGTTCGAGCAGGAGGGATGTCTCGTCGGACACGGATGTACTCCTCACCGTTGATCGATCGCCCGCCAGTATGCAGCGAGGTCCCCCCAACGGCCCCCGGCCAAAGGGCTTTTCGCGGACGCGCCCTCCCTCTCAGTCAGTCACGGCTGGCGTCCTCGTGCGCGGGCGCGGGGAGGCGGGGCTGCCTGTCCACGGAGACGGGCGGCGCGGGTTCCTCGTTCGCGGGCGCGGGAAGGCGGGCGCCGCGGCTCTCGGCGACGCGGTGGACATCACGCAGCGCTTCGACCAGCCGGGCCGCCAGAAAGCGGAGCTGTGCGGCGGTGGTCCGGTCGTCGGCCAGCATGTCGGCGGCGTGCCCGAGAAGCTCGCCGGCCATCCCGAGCTGCACGCACTCGACGCGGTCGGCGACCCGGGAGACGTACCCGTCCCCATCCCCGACGAGATAACAGGGCTTCCCCTCCGCCCCGCCCCACGGCAGCAGCCGCGCCGTACCGATACGGCTCGTACGGCTCTCCTGGCTCTCCCTGTTGCCGATCACGCGGTCACCTCCACGCCGTGGATGACCCGCGGCCCGATGTCGACGCCGCGCACGGCCAGCCACAGGGCCCGGCGCCTGGCCCGCTGCCGCCGCTCTTCCTCCCGGCGCCGGTCGTGGGCGGCGCGCTGCTCATGGGCGACGAGGTAGGGCCGGACCCTCGCGTGGTCCTCCCCTCGCAGGGGACCGAGCCGGGCGAACCGGTCGCGACAGGCGGGACACAGGGGGGCGGAGGAGAGGCAGGCGGCGGGGGCAGCGGCAGGCCGCTCCGGCCCCCTCCCCCGGCGACGCCGTCCGGTCCCCGGCATCAGCAGTCGCAGCACCGGTTCGAGGAAGCGGGCGATACGGTGACTCATGTCGTCAACTCCTTGGGTTTCGTTGATGGCCATGCCCCCGGACCGGTCGCTCGGTCGCGGGGGTCTCGCGTTCTGTAGCGAGCCAGTCACAGAGTGGGGCGGCGCGGGCTAGGCTCGCCAGGGGGTCGGATGTGACCAGGCATTTGTCACATGGGAGTTGGCCATGGCCACCACGTACGGTGACTGGCTCAAGCAACAGCGCGAGACGGCGGGACTGACGCAGCAGCAACTGGCCGACATGGCGGTGATGACCCGTTCGCACATCGCCCACATCGAGGCGGGCCGCCGCATCCCCTCGAAGGAGGACGCACGACGCCTGGACGGGGCCCTGAACACGGGGAACGTGCTGAGCAGCTTCCTGCCGGCCGAGCACGCTGCGGTCGCGGACTACTTCGAGTCGGCCCGGCTGCTCGAACAACAGGCGGTGATGATCCGCGAGTTCGCCCTGTCGTTCATCCCAGGCATCCTCCAGACGGAAAGGTACGCACGTGCGGTCCTGGGCACGTCGTTCCCTCGGGTGAGTGACGAGGAATGTGACAGGCGCCTTGTCACACGCCTTGAGCGCGCGAAGATCCTCGATGACCCGGTGACACCCGTAGTGTGGGCATTGCTGGACGAGGCGGTGCTACGCCGCCAAATCGGCGGGCGTGACGTCATGGCGGAGCAGCTCAGCCACCTTGCAGCCCTCGGAGAGAGCGGCCGGATCCAGGTACATGTGCTGCCGTTCGCGTTGGGCGTCCACCCGCTTCTGAGCAACATGCTCACCCTGCTGTGGTTCGAGGACCAGCCACCCACGGCGTACGGCGAAGGTCTGCACATGGGGAAGGTCCACGACGTTCCCTCCGTGGTGCAAGACCTGCAGCATCGCTACGATTTCGCACTGGGTAACGCACTGCCACTCAAGGAATCACTGGCCTTCCTCAGGGCGACCGCAAAGGACTACGAGAACCATGGCTGACCGCACCGTCTCGGACCTGACTGCGCTGAAGGGCTGGCGAAAGTCCTCCTACAGCAATGACCAGGGCGGCAGCTGCGTCGAGGTACTGGACGGCCACCCTTCGGGCATCCCCGTCCGCGACTCCACGGTCCCGCACGGGGCGGCGGTCGTGTTCCCCCGGGCCGACTGGACCTCGTTCATCACGGCCATCAAGAACGACCGCTTCCCGACCTGACGGCGTTCGCCGCTGCTTCAAGCTCTCTCCTGAGGCGATCCCGGAGCTGACCAGCCTGCCGGCGCCGTGAGACACGCGGCGCTGAGCCGCCTGTGCGGGCGCGCGACCCGGGTCCAAGGCGGCGTCGTCCACGGTTGTGCGGGCACAGCTGCGCCGGTGTCGGCGGGATCGCCGCGTCACGCGGCCGGCGGATGCCCGGCAGGGCAGGGCGGGCTGCGGCCGGAACAGGACCGTACGATGTCCGCATGCCCTGTGCCGTCCGACCGCCGAGCCGCCGCCCTGCCGGGCGCGGGTTCGTGCTGCTGGTGCTCGCGGTGCTGGCCGGGGTGCTGGCGATGCACGGACTGGCCCCCGGCCCGGCGCCCGCGAAGGCCACGGTGCCGGGCAGCGCCCACGCCGTAACGATGGCCCACGAGAAGGGCGGCCAGGCGGCCGGGGACTGCTTCCACGCCGCCGGCGGACCGAAACACGCGCATCACGCGGACGCGACATGCGCGGCGTCCGGCGTCGGCGCCCCTTACGCCCCGCCCCCGCTGGCCTCCGCCCCCGGCATCCCACTGATGGCGCAGGTGCAGTCTCCCGGTGCGGCCGGGGCGCCCGAGGGCGGGCGCGCTCCCCCCGACCTGGCTGAGCTGCAACTCCTGCGGATCTAGGGCGGCCCGCACGGCACCTCCCTGCCCCGGCACTGCCCGGGCGGGATGGCGCCGGGCTCCGGCCGTGTCCTCTTTTCGCCTCGGCGCATGCCCGCATCAGGGCTGCGCATCAAGGAGTCGCACCACCGTGAACAAGAACCTCATCCGCCGCACGGCCCTCATCGCCGCCGCGGGCGCCGCCTCCCTCGTGCTCGCCGCGTGCGGGTCGAACGACGACGCCTCGGCCGGGCACGACGGCCACGGCTCCTCGCCCTCGGCTTCCGCGTCCGCCGCGGCGTCGCAGGGCAAGCACAACGCCGCCGACGTCGCGTTCGCCCAGGGGATGATCCCCCACCACCGGCAGGCCGTGGAGATGGCCGACCTCGCCCCCGGCCGGGCCGAGTCCGCCGAGGTCAAGAAGCTCGCCAGTGACATCAAGGAGGCTCAGGACCCTGAGATCGAGACCCTGTCGGGCTGGCTGACCTCCTGGGGCAAGGTGGTTCCCGCCGAGGGCGCCATGGACCACTCCATGCACGACATGGGCAGCATGGGCGGCATGATGACCGCCGAGGACATGGACAGCCTCAAGAAGGCATCCGGCAAGGCGTTCGACACCGCCTTCATGGAGATGATGATCAAGCATCACGAAGGTGCGGTGGAGATGGCGAAGACGGAGAAGACCGACGGCTTCTTCCCCGGCGCCAAGAAGATGGCGGACGCCATCATCACCTCCCAGACCGCCGAGATCTCCCGGATGAACGGCCTGCTCGGCAAGAACTGACCCGCCCTGCATCAGGGGGCCGTGCACACCGATGGGCGTGCGCGGCCCCCTGCTGTGTTCCGACCCGCGCGGAATACCCCAGGGGGTATATGGTTCTGGTGTGGGCCACAGCAGGACGGGCCACGCTGGACGGACAGGGAGATGACGGCCATGGACCACAGCGCACACCACGTCGACGCCGCGCACCAGGCGCACGAAGACCACGGTGGGCACCACGCGGGCCCGGTGACGTGGGGGGCGGCGGCGAAGGCGACGCTGCACTGCCTGACCGGGTGCGCGATCGGCGAGATCCTCGGCATGGCGATCGGCACGGCCCTGATGTGGGGCAACGCGGCGACCATGGTCCTGGCGATCGTGCTGGCCTTCGTGTTCGGCTACTCGCTGACCCTGTTCGCGGTCCGCGAGGCCGGCCTGGGCTTCAAGACCGCGGTCAAGGTGGCGCTGGCCGCCGACACCGTCTCCATCGTCGTGATGGAACTCGTCGACAACGGGATCATCGCCCTGGTCCCCGGCGCGTTGGACGCCCACCTGGGCGAGACCCTGTTCTGGACGTCCCTGCTGGGCGGCTTCGTGATCGCCTTCCTGCTGACGACCCCGGTGAACAGGTGGATGATCGGCTGCGGCAAGGGCCACGCCGTCGTCCACGCCTACCACTGACTCCCGGCGGGCCGGCACCTGCCCGGGCGCACCCTCGCGGTGTGGCCGGGCAGTTTCGCCGCCTCCCGCATCATGCCCACCAGCCGGGCCAGACGGCTCACCCCGGCAACAGCACCAGCACCGCCACGACTGGGCAAGGTCATTACTCTGCATGAGTGCTGTCATATAGCGAGTTGACCCCACCGGAGCGCGCGGTGTGGGATGCCTTTCCCGAGGGGTATCGAGTTGATCTGCGCACGGGCATGCCCGAGGCGGATGACCCCGCTGCGGGGCAAGAGTGGGGCCCCGAACGCACCGTCCGCGCAGCCGTCGTGGCGACGCTGCTGCTCGGGGGGAACCACGATCGGTCTGGCGCCGTCGCCGCCCTCCGGCTCGCCGGGACTCGTATCACCGGCCATCTCGACCTGCCAGCAACGGAGATCTGCCACACGATCTCACTTGAGGGCTGCCGGCTGGACGAGGCGGTGAACGTACATGGCGCCACGACCCGGACGATCGCGATCACGGACAGTTGGGTCCCCGGGATCGACGCTGAGGCCGCCCGGATCGGGGGTGATCTGGACCTGAGACGGTCTGCCCTCGAAGGCGGCCCTCTCATACTCGCCAACGCTCACGTGGCCGGAAATCTGCTGCTCACAGACGTCAGAATCTCCGGCCCCGGAGAGTGGGCGGTGCTCGCGGGCAGCCTCATTTTGGAAGGCGGCGTCTTCGGCGAGCGGCTCACCACACAAGGCGGGCTGCGAGTGCCCAGTGCGCACATACCCAGCGGCCTGTTTCTGCCGGCCGCACGGCTGGAGAACGCCGGCGGCGTCGCACTTGCCGCAGGCGCCTTGGTCGCCTCGACCGTGGACTGCTCCCAGGGGTTCACCGCACAGGGAGAGGTACGGCTGCGAAGGGCCCGTGTTGAAGGTCTGCTGACCTTCGAGGGGGCCTGTCTGAACGGAGGCGGCATCGCCCTGGACTGCACATCGATGCAAGTGGCGGACTTCGACTTCAGGGCCGCCGCACCGCTCTCAGGATCGGTTGACCTCCGGTTCGCACAGGCAGCCTGGTTCCAGGACAGCGAACAGAGTTGGCCGGGGAAGGTGCTGCTGGACGGGTTCAGATACGGCTCCATCCGGTTCGGAGACGCGGCATCGGCGGCAGGCGACAGCGCAACGCTCGCGAGGGACGACGTTGCGCGTCGCCTGGCGTGGGTCCGCCGAAATCCCGGCTATTCCCCCCAACCGTACGAACAGCTTGCGGGCTGGTACCGACAGATCGGCCACGACGACGACGCCCGGCGCGTGCTCCTGACCAAACAGCGTCACCGGCGCCTCACCTTGTCCCTGCCAGCACGCGCTTGGGGGCACCTGCTCGATGTGACCGTAGGTTACGGCTACCGACCGTGGCTGGCGGGCGTGTGGCTTCTGATACTGACCCTGCTGGGCGCCCTGGCCTTCCGCACGCAGTCTCCGACACCGGTGAAGCAGGGCGAAGGCGCCCCGTTCCAGCCCCTCGTCTACACACTTGACCTCTTGATCCCTATTGGAGGGCTCGGTCAGCGCGGAGGGTGGTACTGGTCGAACGGCGGTCTCCAATGGTTGGCCTACTTGCTCATCGCCTTCGGCTGGATGCTGACGACGGCCGTCATCGCGGGTGTCACCCGCACCCTGCAGAAGAGCTAAGGGCTGCCCCGTGATCCCCGGTGGATCAGCAACGCGGCGTCAGATGCGGTGCATCGCAAGGCGGAGGGCCGCCCTCATACTGGGTGTATTCGGGCGATCCGACAACGCGGCGAGGTGCCGTAGCTGTCGTCGCGCGCCCGCCGGGGATTAAGGCCGGGGGCGGGACCTCGCCGGTCTCGATGCTGTGCCTGATGTGGTCGGCGAGGCAGGTCAGCCACTGCTGGATCTCGGGCTCGGGCAGACCCACGTCGGGGATCGCGTAGAACTCACCGAGGCGAAGGCGGAGCCGGCCGGGAGGGTTGCGGGCGTACTCCCGCAGTTGGGTCTCGGCCGTGGCCAGCGCCCAGGGGCGGGTGTGCCAGGTGTGGCGGAGGTAGGCGGTCAGGGCGACCCCGGGCTCCTCCGGAGTATCGTCGGCCGGCTGTCCGGCGTAGGCACGCAGGACCTGGTCCAGCTCGCCGTAGCGGCGGTCGTGTTCGAGGGAGCTCAGCGGCACGGCGGGCGGCCTCTACAGGTAGACGGGGAACGTGGAGTGGACGACGAAACCGTGCGGACTCGCCTCGTCCCGCCGCAGGATCACACGCGCGGCACGCACGTCGACGGGATCACGCCCGGCCAGCATCATCGCCTGCAACAGAACCCGGCCCACCGGGCCCGGCCGCGACGGCCACGACGCCTCGATGACCAGCCTCGGACGCGCGGACTGCGCCAGCCAACGATGAATCACCTGCTCATTGGCGGTGACGACCTGCTGCGTAGCCCACTGGGCGGTCTCACGGTCGGGGTAGGTGGCGGAACGCGTACGCACTGTGGAATCCAGTCTCTTCTCGCGCTAGCTCGGGTCCCACAACGGCGAATGGGCTTCCCTGAGGTGATCTATGCACAGGCGGGCGAACAGCGGGAAGAAGTCCACGAAGTCCGCGTCGCCCGAACCACCGCTCATCGCCGCGCTGCTGAAAAACCTGTCCATCTGGTGCTCGGTGTGGAACACGGACACCGCCTGATAGCACTCGGCGACCACGCTCGGCAGGTGCCACGGACAGCGCGGGTGCGTCTCCTCAATGTACAAGAGTATGCCCTCTTCGACCGTGGCGTCCTGCATGTCGTCGCTGATGGCCACGCCGTCCTGACCGAAGTAGATCGGAAGGATCTGTTGGAAACGAGGAAAGCGAAGTTTCAGCTCCCAAGTGTCCATGGGAACATCGCCGTAACTCCTCCAGTCAGGGTTCCATTCTTCCAGATGATCCGCGATCTCCCGCAGGACTTCCGGCGTACGTTCGACCGTCTCGGCTCGCGCCACACGACTGAGGGCCCGATGGGACCCGTCGGGCTCCTGAATGAAAAGCTCTGCGGCCAGGCGCAGTTCAGCCGCGATCTCGCGCAGAGTACGGCCGCCGTCCGATGCGGCGTTGTTCATACCGCGAATGATCGGGAAGAGCCTGCTCCGCCAGACTTCCGCATCGTCGGGAATTCCACGCCCCCACCCCTCGTACACCTCGAGGAGCAATCGGGCTCCCTCAAGGTTTCGATAGTCGACGGCACCAAAGTCACTCATGCGGGTCATTCTACTTCGACACCTTCTTCGGCATGGAGGTCATCACCGTGAAGGGCGGATCCAGGTCCTCGTTGTAGACGAGCCTGGTTTCGACCCCGTCCACGAACTCGGCCTTGTCCGCGGGGAAAGGATCCCTCTTCATCTCTTCCTTGTCGATACTTCGACCACTGTGGCCGTAAGGAGTCTCGGCAACCGTCACATCTATTCGATCACCCTTCTTGGGGTGCTCCTCAGCGATCCAGGTCTGGATGACGTCGGCATTCCGATCGAGGTTGTACTGCGTCATCTTCTGCGCCGAGTCCAGGTCCTTGAACGTGGAGGCGTTGCCCACCTTCGGCTGCCCGTACGGCCAGTCCGAGCCCGGGCGGGGCGGCTTCTTCAGGTCGTCGCGCAGGCGCTGGGCCAGTTGGTCGTCGGTGAGGGCGACGTGCTTGGAGATCGTGTGGGAGTTCTCCAGCCACTCCGTGGACGCCAGATCCAACTGGTAGGAGCCGCGGGCCGCGTTGCCGGGGGTGCTCCACTTGTGCTCGGGCTTGAACTCGTTCAGGGAACGCGCCCCGAACGCCTCGGCGCGGGCCTCCTCCGCCTCGTACCGAGGGGCACTGAGCGACGCCTCCGCGAGTTCGGGGAGCAGCTTGCGGAGCTGGTCGGCCCCTTCGTGGAATGCCTTGTGGCACGCCTCGACGGCCCTGTCGGCGCCGGACTTGTCCATGTGGGCACGGAAGACGGCGGTGATCTCCACAGCGGTCAGCACCGCCGTCATCTTGGTGAACTCCTCCCAGCTGAAGCTGTCCGGGACGAGGTCTCTGAGCGTCGCCTTCGTGGCCTCCATGGCCAGATGCTGAGTGGTTTCGCGACATCTGTCAGCGGCGTCCGCGACAGCGTCGAACGCCTTTTTCATCTCGTCGCCGGTCTGCTTCAGGACCTCGATGATGGGGCGCCGCGCGGACGGCCTCTCCTTGAAATTGGTGCGCCAGTCCCGGCCCCCCGGCTGCTTCGGGGGCACCGCTTTGCCGTCCGCGTCCCACTTCCCGCCCCACGCCGTGGTGCCCCAGATCGACTGGCAGAAAGCGTTCATGGCGCCCTGCCATTCGCTGTCGCTTCCATCGGTCAGGTAGGCGATGCAGTCCGTGAAGTTGTCCGCGGATTTCTGTGCCGATTTCCCCGCGGCCGCCCAGGTGTCCCCGATGCTGCGCAGGTTCCCGGTCTCCGCGCCGGGCGTGATCTCGTGAGTTTTTCCCAGCCGGAGCCCGTCCTCGATCGCCGGTTTGATCAGATCGGCCAGGAAGTCCGGCACCTCACCGATCCCGGCCAGGAAGTCGGTGTCCGTTCCGTCGCCGGTCCCGGTCCACTCGATGGACGCGACCGGGCCGTACGTGACGTCGCCGACGCCGATCGGCGCGTCCCTGCGGGGCGGTGGGCCCTGCAGACCGCGGGAGTGCCAGTCGGCCGCCGCGTAGTTGTTGGCGGTGTTGGTCAGGCCGAACGAGACCCCGCCGATGCTGGCGACGCCCTTCGCCCAGACGTCCAGGAACGCCTTGGCCACCTCGCCGTACGCCTTGGCGAAGTCGTCGGCGCCGCTGCCGTTGCCCGCCGCCTGCCGGTGATGCACGTCCTCGACGAGCTGTGCGGCCACCTTGTGGAAGGCGAACTGTTCGTCGCGTACGAGCGCGGAGGTGTAGTAGACGTGCCCCGTCCGCACGTCGAAGCGGCCACCGCTGTCGGGCGCGGGCTGCTTGAGCTGCTCCCGCTCCCACTTGCGGCGAGCGTCCGACGGGCGGCCGTCGTAGCCCGTCGGTGGCGGGGGTGGCGGCTCGTAGTCGGGATCCGGGGAGGTACCGGGGCTCGGATCGGGCTCCTTGCCGCTCGGGCCCGGGGCCGGGTGCGTGTCGCCGGCGGACGGGCTGGCCGACGGGCTCGGCGCCGGAGGGGGAGGCGTCGCCATCAGCCCGCCCCCCAGCCCCGCAGTACCGCCCGGTGGGCCGCCGCGTAGTTGGTGTGGCCCGTGGTCACGTAGGCGTGCAGCCACTTCTGGGCCGCCTGGAGGTCCTGGGCCGAGCGGTCCCAGTCGTCGAGCTTGTCGACGAAGACCTCGCGGGTCTCGCCCTCCCAGGACAGGACGACCGGTACGACACGGTCGTAGAGGCCGTCGAGCTTGCCGTTGAGCTTCTTGAGGATGTCCTCCAGCTCCGCGGCGAGGTCGTGCAGCGTCGTGAAGGCGACGGCTATGTGATCGTCGTCGGCGGCGTTTGCGGGCGCCATCCTGTCCTCCCCCTTGATGTGGGCCACTTCGGGCCGTGCGCGTGAACGGTCGGGCGGTCTGCGGCGGTGCGCGTCAGTAGCCGTCCAGCGGGCTGTACGGCGCGGCGCTCCCGGGCGCCGGGTTCGGCGTGGAGAGCCGCTCGGCCTCGCCAGCAGCTCCCTCGCCGAGGAAGGGTGGTTCCGGGCTGAACGTCAGCCCCGGGGCGGGCCGTAGTCGGCGCGTGGTCCGCTGATCCGGGCGGCGAGGTGGGCGAGCCAGCCGCTGGGGCTGTAGGGGGCGGGCGGGTCGACCTCCATGCCGAGTTCGGCGACGGCGAGGGCGTAGTCGCTCTCGTCGAGGTCGAGCGCGAGGAGTTCGGCGAGTTCACCGGCGAGGCGGGCCACGAGGTGCCGGTCGGTGCCGGTCACGTAGTCGTCGGTCGCCGCGTCGTGGTCGGTGAACTCGTCGGGCATGTCCTGGGAGAACCAGCCACCCAAGAACTGGGCGAGTTCGGGGAAGCGGGCGTGCCATTCCCAGTGAGTGACGGCTGTGGCCGGGGGCGGGACCTCGCCGGTCTCAATGCTGTGCCTGATGTGGTCGGCGAGGCAGGTCAGCCACTGCTGGATCTCGGGCTCGGGCAGACCCACGTCGGGGATCGCGTAGAACTCACCGAGGCGAAGGCGGAGCCGGCCGGGAGGGTTGCGGGCGTACTCCCGCAGTTGGGTCTCGGCCGTGGCCAGCGCCCAGGGGCGGGTGTGCCAGGTGTGGCGGAGGTAGGCGGTCAGGGCGACCCCGGGCTCCTCCGGAGTATCGTCGGCCGGCTGTCCGGCGTAGGCACGCAGGACCTGGTCCAGCTCGCCGTAGCGGCGGTCGTGTTCGAGGGAGCTCAGCGGCACGGCGGGCGGCCTCTACAGGTAGACGGGGAACGTGGAGTGGACGACGAAACCGTGCGGACTCGCCTCGTCCCGCCGCAGGATCACACGCGCGGCACGCACGTCGACGGGATCACGCCCGGCCAGCATCATCGCCTGCAACAGAACCCGGCCCACCGGGCCCGGCCGCGACGGCCACGACGCCTCGATGACCAGCCTCGGACGCGCGGACTGCGCCAGCCAGCGATGAATCACCTGCTCATTGGCGGTGACGACCTGCTGCGTAGCCCACTGGGCGGTCTCACGGTCGGGGTAGGTGGCGGAACGGCTACGCATAGAGGGTGCCTCCTGCACAGTGATGAGGCTGAACCGGGTGTGCGAGTACCCCACCGTCGGCGCCCACCGAAGCCTGGACGCGACGCGCGGCCGCCGTGGCCAGAACATGGACAAGGCGGGCAAGCGAGGCAGCGCCGATCGGGTCATCGGCGTACCTGCGTATCTGAAGAGGACCGACCTCGTCCAAATAGATGCCCTCACGCGCCAGGACGAACGCCAGCGTGAGCAACGCCGCGCGTCCGTTCCCGTCGTCGAAGGGGTGGAAGAAGCACACGTCGAGGTAGGCACGGGCGCTTCGAGCAGGAAGCGGGACATCGGAGTCGACGGCGGTGGCCTGCGTCAGATATTCCTCGAACAGTAAAGGGGTTTCAGCACGCAGCCCATACCGCTCGCGTCCACCTTTCGCGTATGCCGGGAGTGTCCGAAATTTGATCGTCGGGCGTCCGAGGACGCACTTCTGCCATTCGGCGACGAGCGAGAAGCCGAGCGAACGGGCGGCTGCAGCATCCGCCTGGACCAGCCGCCAAGCCGCGCGCATGCCCTCGCCGCGGGTCGCCTCATCCGGCTTGTCGCGCGCATCTGCGGCCAGTTCGACCCCATCGCGGCGTCCCCGGATCGGCCCAGTCAGGTCTTCAGAAGACCGCTCCCAAGCGATCTGCGACCGTACTCGAAGCCAGGTCTGGAGATCGTCACGCACCGTATCCTCCGATGGCCTCCCGGGCACGCCCGACTGCTTCTTCGTCCGGGGCCACCCAGCTTTCGAATTGGGCATCCACGACCTCGTCCGCCAGGTCCTCCGCCTCTTCGGGCGACATACCGGTCGACTCCAGATACCAGGCCAGTGCCTGCCCGCATGCACCGCGCCATGCCTCACCGGCACCGGTGCGCTCGACGACCAGTGTCACGAGAGGCGCAACACCGCGTTCACGCAGGCGGAGAGTCTCCTGCTCATCAAGGTCCGGCCGGGCGGCAAACCGCTCGAATACGGCGGCTAGCTCTTCCAGCCAGGCTCGCCATTGAAGCAGCTCGCTGGCGTACCGCAACGCCTGCTGTTCCAGGCCACCGACGCCGTGCCCTCCTACGGGAAGCTCTTGGATGATGTACCCGGAGTCAGGGGACCACCCCACAGCCCCGATCCAACCGAACGCCCAAACCCCGTAGTGCTCGGCAAGTCCGCGGGCGACCGAGTCCTCCGACCAAAGCCCTCGCGGGCGGCCTGACCCCGGGTCCGGAGCGGACACAACCGCGCGGACCACGTCAAGTACCTGACCAGGGTCGAAGGGGTGCGTGGCGGGATCCATGTCCCGCCACGTCATGGACTCGGGGTACCAATCCGAATTGATGACTGCTCCTCACATCTCCCTACCGGCGCTTCACTGCTGCGGCATCGACGTCAAGACAACGAACGGCGGATCAAGTGATGCGTCATACTTCAAGACGGTTCTCACACCTTGCACGTTGATGGCCTTGGCTTTCAAACCCTCGCCCTTGAATCCCTCATTGTTGACAACATTGGGCTGTTTCGTCACACTGCGTCCACTGTATTCGCCATTTGGTGCTGTGATTTCGACGGGTAGTTTTAGATCGCCATTCTCAAGCTTTGGTGGGCGCCCAAGCCATTCCTTGATAGTACGCGAGTTCTTGTCGATATTGTACTGCGTCAACTCTTGAGCACTGGCGGCTGACGTAAAGGTGGAGGCGCTGCCGATCGAGGGTTTACCGTGGGGCCAGGAAGCGGTAGGAGGGCCACCCTGATCCCGCAGACGCTGAGCCAGCTGCCCGTCCGTCTTCCCTACATGTTTGTCGAGAGTATGCCCACCCCCGAGCCATTCGTTGCTCGCCAGATCGAGCTTGTAGACACCGTTCTTGGTGTCATCCGGGTCGCTCCACGTTTGTTCGTGCTTGAAGTCGTTGAGCGCACGCGCTCCGAATGCCTCAGCCCGCGCTTCCTCGGCGGAGTACCGAGGAACACTGAGACCTGCTTCCTCCAGCGCGCCCTTGAGCCCAGTCAGGTCATCAGCGAGGGCATGAATATCACGATTGTACTCATCGACCGCATGATCCAAGCGCCCCGTGTCAATGTTCCCGATGAACTCCAGAGCGATTTCGGGGAGCTTACCCAAGAGCTCGAACGCGTCCCCGATGTTCTTCACCGCGAAGGTCTTCTCGGCCGCGTCCTTGTAGCACTCGGTGATCGTCGACCTGACCTTGGTCACCTCGGTGCTCAGGCTGTCGCACGCCGCGGCGACATCGCGTGCCGTGTCCCGCAGGACCTCCAATGCCGGCTGCTGCCCGTCCGCATGTTTCCACTTGTAGCCGTGATGTTCCTTGCCCCAGGCCGTCGTACCCCAGATCGCGCTGCAGAACTGCTTCATCGCGTTCTGCCACTCGTCGTGCCCCGGTGCGGGGTTCGTGATGTACGCGATGGCGTCGTCGAAGGCGTCCGCCGACGTCTTGGCGTCCTTCGCCGCCATGCGCCAGGCCTGCGCGATCTTCGGGAGGTCGATGTCGTCGCCGCCGGGCGTGATGTCGGCGACCTTTCCGTGCCGGAGGGCGTCCCTGAGAATCGGGCGCAGGATCTGGTCGCCGATCTCGCTCAGTCCACCGGCCACCTCATCGATGATCTTGTTGCCGAAACCCGTCTCAGCGGGAGCGTTGCCCCAGCCGAGCTCAGCCACCGGGCCGCCCGCACCGGGTTTCTTGATGACGTCCGGCAGGCTCTTCTTCACCACCGCCGGCGTCAGGGGGTTGGTCGCGTGCTCCGCTTGTGCGTAGTTGTTCGCCGTCACCGTGAGGCCGACGGCCGCGCCACCGACACCTTCAGCCGCTCGTGTCCAGACCTGGAGGAAGAGGGCCGCCACTTCCGCGTACGCCTTTACGAAGGCCTCTGGCCCGGTTCCACAACCCGCCGCGTGGGCATAGCCGTCGAGCGTGTCGACGAGGCTCTTGATCCGTTCCGCGAAGTCGTACTGAGCGTTGCGCAGCATGTAGGACGCGTAGTACACGTGCTGCGGCTCGACATCGAAGCCCACGGCATTGCCGGGCGGCGCGGGCTTCATCGCGGCCAGCTCTTCCGACCGCTTCCTGCGCTCCGACCCGGTGTCCTGGCGGGAGATGTCCTTGCCCTGCGGGTCTGTTAGCGCACCCGGTGACGGAGCCGGTGTCGCGCCGGAACCGGACGGCGGGGCCGGTGGCGAGCCGCCTCCCGTCGGAACCGGGGGTGTAGGTGTCGTCGTGGGTGTCGGAGGCGTCGCCATCAGCCCGCTCCCCAGCCCCGCAGCACCGCCCGGTGGGCCGCCGCGTAGTTCGTGTGGCCTGTGGTCACGTACGCGTGCAGCCACTTCTGGGCCGCCTGGAGGTCCTGGGCCGAGCGGTCCCACTCGTCGAGCTTGTCGACGAAGACCTCGCGGGTCTCGCCCTGCCAGGACAGGACGACCGGGACGACACGGTCGTAGAGCCCGTCGAGCTTGCCGTTGAGCTTCCTGAGGATGTCCTCCAGCTCGGCCGCGAGGTCGTGCAGCGTCGTGAAGGCGACGGCTATGTGGTCGTCGTCGGCGGCGTTTCCGGGCGCCATCGTGTCTCCCCCTTGATGTCGGCGATGTCGGCCACTTCGGCAGGGCGCTTGCGGCTCGCGGCAGTTCGCGTCCGTCGGCTCAGTAGCCTTCGAGCGGGCTGCGCGGCGCGGCCGGCGCGGCGCTCCCGGGCGCCGGGTTCGGCGTGGAGAGCCGGTCGACCTCGCTGTCCACGTCCACCTGGACCGACCGCATCCGCTGGAGAACGTCCAGTTCCTGCTCGGTGAACCCGTCCCGGCTCAGCCGGACCGCCTTCTCCAGGTGCCGCATCACGTCGCGGATGCGTACGGCGTCCTCTGCGGCGGCGCGGTGGAACTCCCGGTACGCCGTCGCCGCCGGGCCGCGCCAGCCGCCCTCGATGCGGTCCACGAGCGCGTCCATGCGCTTCACCTGCTGGTCCAGGTGGTCCTGCATGTCGTCGAGATCGTCGGCCAGCTTGGTCAGGTCCTGGCTCGACACCCGCAGATCGGAACGCCCGGCCTTGCCCGCGCCTGGCCCCGCGCCTGTCCCCCGCGTTCCCACGACGCACCCCCGTCCGTCTCCTCCGCGACGGCCCGCCTCAACTCCCGTCGCTCGCACAGGCATCCTAGGGGCGAGGGGTGACGGCGTGACGCACGAGGGCCGCCTGCTCAGCCACCTCGGCAATGGGCGGATGTGGGCCACCCCGGCCCACTGTGAGCAGGGACTTCCTCGGGATTCGTGGCCCAAAGGTGCCTGTCAGGGGTACGAGGCGGCGCGTGGACTCCGGTGCCGGGCGGGAGAGTTGCGCGGGGCGGGGCGGGGCCGCGCCCGGCGCTTTCCATGTCGACACACAATCGCCGCACTCTGTTCACGCATTGACATGTGCACGCGTGCCACGCTCCCGTTGGCCCTTCAATCAACCCGCGTAGAACGGACGTCCCCACATGCCCGCTTCGCAGATGCGCCCCTGGAAGACGCCGGCCCTGGCCCTCTCCGTCGTGCTCGCAGGCCTCGTCCTGCCCGCCGTCGCCTCGGCCCCCGCGAACGCCGCCCCGGCCCCGGCAGCCACCTCCACGACGTCGGCCGTCACGACCACCGCGTACGACGACTCGTACTACGCCGACGCGATCGGCAAGACCGGCGCGAGCCTCAAGTCCTCGCTGCACACGATCATCAAGAGCCAGTCCAAGGTCTCCTACTCCGGGGTCTGGGACGCGCTCAAGGTCACCGACCAGGACCCGAACAACAGCAACAACGTGATCCTGCTGTACAGCGGCGTCTCCCGGAGCAAGTCGCTGAGCGGCGGCGACACCGGCGACTGGAACCGGGAGCACGTGTGGGCCAAGTCCCACGGCGACTTCGGCACCGTGACCGGTCCCGGCACCGATCTGCACCACCTGCGTCCCTCCGACGTCCAGGTCAACTCCATCCGCGGGAACAAGGACTTCGACGAGGGCGGCAGCCCGGTCAGCGGGGCGAGCGGCAGCTACACCGACTCCGACTCGTTCGAGCCCCGGGACGCGGTCAAGGGCGACGTGGCCCGCATGATCCTCTACATGGCCGTCCGCTACGAGGGCGACGACGGCTTCGCCGACCTGGAGCCGAACGACAAGGTGTCCAACGGCAGCAACCCGTACATCGGGCGCCTGTCCGTCCTCAAGGAGTGGAGCGACGAGGACCCGCCGAGCGCCTTCGAGGAGAACCGCAACCAGGTCATCTACGACCGCTACCAGCACAACCGCAACCCGTTCATCGACCACCCGGAGTGGGTGGAGGCGATCTGGTAGGCGGCCGACGGCCGAGCGACCGATCGGAAACCGAACGCCTCCTCCCCGAGGGGGCGTTCGGCGTCCGGGCCACCGGCGTTCGGCGTCCGGGCCACCGGCGGCGGGCGTCCGCGCGGTTACCGGCTTATGACATTCGCTCGTACAACCAGTGCCGGTCCCTCCGAGTCGCACTCCATGAACACGGCGAACGTGTGAACGCAGCGGTCACGACGGACACTTCGGTCACCGCGTTCCGCCGCACCGGACGACTCGAAAGGCACCCCCCATGTCCCGAGCACGACGAGGACCAGTCGGCACCCGCAGCATCCGCTCCGCACGCCTGACCGCGCCGCTGGCCGCCGCGGCCCTGCTCGCGGGCGGCCTGGGAAGCCTGGCCCTCACCGCGACACCGGCCGCGGCCGCCACCGGGTCGGTGGAGGCCGGGGACGACTTCAACGGCGACGGCTACGCCGACCTGGTCGTCGGCGCCCCCGACGCCACCGTGTCCGGCGCCGCCAAGGCGGGTTACGTGGCCGTCACCTACGGCTCCGCCGACGGCGTCTCGACCGCGCACAAGAACCACAAGGTCATCAGCCGCTCGTCCAGCGGCATCCCCGGCGCCGCCATCGCCAAGCAGCGGTTCGGCGCCACCTTCACCAAGGCGGACCTGGACCGCGACGGCTACGGCGACCTCGTGATCGCCGGCGGCGAGGCGGGCTCCGTCGTCCTGTGGGGCTCCTCCTCCGGTCTCACCGGCGGCACGAAGATCGCCGGGTACGGGTCCACGCCCGAGGCCGGTGACTTCGACGGGGACGGCAAGACGGACCTCGCCCTGTTCGCCACGGCGTCGGTCCACGGAGACGACCCCGAGGGCTCCCCGGCGACCATCTGGAAGGGCCCGATCTCCCGCGCCGGGACCCCCGCCTCGACCATGAACATCCTCGACCCGTCCGAGTGGTGGGGCTACCCCGAGGACGACGAGACCTGCGCCACCGGCGGCGGCTGCGAGGACGGCCCCGACTCCATCACCGGCCCCTCCCGCTCCGGTCAGGTCGGTGACGTCAACGGCGACGGCAAGGACGACCTCGTCCAGTGGACCTACGGCGGTGACGGGGTGTGGGGCAACCGGATTCTGTACGGGAACGCCTCCGGCTTCAAGCGCGGCTTCGTGCCCGGGGACGGCACGGGTGGCACGCCGGGCACCGGGATCGGCGACGTGAACGGCGACGGCTACGACGACGTGGTGGTCGGCGGCGACGACTGGGACCCGAAGGTCCGGGTCGCCTACGGCTCGGCGTCCGGTCTGTCCGAGGCGAACACGAAGTCGTTCGACCAGAGCCTGCCCGGCTTCCCCGGCGCCGAGGAGGAGGGCGACGGCCTGGGCTCCGCGGTCTCGGTCGCCGACGTCACCGGTGACGGCTACGCCGACATCGCGCTCGGCATCTCCGGCGAGGACGTCGGCGACGTCGCCGACGCGGGTTCCTTCGCCCTGGTGCCCGGTGGTCCCTCCGGTGTCACCGGAGCGGGGACCCAGGTCTTCCACCAGAACACCGCCGGGGTCCCCGGTGCCGTCGAGGCGGGCGACGCGTTCGGGGCGGCGACCGCGCTGCTCGACGTCGACGGCGACGGCCACCGCGACCTCGCAGTCTCGTCCATCGCCGAGAACGACCAGAACGGCGCGGTCTGGGTCCTGCGGGGCGCCTCCACCGGCCTCACCACCAGCGGAGCGAAGTCCTTCGGCGGCGCCGACCTCGGCGCCCCGGCGACCGACGCGCACTTCGGAGCGTGGCTGCGCTGACCGGCGCCGACGCCGACGCCTGAGGGTGCCGTACGCGCGGCGTGTCCCGCGTGTACGGCGCCGCCGGCGCGGACATCCGCGCCGGCTCAGGGCGCACGGCCACTCGGGCGCCGGGCGTCGCCGGTGCCACCGGGCCGTGGCCGGAGGTCACTTCGCGCGGGCCTCCGCGATCTGCCGCGCCATGATCGTGGTCAGCTCGTACGCGGTGTGCGAGGCGGCGACCGCGGTGATCTCGGCGTGGTCGTAGGCCGGGGCGACCTCGACGACGTCCGCGGAGACCAGGTTGCAGGAGGACAGCCCGCGCAGGATCTCCAGGAGCTCGCGGGAGGTCATGCCGCCGGCCTCGGGGGTGCCGGTGCCGGGGGCGTGGGCCGGGTCGAGGCAGTCGATGTCGATGGAGATGTACAGCGGGCGGTCGCCGATGCGCTGGCGCAGCTGGTCGGCGACCTCGTCGGCGCCCCGGCGGTAGATGTCGGCGGAGGTGACGATGCCGAAGCCCATCTTCTCGTCGTCGGTGAGGTCCTGCTTGCCGTAGAGGGGGCCGCGGGTGCCGACGTGGGAGAGGGCGGAGGTGTCGAGGATGCCCTCCTCGACGGCCCGGCGGAACGGCGTTCCGTGCGTGTACTCGGCGCCGAAGTAGGTGTCCCAGGTGTCCAGGTGCGCGTCGAAGTGGAGCAGCGCGACCGGGCCGTGCTTCTTGGCGACCGAGCGGAGCAGCGGCAGCGCGACGGTGTGGTCGCCGCCGAGCGTCATGAGCCGCGCGCCGGTGCCGAGCAGGTCGTCCGCGGCGGCCTCGACGGTCTCCACGGCCTCGTTGATGTTGAACGGGTTCGCCGCGATGTCACCGGCGTCGGCGACCTGCGCGAGGGCGAACGGGGAGGCGTCCTGCGCCGGGTTGTACGGGCGCAGGAGCCGGGACGCCTCGCGGATCGCGTTGCCGCCGAAGCGGGCGCCCGGCCGGTAGGAGACACCCGAGTCGAACGGCACGCCGACCACCGCGACGTCGGCGGCGCCGACCTCGTCGAGCCGGGGCAGCCGGGCGAAGGTCGCGGGGCCCGCGTAGCGCGGGATCCTGGAGGAGTCGACGGGGCCGCGCGGCGAGTCGGCGGGGCCTCGGGACGTCTCGTTGCTGCTCATGGAACTGCCTTCTTTCCTACGCTTCGCCGCATGCGCACGACGGGGGTCGCCGACTGCCTGTGCCATCCACCCTAGGCGGCCGGAAAGCGACTCCGACTTGTACGTTTCGTCGAGTCCCGCCCTCCCGGATGGAGAAATGGTCCACCCGCCCGGGCGCGCGCCCCTCCCCGCTCCCGCCGCGGAGCGGCGCACACCCCCGGCCGCGGGCGGCCGCCGGGTGATCCACATCCCACGGCCGGAACATCCCGCCCTGCGGGCGCGGCACCCCGGCAGAATGGGACCATGCCGATACCCGGGATCCCCAGCCGCGCCGAGCTCGTCGACCACCTCGTACAGACCCGTATCGCGGGCGACGTCGCCACGCCCCGCGAGAACAACCTGTCCCACTACCGCAAGCTCGCGAACGGCGACCGCAACTTCTGGCTCGGCCTGGAACTCGGTGACCGCTGGGCGGACGAGCAGGACGTGCTCGCGGTGATGGCGGAGCGCGTCGGGGTGAACGACGACCCGGAGCACCGGTACGGCCAGGACACCATCGACCCGGAGCTGACGGCCGACGCCCTGGAGCGGATGGCGGCCCGGCTGCGCAAGGCGGCGGCCGGACGGCAGCGGGTGCTGTTCGCGACGGGCCACCCGGGCGGCCTGCTGGACGTGCACCGGGCGACCGCGGCGGCCCTGCGCGCGGCGGGCTGCGAGATCGTCGTGATCCCGGAGGGGCTGCACACGGACGAGGGGTACGTCTTCCAGTTCGCGGACGTCGCGGTGCTGGAGCACGGCGCCACGCTGTGGCACACCCACTCGGGCGAGCCGATGCGCGCGATCCTGGCCGGCCTGGAGCGCGAGGGCCGCCCGCGCCCCGACCTGGTGGTCGCCGACCACGGCTGGGCGGGCTGCGCGGCCCAGCTGGGCGTCGACGCGCTGGGCTACGCCGACTGCAACGACCCGGCCCTCTTCCTCGCCGAGTCCGAGGGCACCGTCCAGGTCGCCGTCCCCCTCGACGACCACGTCACGAGCCCCCGCCACTACGACCCGATGACGGCCTACCTGCTGAGCGAGGCGGGTCTCGCCTGACAGGGTCCCGGCGGCGCTCTCACCGGGGGACCCGGACCACGCCCTCCTGGATGACCGTGACGGCGAGGCGGCCGTCACGGGTGTGGATGCGGGCCTGGCCGAGGCCGCGTCCGCCGGACGCCGACGGGGACTCCTGGTCGTACAGGAGCCATTCGTCGGCGCGGAAGGGGCGGTGGAACCACATCGCGTGGTCCAGGGAGGCGCCGACCACGTCGCCGACGGCCCAGCCGCCGCGGCCGTGCGCGAGCAGGACCGAGTCGAGCAGGGTCATGTCGGAGACGTACGTGGCGAGCACGACGTGCAGGAGGGGGTCGTCGTCGAGCTTGCCGTTGGTGCGGAACCAGACCTGGGAGTGCGGCTCGCGCGGCTCGCCGAAGTCGCCGTACGGCGGCTCGTCGACGTAGCGCAGGTCGATCGCCTCGCGGGCCTCCACGAAGCGGTCGACGACCTCGGGGTCGAGGTGGCCGTAGCCGCGCAGGCGCGCCTCGTTGGTGGGCAGCGTGGCCGGGTCCGGCGCGGCCGGCATCGCCGCCTGGTGCTCCAGGCCCTCCTCGTACGTCTGGAAGGACGCGGAGAGGTGGAAGATCGGCTTGCCGTGCTGGACGGCGACGACGCGGCGCGTGGTGAAGGAGCGGCCGTCGCGGATGCGGTCGACCGTGTAGACGATCGGCGCGCCGGGGTCGCCGGGGCGCAGGAAGTAGGCGTGCAGGGAGTGGGCGGACCGGTCCGCGGGGACCGTCCGCCCGGCGGCGACCAGCGCCTGCGCCGCGACCTGCCCGCCGAAGACGCGGGGGACGACGGCGGAGCGGGACCGGCCGCGGAAGATGTTCTCCTCGATCTGCTCGAGGTCGAGCAGATCGAGGAGGTCCTGGAGTGCCTGGCTCATGGCGTCTGGTGGTACGGGCCGGTGCTCGCCGGTCCTACAGGCCCATGTCCTTGGCGATGATCATCTTCATGACCTCGCTGGTGCCGCCGTAGATGCGGTTGACGCGGTTGTCCGCGTAGAGGCGGGCGATCGGGTACTCGTTCATGAACCCGTAGCCGCCGTGCAGCTGGAGGCAGCGGTCGATGACGCGGTGGGCGACCTCGGTGCAGAACAGCTTGGCGCTGGCGGCCTCGGCGGGGGTCAGCTCGCCCTTGTCGAGGGCCTCCAGGGAGCGGTCGGCGACGGCCTGCGCGGCGTCCACCTCGGCCTGGCAGGCGGCCAGCTCGAACTTGGTGTTCTGGAAGGCGGCGACGGGCTTGCCGAAGACGGTGCGCTCCTGCACGTACTCCTTGGCGAACCGGACGGCGGCGGCGGCCTGCGCGTAGGCGCCGAAGGCGATGCCCCAGCGCTCGGAGGCCAGGTTGAGGCCGAGGTAGGAGAAGCCCTTGTTCTCCTCGCCCAGCAGGTCCTCGACGGGCACCTTGACGTCGACGAACGCGAGCTCGGCGGTGTCGGAGACCTTCAGGCCGAGCTTGTCGAGCTTGCGGCCGACGGAGTAGCCCTCGGACTTGGTGTCGACGGCGAACAGGGATATGCCGAAGCGGCGGTCGTCCTCGCGCGGGGCGGAGGTACGGGCGCAGACGATGACCTTGTCGGCGTGCACGCCGCCGGTGATGAAGGTCTTGGCGCCGTTGAGGACGTAGTGCGTGCCGTCCTCGGAGAGCTTCGCGGTGGTCTTCATGCCGGCGAGGTCGGAGCCGGTGCCGGGCTCGGTCATCGCGAGCGCCCACATCTCCTCACCGGTCACGAACTTGGGCAGCCACCGCTTCTTCTGCTCGTCGGTCGCGAGCATCTTGACGTAGGGCAGGCCGAGCAGCACGTGCACGCCGGAGCCGCCGAAGGAGACACCCGCGCGGGCCGTCTCCTCGTACATCACGGCCTCGAACTTGTACGAGTCGATGCCGGCGCCGCCGAACTCCTCGTCGACGCGGATGCCGAAGACGCCGAGCTCGGCGAGCTTGTAGTAGAAGTCGCGCGGAGCCTGGCCCGCGGCGAACCACTCGTCGTAGACCGGGACGACCTCGGCCTCGATGAAGGCCCGCAGGGTCTCCCGGAACGCCTCGTGGTCCTCGTTGAACACCGTACGGCGCACCCGCGCCACCTCCACCTGGTCACCATGTCTAAGCGCTTGCTCAGACAGAGGCTACCGGTGAGTCACGACGGTCGTCCAGAGTCACCCCCACATGACGCTCGTCACGCCGCCCCCGCCGCCGCGAAGGCCCCCCGCGCCATCCGGTGGAGCAGGGTCGCGGTGGCCGTGCGGCCCGGCAGGGAGCCGGGCCTGCCCAGGTGCGGGGTGGAGTTGAGCAGCCCGAAGACCGAGTGCACGGCGGAGCGCGCGGAGAGCTCGGTGAGGTCCGGATAGACCTCGCGGACGACCTCCACCCACAGCTCGACGTACTGCCGCTGCAACTGCCGTACGAGCTTGCGGTCGCTGTCCCGCAGGCGGTCCAGCTCACGGTCGTGCAGGGTGATCAGGGGCCGGTCGTCGAGCGCGAAGTCGATGTGGCCCTCGATCAGCGAGTCGAGCAGCGTCTCGGCACTGCCGCCCGCCTCCGCGACCCGGCGCCTGCCGCCGGTCAGCAGCTGCCCGCTGATCCCCACGAGCAGCTCGGCGAGCATCGCGTCCTTGCCGGCGAAGTGCCGGTACAGACCCGGGCCGCTGATGCCGACGGCGGCTCCTATCTCGTCCACGCCCACACCGTGGAAGCCGCGCTCGGCGAAGAGCCGGGCGGCCTCTCTGAGGATCTGCTCGCGCCGAGTGGAGGCGTCGGTTCTCGTGGCCATGGAGGCAATTCTAGACAGGGAGGTTAGCGGTCGTTAACCTGAAGGAAATGCGTTAACGCTCATTAACTGGTCGACCACTGGTGAGGGGACCGCGGGATGCACGAGGCACCGGAGCTGACGAGCGCGGCAGATCCCGCGTCGGAGGCCTGGCGGGCCAACGAGGCGGCGCACGGCGCGCTCGCCGAGGAGCTGCGGCAGAAGCTGGCCGCGGCCCGGCTGGGCGGCGGTGAACGGTCGCGCGCCCGGCATGTGGCACGCGGCAAGCTGCTGCCGCGCGACCGGGTGGACACACTCCTGGACGCGGGCTCGCCCTTCCTGGAGCTCGCCCCGCTGGCCGCCGACGGGATGTACGAGGGCCAGGCGCCCGCGGCCGGGGTGATCGCCGGTATCGGCCGGGTGAGCGGCCGGGAGTGCGTGGTCGTCGCCAACGACGCCACCGTCAAGGGCGGCACGTACTACCCGATGACGGTGAAGAAGCACCTGCGCGCCCAGGAGGTGGCGCTGGAGAACCGCCTCCCCTGCGTGTACCTCGTGGACTCCGGGGGCGCCTTCCTGCCGATGCAGGACGAGGTCTTCCCGGACCGCGAGCACTTCGGGCGGATCTTCTACAACCAGGCGCGGATGTCGGGCGCCGGCATCCCGCAGATCGCCGCGGTCCTCGGCTCCTGCACGGCGGGCGGCGCGTACGTGCCCGCGATGAGCGACGAGGCCGTGATCGTGCGCGGGCAGGGCACGATCTTCCTCGGCGGTCCGCCGCTGGTGAAGGCCGCGACGGGCGAGGTGGTGACCGCCGAGGAGCTGGGCGGCGGCGAGGTCCACTCGCGCGTGTCGGGGGTGACCGACCATCTGGCGGAGGACGACGCGCACGCGCTGCGCATCGTCCGGAACATCGTCTCCACCCTCCCCGCGCGCGGAGACCTGCCGTGGTCGGTGGAGCCGTCAGCCGAGCCGAAGGTGGACCCGCTCGGGCTGTACGGGGCGGTGCCGGTGGACTCGCGCACCCCGTACGACGTGCGCGAGGTCATCGCGCGCGTGGTCGACGGTTCACGGTTCGCCGAGTTCAAGTCGGAGTTCGGGCAGACCCTGGTGACGGGCTTCGCCCGGATCCACGGCCACCCGGTCGGCATCGTCGCGAACAACGGCATCCTGTTCTCCGAGTCCGCCCAGAAGGGCGCCCACTTCATCGAGCTGTGCGACCAGCGCGGCATCCCGCTGGTGTTCCTGCAGAACATCTCCGGGTTCATGGTGGGCCGGCAGTACGAGGCGGGGGGCATCGCCAAGCACGGCGCGAAGATGGTGACCGCGGTCGCCTGCGCGCGGGTGCCGAAGCTGACCGTCGTGATCGGCGGCTCGTACGGCGCGGGCAACTACTCGATGTGCGGCCGGGCGTACTCGCCGCGCTTCCTGTGGATGTGGCCGGGCGCCAAGATCTCCGTGATGGGCGGCGAGCAGGCCGCCTCCGTCCTCGCCACGGTCAAGCGCGACCAGCTGGAGGCCCGCGGCGAGTCCTGGCCCGCCGAGGACGAGGAGGCCTTCAAGGCCCCCGTCCGCGCCCAGTACGAACAGCAGGGCAGCGCCTACTACGCGACGGCCCGGCTGTGGGACGACGGCGTGATCGACCCGCTGGAGACCCGGCAGGTGCTGGGTCTGGCTCTGACGGCTTGCGCGAACGCCCCGCTGGGTGACCCCGGCTTCGGCGTCTTCCGGATGTGAGGGGACCCCTGACGATGTTCGACACGGTACTTGTGGCCAACCGCGGCGAGATCGCCGTCCGCGTCATCCGTACGCTGCGGGCGCTGGGCGTGCGCTCGGTGGCCGTCTTCTCCGACGCCGACGCCGACGCCCGGCACGTGCGCGAGGCGGACACGGCGGTGCGGATCGGGCCCGCGCCCGCCTCGGAGAGCTATCTGTCGGTGGAGCGGCTGCTGGAGGCGGCGGCCCGCACCGGCGCGCAGGCCGTCCACCCCGGCTACGGCTTCCTCGCCGAGAACGCGGGCTTCGCGCAGGCCTGCGCGGACGCCGGCCTGGTCTTCATCGGGCCGCCCGCGTCCGCGATCGACCTGATGGGTGACAAGATCCGCGCCAAGGAGACGGTGGCGGCGGCCGGTGTGCCGGTCGTCCCGGGCTCCTCGGGCAGCGGCCTCACCGACGCCGAACTGGCCGACGCCGCGCGGGAGATCGGCATGCCCGTGCTGCTGAAGCCCAGCGCGGGCGGCGGCGGCAAGGGCATGCGGCTGGTGCGGGACGCGGCGGTGCTCGCCGACGAGATCGCCGCCGCCCGGCGCGAGGCCCGCGCCTCCTTCGGCGACGACACGCTCCTCGTCGAGCGCTGGATCGACCGCCCCCGGCACATCGAGATCCAGGTCCTCGCCGACGGCCACGGGCAGGTGGTCCACCTCGGCGAGCGCGAGTGCTCACTCCAGCGCCGCCACCAGAAGCTGATCGAGGAGGCGCCGAGCGTGCTCCTCGACTCCGCGACCAGGGCCGCGATGGGCGAGGCCGCCGTCCAGGCCGCCCGCTCCTGCGGCTACCGGGGCGCGGGCACGGTCGAGTTCATCGTCCCCGGCGGCGACCCGTCCGCGTACTACTTCATGGAGATGAACACCCGCCTCCAGGTCGAGCACCCGGTGACCGAGCTGATCACCGGCCTCGACCTGGTCGAGTGGCAGCTGCGGGTCGCGGCGGGCGAGCGGCTGCCGTACACGCAGGACGACATCAGCCTCACGGGTCACGCCGTGGAGGCCCGGATCTGCGCGGAGACGGTCTCCGTCCGGGAGGGCGCGCGCGGGTTCCTGCCGTCGGGCGGCACGGTGCTCGCGCTGCGCGAGCCCGAGGGCGGCGGCGTCCGCACCGACTCCGGACTCGTCGAGGGCACGGAGGTCGGCAGCCTGTACGACCCGATGCTCTCCAAGGTCATCGCGTACGGCCCGGACCGCGCCACGGCCCTGCGCAAGCTGCGGGCGGCGCTCGCGGGGACCGTCACCCTGGGCGTGCCGACCAACGCGGGATTCCTGCGCCGGCTGCTGGCCCACCCGGCGGTCGTCGCAGGCGACCTGGACACGGGCCTCGTCGAGCGCGAGATGGACGCGCTCGTCCCGGCCGAGGTCCCCGAGGAGGTGTACGCGGCGGCGGCGGCGGTCCGCCTCGACGCCCTGACGCCGGACCCCGCCCCCGGCGGCGCGGGCTGGAGCGACCCCTTCTCCGTGCCGAGCGGCTGGCGGCTCGGCGGCACACCGGCCCCGCTCGCGTTCCACCTGCGGGTGCCAGGGCTCGACCCCGTGTCGTACGAGGCCCGGGGCGCCCACACCGTCACCGCCGACCGGGTCTCGGTGACCCTGGACGGCGTCCGCCACACCTTCGACCGCGCCGGTGACTGGCTCGGCCGGGACGGCGACGCCTGGCAGGTGCGCGACCACGACCCGGTCGCCGCGTCCCTCACCGGCGCCGCGCACGCCGGAGCCGACTCGCTCACCGCGCCCATGCCCGGCACGGTGACCGTGGTGAAGGTCGCCGTCGGCGACGACGTCGCGGCCGGCCAGAGCCTGCTGGTGGTCGAGGCGATGAAGATGGAGCACGTCATCTCCGCCCCGCACGCCGGCACGGTCACCGAGCTGGACGTCACCCCGGGCACGACCGTCGCGATGGACCAGATCCTCGCGGTGATCACCCCGCACGAGGCCGAGGAGACCACGGAGAGGACGCCATGAGCACTCCCGAACCGAACAGCACCCCCGAACCGGGCACCACACCCGCGTCCCCTCCGGACGCCCCGGGCACCGCGGCGGGCTCCCCCGCCCCCGGTCTGCCCATGACCGTCCCGGCCCCGGGCCTGCCCTCCCGTGTCCGCATCCACGAGGTCGGCGCCCGTGACGGACTGCAGAACGAGAGCGCGGCCGTCCCCACGGCGGTCAAGGCCGAGTTCATCCGCAGGCTGGCCGACGCGGGTCTGGGCACCATCGAGGCGACCAGTTTCGTCCACCCCAAGTGGGTGCCCCAGCTGGCCGACGCGGAGCAGCTGTTCCCGCTCGTGCGCGACCTTCCCGCGGCGCTGCCGGTGCTCGTGCCGAACGCCCGCGGTCTGGAGCGGGCGCTGGCCCTCGGCGCCGACCGGGTCGCCGTGTTCGCCAGCGCCACCGAGTCCTTCGCGAAGGCCAACCTCAACCGGACCGTCGACGAGGCCCTGGCCATGTTCGAGCCGGTGGTCTCCCGCGCCCGGCAGGAGGGCGTGCACGTGCGCGGGTACCTCTCCATGTGCTTCGGCGACCCCTGGGAGGGCGCGGTCCCCGTGGACCAGGTCGTCCGCGTCTGCGCGGCCCTGCGGGACATGGGCTGCGACGAGCTGAGCCTCGGCGACACCATCGGCGTGGCGACCCCCGGGCACGTGAGCGCGCTGCTCACCGCGCTCGGCGACGCGGGCGTTCCGGTGGGCGCGCTCGGCGTGCACTTCCACGACACCTACGGCCAGGCGCTCGCCAACACCCTGGCCGCCCTCCAGCACGGCGTCACCACCGTCGACGCCTCGGCGGGCGGCCTCGGCGGCTGCCCGTACGCCAAGTCCGCCACCGGCAACCTCGCCACCGAGGACCTCGTGTGGATGCTTCAGGGCCTCGGTATCGACACCGGGGTCGACCTCGGCCGCCTCACCGCCACGAGCGTGTGGATGGCCGGGCACCTGGGCCGGCCCAGCCCGTCCCGTACCGTTCGCGCCCTCTCCCACAAGGAGCAGTGACACCCATGGACCACAAGCTCTCCCCCGAACTCGAGGAACTGCGGCGCACCGTCGAGGAGTTCGCCCACGACGTCGTCGCGCCGAAGATCGGCGACTTCTACGAGCGGCACGAGTTCCCCTACGAGATCGTCCGCGAGATGGGCCGGATGGGACTGTTCGGGCTGCCCTTCCCCGAGGAGTACGGCGGCATGGGCGGCGACTACTTCGCCCTGTCCGTCGCCCTGGAGGAGCTGGCCCGGGTCGACTCCTCCGTCGCCATCACCCTGGAGGCGGGCGTCTCCCTCGGCGCCATGCCCCTCCACCTGTTCGGCACGCCCGAGCAGAAGGCCCAGTGGCTGCCCCGCCTCTGCTCGGGCGAGATGCTCGGCGCGTTCGGCCTGACCGAGCCGGACGGCGGTTCCGACGCGGGCGCCACGCGCACCACCGCCCGTCTGGACGAGTCGACGAACGAGTGGGTGATCAACGGCACCAAGTGCTTCATCACCAACTCCGGTACGGACATCACCGGTCTGGTGACGGTCACCGCGGTCACCGGCCGCAAGGAAGACGGCCGTCCGCTCATCTCCGCGATCATCGTGCCGTCCGGCACGCCCGGGTTCACGGTCGCGGCGCCCTACTCCAAGGTCGGGTGGAACGCCTCCGACACCCGTGAGCTGTCCTTCGTGGACGTGCGGGTGCCCGCGGCGAACCTGCTCGGCCAGGAGGGCCGCGGCTACGCGCAGTTCCTGCGGATCCTCGACGAGGGGCGCATCGCCATCTCGGCGCTGGCGACGGGCCTCGCGCAGGGCTGCGTGGACGAGTCGGTGAAGTACGCCAAGGAGCGGCACGCGTTCGGGCGGAACATCGGGTCGTACCAGGCGATCCAGTTCAAGATCGCCGACATGGAGATGAAGGCGCACACGGCCCGCCTCGCGTGGCGGGACGCGGCGTCCCGTCTGGTCGCGGGCGAGCCGTTCAAGAAGGAGGCGGCGCTCGCCAAGCTGTACTCGTCGACGGTGGCCGTCGACAACGCCCGCGAGGCCACGCAGATCCACGGCGGGTACGGCTTCATGAACGAGTATCCGGTGGCCCGGATGTGGCGCGACTCGAAGATCCTGGAGATCGGCGAGGGCACCAGCGAGGTCCAGCGGATGCTGATCGCACGGGAGTTGGGGCTCACGGGCTGACGCTCCGGTCCACCGCGTCCCGGGTCCCGCGGGGGCCCGGGACGTTCGGCGTGCCCGGGCCCGGAACCCGGACCCGGACCCGGAGCCCGGTGCCGTCCGGCGTGCCCCGGGATGTGCGGCGCGCCCGGGGGCCGTTCGGCCGGAGCGCGGGGGCCGACCCGCCCTCTGGACAACTACTGAGGTTAGGCTAACCTACCTTCGAACTTGTCCCGCGGGCGCTCCGCCCCGTGCCGAAAGCAGCCACGCTCATGCCCAACGCCCGTTCCACCAGCCTCACCCGCCGCGGCATCCTGGCCGCGGGCGGCGCCCTCGGCCTCGGCGCCGTCCTCGCCGCCTGCGGCGACGACGACGCGAAAGGCGGCGGCGCGAAAGGCGGCGGCGCGGGCAGCGGCGCCTCCGAGACGGCGAAGCCGGGCCCCTGGTCCTTCAAGGACGACCGCGGCAAGACCGCCGAGGCCGACAAGGTCCCGGCGAACATCGTCGCCTTCACCGGCGTCGCCGCCGCCCTCTACGACTACGGCATCGAGGTCAAGGGCGTCTTCGGCCCGACGAAGACCAAGGACGGCAAGGCCGACGTCCAGGCCGGCGACATGGACGTCAGCAAGCTGACGGTCCTCGGCAACGAGTGGGGCCAGTTCAACATCGAGAAGTACGCGGCCCTCGCGCCCGACGTCCTGGTCTCCACGATGTTCGACGCCGACACCCTCTGGTACGTGCCCGAGGAGTCCGCGGACACGATCCTCGGCCTCGCCCCGAGCGTCGGCGTCTCCGTGTACGACCGCCAGATGACCGAGCCCCTGCAGCGCCTGCTGGCACTCGCCGAGTCGCTCGGCGCGGACGTGAAGTCCGACAAGGTGACCAAGGCGAAGAAGCGCTTCGAGGACGCCGCCGCCAAGCTGCGCTCGGCCGCCAAGGCCAACCCCGGCATCAAGGTCCTCATCGGCTCCGCCAGCCAGGACATCTTCTACGTCTCCGGCTCCAACCTCTCCACGGACCTGGAGTACTTCAAGGCGCTCGGCGTGAACCTCGTCGAGCCGCCCGCGAAGACCCTGAAGGCGAGCGGCGGCTGGTACGAGAACCTGAGCTGGGAGAACGTCGACACGTACGACGCGGACATCATCATGATGGACAACCGCACCTCGGCCATCCAGCCCGACGACATCACCGAGGGCACCTGGAAGAAGCTCCCGGCCGTCAAGGCGGGCCAGGTCATCCCCCGCATCACCGAGCCGATCTTCTCGTACGACAAGTGCGCCCCGATCCTGGAGGACCTCGCCGCCGCCATCGAGAAGGCGAAGAAGGTCGGCTGACGCCCGCCCGCCCGTGACGCCGCCGGCCCTGTCACGACGCTCCGCGGGCCGGCACCCCGACCGCCGCCGAACCGACCGCCGACTCCGACACTCCGACTTCGACTCGCAGGAGCCATCGTGACGACTGCCGTAGCCGCCCCGTTCCGCTTCTTCTCCCTCCAGGTCGTACGGACGAGGCGGCTCGGCCCGTCCCTGCTCCGGGTCACGTTCGGCGGCGCCGACCTGCACGCCTTCGCCTCCGACGGCCGGGACCAGAGCCTCTCGCTCTTCCTGCCGCACCCCGGCCAGCCGGAGCCCGTCGTCCCGCTCGAACTGGGCGACTCCTGGTGGCAGGGCTGGCGTGAACTCCCGGACGACGTGCGGGCGGTGATGCGCTCGTACACCCTGCGGGCGCTGCGCCGCGACGACCGGGGAACCCCCATGGAGATCGACATCGACTTCGTCCTGCACGGCGTGGAGGCGCACGGTACGGCGCCGCACGCCGGGCAGGCGGGCGCCCCGGCGGGCCCGGCCTCCCGGTGGGCGGCCGGCGCGCGGGCGGGCGACCGCGTCCTGGTGCTCGGCCCGGCCCTGCGGGACAACCGGGCCATCCGCTTCCGTCCGCCCGAGGACACCGACCTGCTGCTGCTGTGGGGCGACGAGACGGCCGTACCCGCCGTCTCGGCGATCCTCGAGTCGCTGCCGGCCGGCGTCCCCGCCCGGGTCTGGCTGGAGGTCCAGCACGCCGGCGACATCCAGGACCTGGCCACCGCGGCCGACGCCGAGATCACCTGGCTCGTACGGGACGAGGCCGCTCCCGGCACCCTGGACGCCGTACGCGCCACCCGGCTCCCCGACGCCGCGCGCCCGTACGCCTGGATCGCGGGCGAGGCCGGCCACGTCAGGGAGCTGCGCCGCCATCTCGTACGCGAGCGGGGCATCGACCGCACCCGCGTGACCTTCGTGGGCTACTGGCGGCGCGGGCTGAGCGAGGAGCAGCTGCGCGAGGCGGGCTAGACGGCGCCTGGCGCACAACTGCCGCATCGCGAGGGGCGGTTGGGTGACGGGACCGAGAGGCGTACGTCACGGAAGAGGCAGGTGGGGCGGGGTCGCACGTTCAACTTAGGTTAGGCTAACCTAAGTTGAACGTCGGACCCCGCCCCGTTCGCGTCCCGCTCCGCTTCCGTCCCGCTCGGACTCTCCCCCGCACGGAGGACCCCCCATGCGCTCGCACCTGCTCAATGACACGACCGCGGAGCGGTACCGCCGCTCCGTGACCGAAGGAGTCGAGCGGGTGGCGGCCACGATCGCCACCACGAAGCAGCCGTTCACCGGTGTCACGGTGGACGAACTCGTCCCCCGCGTCGACGGGATCGACCTGGACCGGCCGCTGCACGACACCGCGGCCGCCCTCGACGAACTGGAGGACGTCTACCTCCGGGACGCGGTCTACTTCCACCACCCCCGCTACCTGGCCCACCTCAACTGCCCGGTCGTGATCCCCGCGGTGCTCGGCGAGGCGGTCCTGTCCGCCGTCAACTCCTCGCTGGACACCTGGGACCAGTCGGCCGGAGGCACCCTGATCGAGCGCAGGCTCGTCGACTGGACCGCCGAGCGCATCGGCCTCGGTCCCGCCGCCGACGGCGTCTTCACCAGCGGCGGCACCCAGTCCAACCTCCAGGCCCTCCTGCTCGCCCGCGAGGAGGCCACGGCCGGCGCCCGGACGGACAGGACGGGCGGTGACGGTACGCGCGGTGACGGGACGGACGGCGCGGGCGAGGACGCCACCGCCCTCCTCGCCCGCCTGCGGATCTTCGCCTCGGAGGTCAGCCACTTCAGCGTGAAGAAGTCGGCGAAACTCCTCGGCCTGCCCGCCCGTTCGGTCGTCCCGGTCCCGGTGGACCACGACAAGCGCATGCAGACCGTCGCCCTCGCACGCGCACTGGAGCGCTGCGAGCGGGACGGTCTGATCCCCATGGCCGTCGTCGCCACCGCCGGCACCACCGACTTCGGCTCCATCGACCCGCTGCCCGGGATCGCCGAGCTGTGCGCGCGGTCCGGCGTCTGGATGCACGTGGACGCCGCCTACGGCTGCGGGCTGCTCGCCTCCCGCACCAACCGGGACCGCCTCGACGGCATCGAGCACGCCGACTCCGTCACCGTCGACTTCCACAAGTCCTTCTTCCAGCCGGTGAGTTCGTCCGCGCTGCTGGTCCGGGACGCCGCCACCCTGCGGCACGCGACCTACCACGCCGAGTACCTCAACCCGCGCCGGATGGTCCACGAGCGCATCCCCAACCAGGTCGACAAGTCCCTGCAGACCACCCGCCGCTTCGACGCCCTCAAGCTGTGGATGACCCTGCGCGTGATGGGCGCCGACGGCATCGGGCAGCTCTTCGACGAGGTCTGCGAGCGGGCCGAAGAGGGCTGGCGGCTGCTCGCCGCCGACCCGCGCTTCGACGTGGTCGTCCGGCCCACGCTCTCCACCCTCGTCTTCCGCTTCGTCCCGCCCGGCGTGACCGACCCGGCCGAGACCGACCGCGCCAACCTGTACGCCCGCCGTGCCCTGTTCGCCTCCGGTGACGCCGTCGTCGCCGGGACGAAGGTCGGCGGCCGCCACTACCTGAAGTTCACCCTGCTCAATCCCGAGACCACGGCCGACGACATCGCCGCCGTCCTCGATCTGATCGCCGGCCACGCCGAGCAGTACCTGGGAGAGTCCCTTGACCGCGCTTCCTGAAGCCTCCGGGCACGTCCACGACTTCGTCGGGATCGGCCTCGGCCCCTTCAATCTCGGGCTCGCCTGCCTCACCGAGCCGATCGCCGCTCTCGACGGCCTCTTCCTGGAGTCCAAGCCTGATTTCGCGTGGCACTCCGGGATGTTCCTGGAGGGCGCCCATCTCCAGACGCCGTTCATGTCGGACCTGGTGACCCTCGCCGACCCCACGTCCCCGTACTCCTTCCTCAACTACCTGAAGGAGTCGGGCCGGCTGTACTCGTTCTACATCCGCGAGAACTTCTATCCCCTGCGCGTCGAGTACGACGACTACTGCCGCTGGGCCGCCTCGAAGCTGAGCAGCGTCCGCTTCTCCACGACGGTCACGGAGGTCACGTACGACGAGGCGGCCGAGGTGTACGCCGTGCGGACCGGGGCCGGTGACGTCCACCGCGCCCGCCGCCTGGTCCTGGGCACCGGGACACCGCCGCACGTCCCCGAGGCCTGCGCGGGCCTGGGCGGCGACTTCATCCACAACTCCCGCTACGCGCACCACAAGCGGGAACTCCAGGCGAAGAAGTCGATCACCCTGGTCGGCAGCGGCCAGTCCGCCGCCGAGATCTACCACGACCTGCTCGGCGAGATCGACGTCCACGGCTACGAGCTGAACTGGGTGACCCGCTCACCGCGCTTCTTCCCTCTCGAATACACCAAGCTCACCCTGGAGATGACCTCCCCGGAGTACGTCGACTACTTCCACGCGCTGCCCGAACCGACCCGCTACCGCCTCCAGGACCAGCAGAAGGGCCTGTTCAAGGGCATCGACGGAGAACTGATCAACGAGATCTTCGACCTGCTGTATCAGAAGAACCTCGGCGGCCGGGTCCCCACCCGGCTGCTCACCAACTCCTCGCTGAACAGCGCGCGCCACCAGGACGGCACGTACGTCCTGGGGCTGCGCCAGGAGGAGCAGGGCAAGGACTACGAGCTGCGCTCCGAGGGCCTGATCCTCGCCACCGGATACCGGTACGCCGAGCCGGAGTTCCTGGGGCCCGTGCGCGACCGGCTGCGCTACGACTCCCGCGGCAACTTCGACGTCGCCCGCAACTACAGCGTCGACATCACGGGCCGCGGCGTGTTCCTGCAGAACGCCGGGGTCCACACCCACTCGGTCACCTCGCCCGACCTGGGCATGGGCGCGTACCGCAACGCGTACATCATCCGTGAGCTGCTCGGCACCGAGTACTACCCCGTCGAGAAGACCATCGCGTTCCAGGAGTTCGCCGTATGAGCACGACCGCCGCCGGTGCCCCGGGCACCTTCACGATCCGCCCCCTCGACCCCCTGCGGGACGCCGGACCGCTGCACCGCTGGGTGACCCACCCGAAGTCGGCGTTCTGGATGATGGGGGACGCCCGCGTCGAGGACGTCGAGCGCGTGTACATGGCGATCGCCGCCCATGAGCACCACGACGCGTTCCTGGGCCTGCTGGACGGCGAGCCGGTCTTCCTGATGGAGCGCTACGACCCCCGGTACGTCGAACTTCCCGGCCTGTACGACCCCGAACCGGGCGACGTCGGCATGCACTTCCTGGTGGCGCCGGCCGACACCCCCGTGCACGGGTTCACCCGCGCCGTCATCACCGCGGTGATGACGTACCTGTTCGACGACCCGGCGACCAGGCGGGTCGTCGTGGAGCCCGACGTACGCAACACAGCCGTCCACGCGCTCAACGAGGCCGTCGGCTTCGTGCCCGAGCGGGAGATCGAGAAGCCGGAGAAGACAGCGTTGCTGAGTTTCTGCACCCGCGAGCGGTTCACCGCGGCGGTGACGGCATGACCGTCTCCGACGCCGTGGCCCACCTCTCCCCCGAACGCTGGGAGAAGGCCAACCGCCTACTGCTGCGCAAGGCCCTCGCCGAGTTCGCCCACGAGCGGCTGTTCACCCCCGAACCGGCCGGCGACGGGCACTACGAGGTCCGGAGCGACGACGGCCGCACCGCCTACCGCTTCATCGCCCACCTCCGCGCCCTCGACCACTGGGACGTCGACGCCGGCTCGATCACCCGGCACCGCGAGGGCACCGCGCTCCCGCTCGCCGCGATGGACTTCTTCATCGAGTTCAAGGACGCCCTCGGCCTGAGCGACGAGGTCCTGCCCGTCTACCTGGAGGAGATCTCCTCCACCCTCTCGGGCACCTGCTACAAGCTCACCAAGCCCCGCGTCGGTGCCGCCGAGCTGGCCCGCCGCGACGACTTCCAGGCCGTCGAGACCGGGATGACCGAGGGCCACCCCTGCTTCGTCGCCAACAACGGACGGCTCGGCTTCGGCGTCCACGAGTACCTGTCGTACGCGCCCGAGACCGCGAGCCCCGTCCGGCTCGTCTGGCTGGCCGCTCACCGCTCCCGCGCCGCCTTCACGGCGGGCGTCGGCATCGACTACGAGTCCTTCGTCCACGACGAGCTGGGGACGGCGGCCCTCGACCGCTTCTCGGCGGTCCTGACCGGCCAGGGCCTCGACCCCGGCGACTACCTCCTCATACCCGTCCACCCCTGGCAGTGGTGGAACAAGCTCTCCGTCACCTTCGCCGCCGAGGTCGCCCGGCGCCACCTGGTCTGCCTCGGCGAGGGTGACGACGAGTACCTGGCCCAGCAGTCGATCCGGACCTTCTTCAATCGCAGCGCCCCCGAGAAGCACTACGTCAAGACGGCGCTCTCCGTGCTCAACATGGGCTTCATGCGCGGCCTGTCCGCCGCGTACATGGAGGCGACCCCGGCGATCAACGACTGGCTGGCCGGGCTCGTCGAGAGCGATCCGGTGCTGAAATCCACCGGCCTGTCGGTCATCCGCGAGCGGGCGGCCGTCGGCTACCGGCACCTGGAGTACGAGGCCGCCACGGACCGCTGCTCCCCGTACCGCAAGATGCTCGCCGCCCTCTGGCGCGAGAGCCCGGTCCCCTCCCTCGGCGACGGCGAGACCCTGGCGACGATGGCGTCGCTGCTCCACGTCGACGACGAGGGCGCGTCCTTCGCCGGGGCGCTGATCGAACGCTCCGGACTCGGCCCGGTGGAGTGGCTGCGCCGCTACCTGCGCGCCTACCTCACCCCGCTGCTGCACAGCTTCTACGCCTACGACCTGGTCTACATGCCGCACGGCGAGAACGTCATCCTCGTACTGGAGAACGGCGCCGTTCGGCGCGCGGTATTCAAGGACATCGCCGAGGAGATCGCCGTCATGGACCCGCACGCGGTCCTGCCCCCGGCGGTCGAACGGATCCGCGTCGAGGTCCCCGAGGACAAGAAGCTCCTGTCCATCCTCACGGACGTCTTCGACTGCTTCTTCCGCTTCCTCGCCTCGGTCCTCGCCGCCGCGGGCGTCCTCGACGAGGACACGTTCTGGCGCACGGTCGCCGAGTCCGTCCACGCCTACCAGGACGCCAACCCGCAACTGGCCGACAGGTTCTGCCAGTACGACCTCTTCACCCCCACTTTCGCCCTCTCCTGCCTCAACCGCCTCCAGCTCCGCGACAACCGCCAGATGGTCGACCTGGCCGACCCGTCGGGGGCACTGCAACTGGTGGGGACGCTGAGGAACCCGATCGCGGGGCTGTAGCGGCCGCGGGCAGGAGCCGGGGGGTGCCCCTATCTGTTTCGTCAACCCCGGTGGGGTCGGCTTGTAGGGGTTGATCCTGGTTTTCGGGAACATCCCGCGAAGCGGGACGTTCCCGGCGGATCGGGTGGCTGACGGGCAGCCCGGTGGCCGGCAGGGGCGGAGTGGCCGTGCCGGTGCGCGGGCGTGATGGGGCCTGGAGGGTAGGGGTGGTGGAGTCGTCAGGCGGCGAGGCCGATGCCGCCCGGGGTGCGTGCTTCGTAGAGGGCCCCGGTGCGGATCATCGCGTGGATGACGTTCACGCGCTGGCGGGCCAGATGGAGGATCGCCTGGGTGTGGGTCTTGCCGCGTGCCCGTTGCCGGTCGTAGTAGATCCGGGAGGACGGGCCGGTTTTGCAGCCGATCGCGGCGAACGCGGCCTGGAACAGGGCGCGTTTGAGGAGCCGGTTGCCGCGATGGGGTGCGTGCTCGCCGCGGATCGAGGTGCCGGAGGACTTCGTGGCGGGGGCGAGGCCGGCGTAGGAGGCGAGGTGCCCGGCGGTGGGGAAGCCGGTGCCGTCGCCGATCGCGACGATCACGGCCGCTGTGGTCCTGACGCCCAGGCCGGGCAGGGAGGTCAGGAGGTGGAAAAGAGGGAGGGCCTCCAGCAGGGCGGCGATCTCCTGCTCGGCCTGGCGGCGCTGGGTGTGGGCGGCGGCGAGCTGGGCGGCCAGGCCGGGCACGATCAGCGCGGATGCCTCGGTGCCCGGAACGACGAGGGTCTGCTCGGCGAGCGCGTCGAAGATCTCGGTGGTGAGGTGGTGGGCCTTGCGCGAGCCGTGTGCCTTGAGCAGGGCCTCGCAGCGGGCCGGGCCGAGTTTCTTCAGTCTCGCCGGGGAGCCGTGCCGCTGGAGGAGGGCCTGGACATAGGGGTAGGCCAGGCGCGGGCCGAGCACGCGCTCGAGAGAGGGGTGGATCTGGGAGAGCAGGCCGCGCAGCGGGTTGGTGGTGCGGTTGACCTCGCCGGCCAGGTCGTTGTCGTGGCCGGTGAGCATGGTCAGCTCCGCCAGCACCTCGTCGTCGCGGTCTACTGCGCGCAGAGTGTGCGGCATGGTGCGGGCGGTCTCCGCGATCACGAACGCGTCGCGGGCGTCGGTCTTGGCCTCGCCCGGGTGCAGGTCGGCGGCCCGCCGCATCGACAGCCCGGGCAGGTAGGCCACCCGGCAGCCCGCCGCGCGGGCCACCGTCAGCGGCAGCGCGCCGATGTTGGCGACCTGGTCCACGATCACCAGAACCGTGCCGAACTTCGCCACCAGCCTGGTGAACAGCTCCAGCAGTTTCGGCTCGGTGTTGGGCAGCCGCTTGTCGTGCACGGTCCTGCCGTCCCCGGTCCGGCCGTGGGCGTGGTGGAACTCCTTGCCCAGGTCCAGGCCGAGGAAAAGATCTATCGCGGTCGTGTCGACCATGTGCGCGTGCCTCTCACCACTCGTCTCCTCAGCTCCCGGCCGTCCCTGCGGCACCACACGCCGGCAACCACGTTACGCAGACATGCCGCCCGTGAAGCGGCCCGGCATTGCGCCGGACCAGGCGGTCGTCAGGCCCCTCATCAGCGGTCAAGCGGTGCCCCGAAGCCCGGCGGCAACACCCCCCAGGTCATCCGTACGACAGGGGGCACACAGCCATACCGGACCCGGGGGCCAGGCGCCCCATTACGGGGCCACGGAAAAGGTAACGGGGCGTCCTAGGAGCCGGTCCGCCCGTCGAGGAGTTCGCGCACGATGTCGAGGTGGCCGTTGTGGCGGGACGTCTCCTCGATGAGGTGGAGGATGATCCAGCGGAGGTCGACGTGGCGGCCGTCGCGGATGGGACGCGCGGCCGTCGCGTCCAGGTCGTGGTCGGCGACCAGGCGGCGGAAGCGGGCGCTCTGCTCCTCGTACTCGGCGAGGAGCCGCGGCAGCGGGATGTCGACCGCCGTCCGCATCTCGGGGTCCGGGTCCTCGTCGGTCTCCTCGGTGAGCGGCCCCCTGAGCTCCTCGCCCAGGAAGACCACCTCGAACCAGTAGTGCTCGACCCAGCGCAGATGGCTGATCAGCCCGCACAGGGTCATCAGAGGTGAGCCCGGGAGCGGTGCCTTGCGGGCGTCCTCCGCGGAAACGCCCTCGCACTTGGCCCGCGCGGTGTCGCGGGCGTAGTCGAGGAAGGTGGCCAGCTGCGTGCGCTCGTCCCAGGCGGGAGGCGTATCGGTTCGTTGAGTCATCGCGGGGAGTTTGCCGCAGCCCGGAGCGGGTGTCGACCGAATTGATCGCAGGGAGGCACCCGACGCCACAGCCCCTCACCCGTCGTCGTCGATGTGCCCATCACGAGGCTGTTCAGCGTTCGTGGAACTGTGTGACTGTCGCTCGACTGGATCGAGTTCATGCAGTGGCGGCTCTGCGTTCATGCTCCGTCAGCGGGGGGCCGTCAAGGTGAGGTTTCTTTCTGCCCAGGTAGACCAGCGCAAGCATGTCGGGCATGAGGAGCCGGGCAGGCGGCTTCTCCATGCTCATCACGTCCAGCAGGATGCGGAGGGCGCGGGGGTTGCGCGCTCCGGCGTCGACGGCTCTGTCGATGAATCCGGCGAGGAGCTCTTCGCTCCGGGTGGGGGGCTGTTCGCTGGCGCCTGGGTAGAACACGTCCTGGCCGACGGCCAGGTTCCAGGCGTTCTCGACGGGACGGGCCGCGGCTCTTTGGATGCGCCGGGCTGTGCCGGGTGTACGCAGGTCCTGCCGTTGCAGGGTGCGGCGCAGGGCGATCACGCTCTGCGCGGCAGCGCTCAGTCCGTGGCCGTACACGGGGTTGTAGCCGGCGATGGCCTCGCCGAGGATGACGAAGCCGTCGGGCCAGCTGGCGGCCTTCTCGTAGTAACGCCTCCTGTTGGCGGTGCTGTGGGTGGTGACGACGTCGGTCTCGGGCTCGGCGTCGGCGAGGAGCTCACCGATGAGGGGATGCGGCAGTTTGAGCGCGAAGGGAACGAATTCCTCGTTGTTGCTGCTGGGGTGCCCACCGCGGGTACCGGCGAGTGTCACCAGCCAGCGGCCTCCTTCGATGGGCGTGATGATGCCGCCCCTTCCGGGGCTATGGCGGGGGTCCGCCTGGACGTTGACGATGGGGAAGTCGTCGGCGGCGGTGCCGGGAGCGCGATAGATGCGGCTGGCGTAGCCGACGCCGGCGTCGACCGTGCGTTCGGCCACAGGTCCGATGCCCAGGTTCTGCAGCCAGAGGGGGGCACGGCTTGTGCGCCCGCTGGCGTCGATGACCAGATCGGCGGGGATGGTCCTGGCGGTGCAGTCCGCGCGGATGTGGACCCCGGATACACGGCGGGCGGTGCCTTCCAAGCCTTGCGGTTCGGTCTGCTGCAGCAGGTTGATGTGCGGATTCTTCAGCACCCTGGCGCGTATCACAGCATCGAGCAGATCGCGGCTGCACAGAAGGTTGACATGGCGGGCGTGTGTGAACCGGCGGAACCACTGGCCTGAGGGAGCTTTGGAAACCAGGTCGGTCATGATGCGAGGTCGCCTGGCGTCGTGGTCGACGAGCTGATCGATGATGCCGGGCAGGAGTTCCTCGAGAGCCTTGACGCCACCGGACCACAGCACGTGGGCGTGCCGTGCCTGCGGCAGCCCTTTGCGGGGCTGCGGGCCGTCTGGCAGGCGGTCACGCTCGACGATGGTGACGTCAGCGTGGTCGGCGAGGACCGCTGCGGCGAGCATGCCCGTCATGCCGCCGCCGATGACGACTGCCGTGTGCCGACGAGCGGTGGTCCTCTCAGGCATCAGTGCTGGCCCTCTCTGTGTTGGCTGTCCGGTAGCGTCCCGCCTCGGCGCCCAGGCAGCGTGCCCATGTGATCGCTGTTCAGGTCAAGGGGCAAGAGCGCCTCCGTCGTGGTTATCGGGGAAGCCGCTGGCGGTATCGGCGGTTGCGAAGACGCCGATTGCGCTCCGGCGATGCCTCGCCCGGGGTTCTCGACCCGTCCGGTTTCGGCCGGCGCCTCGTTCGCCGCTGCCTTACCAGCAGGCCACACTAACCGGTCGTGTCAGAGAACTTGGCTGGGGGCAAGCAGCGCTTGTTCCTGCGGCGTCAGAGGAGGGCCCTGCAAAGGATGGTGCCTCAGTGGACCGACCGCGGCGGTCAGCAGCGCGTCGGGGCGCAGCAGCCGTGTGGAGGTGGCTTCCATGGCTGTCACCATCAGGGACGTCGCAGTGGGTGAAGAACCGGCGGCGGTCCGGGCCAGGCGCCTGTGGAAGCGGTGGATCACACGGTCTGTGAGGGTGGGCGTCTGGTCCAGGGCTCCCGGGTAGACGGCGTCCTGGGCCGTGGCACTCGCCCAGGCAGCGTCTGTCAGGCGTGCGACGGCGCGCTGCACGCGTCGTGCCAGGCCGGCCCGGCGAAGCCCCGTCTGCTTCAGTTCGTTGCGCAGGAGGCGGGCTGACAGGGCTGCCACGGACATGCCTTGTGCGTATACGGGGTTGTAGGTCGCGAGCGCGTCGCCCAGGACGACCAGGCCCTCGGGCCAGGCCTGAGCCTGTTCAAGGTAGCGACGGCGGTTGCCGGTGCTACGGGTGGTGGACACGTCCGTGAGCGGTGTGGCCCGTGCGATCAGCATGCCCACGAGGGGGTGAAGCATGTCCAGGGCGAAGGGAACAAAATCCTTGCCGTTGGCGGTGGGCTCGCCGCCGCGGGTCCCGCTCAGGCTGACCAGCCAGCGTCCGTTCTCGATCGGGACCAGGGTTGCGGCCTGTCCGGGCTGTGAACGGTGTGGGAGAGCCTGGATGTTCACCACGGGAAAGTTGCTGATGGATGTCGGCGCTTGGTAGACGCGGCTGGCATACACGAGGCCGGCGTCCACGTTCCGTTCCCGTATGCCGGAGATCCCCAGCGAGGAGAGCCAGTGAAGGGCGTACGAGTCGCGCCCGCTGGTGTCAATGACGAGGTCCGCCTCCAGGATCCGTGAGGCGGAGTCGCCGGTGAGAATCTCTACGCCGGTGACCCTGCGCTTGTCGCCGGTGAGAGCGACTGCCTCGGCACCGTCGACGAGCCGAATCCGGGAGTCGCGCAGCACCTCGTCGCGGACGTGCCAGTCGAGGACGTCACGGCTGCAGGCGACCAGGTAGTGAGGCGTGGGCTGCTTCCCTCGCCGGGACCAGCCCTGGGGTGTGTAGGTCACGACGCCCGAACTGAGCGGGATCTTCCGCGCACCGGCCTCAACCCAGCGGTCGGCTACGCCCGGTACGAGTTGCTCGATCACCTTCGCCCCGCCGGACCAGAGCACGTGGACGTGCCTGGCCTGGGGCAGGCCCTTCCGCGGCTCGGGCCCGCGGGGCAGGATATCGCGCTCCACGATCGTCACCGCGTCGGCGAACGGGACCGCGGCGGCAGCGGCGAGCATGCCGGCCAGCCCTCCGCCGATCACAACTGCGCAGCGCATACCGGTGCCTTCCACTGATCTAATCATGACTTACTACCTCCAGGGCTGCCCTGCGGCGGGCCTCGGCGACGACCGGCGAGGACGAGAGGGCCTGGGCGAGCTCCACCATCAGATGTGGCTGCCCGACGGACCGCAACAGAGTGGTGACCGCGGGCAGTTCAGCGCTGCGGGCGGCTGAGACCCGCACTTTGGCCACTGCGAGCATGGCCGCCTCGGCGACGATCTCGGTGGGATCCAGCGTTGCCTGATGGCTGTCCGCCCCCCGGTCAGGGTGGGGTTCGTCCGCGCCCGGCCCTTGTAGGGCGGGTGTCGGCACGCGAAGGCCTTTCCACGCTGTGCTGCTCCGCGGGTGCGAGCCGGAAGCGGTTGCATCCTGCGCGCGTGCGGCGCTGTAGACCGCCTCGCGGACCTCGATGTCGAGGTAGGGCGAGCACACCAGGACCCCGTCCAGAATCGTGATCTCCTGCTGGACCAGGCGTACTACGGGCAGGTCCCACCAGCTGGCGTCGGAGGTCGGCGTCCGCAGATCACGCATTTCCATCCAAAGGGGCCTGAGGGACTGAAGGCGTCTCCAGGCGCGAAGGTTGTCGGCCGTGGCCGGGCCGATACGGGGCAGCGCGAAGCCGGAGGCGACGGTGACTCCCGCTATCGCCACGAGGGGAGGCGCCACGTCGGTGGAGAGGAAATCCAGGTTGTGTTCGACCCGATGGGCGGCCATGGCTGTGTACTTGGTGACTTGGTACGCCAAGTCGAACATGGCGCCGATGACGATCAGGGTCAGGCCCTTGTGCGTCAGGTCGCGCACTTGCCGCAGCCAGCTGATGCACATGCTGGTGAGGGTGACCGTGGCCACCGTATGGGAGACCAGATAAAGCAAGATCATCTCACGCATGTAGGGCGTGGTCGCGTAGTACGTATCCAGATCTCGGGTCCGCTCGACAGGCGCGTGGGCCAGGGAGAAGAGGGCCACGATGCCGACAATCACCAGCGCGTAGAAGGACACCACCAGGCGGGACGCCCGGCCGACCCTGTCCGGTGGCCCGCCTCGCCAGGTGATCATCAGGACGAGATAGCAGGCGCTGAGTGCGGACATCCCGGAGTAGACCAGCGGCGCGCTGAAGTTGGCGATACCCGTGAGGCCGTTGACGACACTGATGGTGGGAGGCGCGGACAAGATGCATACGAAAGCGCCGATGAGCAGGACCGAGGCACTCGCAGCCATCAGCGGGTCGCGCCACGACCCCCTCATGGTGGACAACTTGAAGACGCCGGTGATGAGGAGAATGACGCCCGGAATGTAGAAAACAATGTCCATGGCGTCAGCGGCCTCCTGCGACGAGGGGCCCGCAGATCGCGCCGCCGCTGTGACTTGATGCGGGTATCCGGAGGGCCGGCAGCACCGGGGCTGCCGATTCAGTCGGCAGGGCGGGGCTGCCCGGACGGACCGTTGCTGCGCCTGGTGCGGCGCCGGGACCTGCAGGCGTCTGCCCTGATAAGGGCCGCGCTTGTCTGGCGCTCAGGTGAACAGGAGCGGCGGTAATGGGGTGGGTCATGTGGGGGATTTTTCGCCGTCTTCGAGCAGGAACGCTGGTGAGCCGGCGCGGACCGCCTCGACGATCGGGGACGTACGCAGCGCGAGTGAGGCTCCTGCCAGCGCGCCCCGCAGCGCCTTGACGTCTGCGTGGGAGGGAAGGCTGTGAGGGACGCAGGGCGTGTTCTGGTGGGCGGCTCGCACAGCGGCGGCAATCAATGCGGCATAGCCGATATTTGTGGCCTCGGCGACGGAGTGGCCCGCAGCTTCGGCTGCTGTCTGTGCGCGTGCGCGGATTCCGTCGTCGAACCACGGGCGTACGCGGCTGAGTCCGTCCTGGATGCCCGCCTCACGTCGGGTGAGACGGACATGGGGCGAGGAATACCAGGGGATGGGCCCGGCGAGGGCGGTCCTTGGTGACGCACTGCCGAGCTCCCGCCACAGGGGACCGAGCCGCCGGTAGATTCTCACTGCTCGCCAGTGGGAGATCAGCGCGGGCCCCATCAACGGCAGGAGAAATCCGACCGTGGCGCACGGCGCGGCCATGGCGGAAAGCAGCGGGGCCAGGGTCGTACTGAGGGCGGCCCAGTCCTGACCTGTCCAACGGGCGGCTACCGCGGCGAGTTTAAGGCCACTGAAGGTCAGGTTGAGCAGCCAGCCCACGACGAGAATCGACAGGCCGGCGCGCAGCCAACCCGTGACCTGCAGAGCCCAGCGCCAGCACAGCACAGTGGTGACGAGCGCTGCGGTCATGTGGGCGAGCAGGTACAGCACAATCATTTCGCCGATGAACGGCGTTGTCGCGTAGTAGGTGTCGAAGTCGGTGTGCCGCTCCACCGGAGCGTCACCGAGCACGAACAAGACGATCAGCGTGACGATGACCAGCGAGTAACCGGTCTGCCAGCGTCGCGAGATGCGCTGCATGTACTCGGGCGGACCACCCCGCCAGTGGACGATCAGCAGCAGGCACGAGGCGCTGAATGCGCTGATGATGCTGTAGACCAAGAGGCTGCTGAAGTTCGCTATGCCGCTGGTTTCGTTCACGGCTGTGATCGTGGGAGGAGCGGCGAAGAGGAATCCGACGGCACCCAAGGTGATCACAAGGCAGACCGACCGAATGAGGGGGTCGCGCCAGCCGCGCACCAGCCCTGGCAGCTTTACGGTCAGGCCGACCAGCAGGGCCGCGGCGGGCAGGTAGTAGTTCGAGGAGTCCACGGTTCAGACCTGGGGCCGGCGGTGTCCCAGGGATGCCCCGATGCGGCCTGCGATCCGGTCACGGTCCGTGGACGTGCTGTCGGGTTCTCCCTCCAGCCAGACGCGGACTTGGGCGACCGCCAGCAGGCCGAAGCGCTCGGCGTCCGCCTCTTCCCTCCGGTTGAACTCGGTACGTGCGGCTACCTTCCGTACCGTTTCATGGAGCTCAGGGAGGCTGGTATATGTCGAGAGCAGGCGGGTTGCGACCGTCTTGCCCACGAGGTGATTGCCGCAGTCCCCTTTCAGCATGTGCCAGACCTCATGGAAGAAGATCGCCAGCTGGTGCAGAGGAGTCGCCCGTTTGTCGACGACGATCAGGTCGTAAGCCGGGAGGTCAAGGAACAGTCCGCTTGCGGTCTGGTGTGGGAATTCCTCTTTGATGAGCAGCACCTCACGGCCCCTCATCTCACTGACGCTCGCGATCAGTGCAGCGAACAGCGCATCAGGATCCGTGGGGATGGGCAGACGTAGGCCGTCGACCAACTGGCCGATCAGGGCCCGCATCTCCCTGGCCTTGCCTCTACGCACTATTCTCCCCGCGAACCTCAGCGTGGGGCACCCGTCGCACCACATCCGCCGATCCCCACCGTGCCTGCAGAAACACCTCAGCCGAACCCGTTCGTCACCCGTGGCCATGAGCCAGACACGGCACCGCGACTGTGGCAGTGCTGCCAGCACGGGCTCGGACACGCGCAACCCAGTCTGCCAATATGTCAAACGTGGTGCCCCGTCGGCCACACCAGGATCTACGGAGCGCAACAAGCTGAGGGGTACCAAGTACCGATCAAGCGCGACTTGCCCCGGTGTGGGCCTGGCGCACCTGATGCGCTCGCAAGGCGCTGCAACCCGGTCACGCCGAGTTCAACGGCCGACGACACACATCGAGATGGGCGGTGTCGGCGTGACGCCTCTGACGGCATCCTGCCTGTACACGACTCGATTCCTCCGTCGATTAGTGAGAGTCGGAGTTCGGGCTGCCCATGTCCGTTCGCTGGGCGCCCTGCGTGTTCCTGCGCTTCAAAAGCATGTCGATCCAGTCAAACGTCAACTCGAGCTCGTCATCGGTCATTTCCGCGCCGCGCGCCGCCAGCCTCTGCAGTCCGTGAACGTTGCGCAGTCGAGCTGCCGGATTGGCGGCGTGACGCTCCAGGTCGCTCAGGACAGGCTGCAGAGCGTTGTTGAGTGCGGTTTCCGGTTCCGCCGAGAGCCATCCGTTGGGCTGACCGAAGAAGAACTTCTCGATGCCTGCCTGAGTGGAAGCCAGTGGGCCACCGGAGCGGGCCGGTCGCCGCTCCGGCTGCTGCTGGGACATGCGTGGCTCTGTTTGGTTCCGGCTTCTTCGACTGTTGACGAGATTGGACAGAGACGCACGCGACGCACCGTAAGAGGCAGCGATCTCATCGTAGGAGTGGCGGGTCCCGTCGGGACGCAGTCGCGTCTCCCTCAGATGAACGATGCGGCGGACGATCCGGTCGGTTATGTCCTCGACCGGAGGCTTCTTTTCGGCCAGGAGAAGCCCGATGACACCCTGCGGGACGCCACTTTCGATCGAGAGCCTCTCCGTGTCGAGCTCATCATCACGACTCCGCCCTTCTCCTAGGAGGGAATCGATGCGGCTCAGCGTCTCGGCGAGCGCGCAGCGCGGATCTCTCACCGGCGGTCTCCTGACGTCAAGGGGGTGTGACCTACGAGTTCACGCCTCAGACGATAGCCGGTAGCGAGGCACGCCAACCAGCCATGAAGGACACTGATGTAGCCGCACACGGCTACATCAGTTGACATCGCTTGCTACAGGGCGCGAGGATCACGACGTGACGGTCGGCCGCTCCGCGCCACGGATGTAAGACCCCCGCGCATCCCGGCGCCCGGCGCAGCCGAACCTCCGTCCGGCTGTCGGCTGCCCACCGTCCACGGGTGCAGCCGACAGCCCGGGCTGCTCCCGTCACCCCAGGCAGGAGCTGCACCGCCCGGGGAGCAGCACGGTCGGCAGTCACACAGCTGACGCAGTCTGACCCCTGACGTCCGGAGGGCGCCATCGTGCACACCACACCACGTCACCCCCTTCTATTGGTCGGTGCAGGCATCCGCGAAGACCACGCTCACAACCTCCTGCAGATCGCTGCTGCCCGCCCTCTGATCCTCGTCGACCAGGCCGCACCGGACTGGGCCCGCCCGTATCTGGTGGGTGAGATCACCACCGACGTGACGGTCGAAGCCGGAGTCGAGGCCACCGTGCGGCAGTTGAGTGGCCACCAGGCCGTGCGCGGAGTGACGACCTACCTTCCGGAACGCACGGCGCAGTCCGCTCGCCTGGCGCATGCGCTACAGCTACCCGGCAACCCACCTGCTTCCATGGTCTCGCTGCAGGATTCCTCGTGGGCCCTGCGCATGATGCGCGGCCAAGGCGTTCCCACCATCTCGCCGTACATGGCCGGCCATGAGGACAGTGCCACCGATGTCGCCCGCACGCTTGATGGGCCCGCCACGGCGACAAATGCGGCGGGTGGCGAGCCGATGCGCACAGACAGCGAGGGCGAGGCCAGGACCGCCTACCGGAGTATCCGGGCGCGCGACCCAGGAGATCCTTCCGCTGCCGCGGTGAGAGCCGACGAGTTCGGCTTGGACGGCGAGGACATCGGCGTCGAGGACGCGGTCGTCGCGCCCGACGACATCCGCGTCATCGCGATGACCCGCCAGGACACCGATCCGTGCACGGCCTCCAGCCCGCTTGGCTACAGCGTCGACGCGCATCCGCTGAGGCCGGCGAACGACATTTTGCTCCGCGGTATGAGAGGTGACGTCAGCGTGTTCAAGAGGTCAGGCCCCACCATCGGGACTGCAGCAATCTTGGCGGTCCTCTTTTCTCTGTCAGCCTGCACGGGAGAAAATGCGGAAGACGGCGATGCAAGGGCCATGAGGGAGGCGTTGCAACAGCTGCACGACGCTGGCTCCTTCAGAATGGCGGGCGAACTCCATACTGCAGAGGGAACATCCTCATTCGACGCGATGCTGGACGGCCGCGGCAACTGCCAAGGAATGATCGGCAGGGCAAAGAGCCTGCTCGTGGGGGAGCGCGTCTGGACTCATTGGGACGATTCCGCTCTGCACGAGGCTGTCCGTACCTTGCACGGCGGGCCGCTTGATCAGGTTGACCCTGCCGCACCCGAGGCAGACGACCGCGAGTGGACTGCCACCCGGCTACTGCAGGATGCCTTCATGGTCACCGATCTACCAGGCGAAAGCTCCTCCGCAGAAGGCATTGCGCCCGTGTGCAAGACGGGCCAACTGCTGGCTGGAGCCGGTCGCGCCGGTGGTGACGTCACTGCCGGACCTGCCGCAACGTACGACGGTGAACGCCTCCGGCCGCTGACCCGCGTAACAGGTCCCGTCACCGTCCGGGTTCTCATCCAAGAGAACGGCAACCACACCATCCGGCGGGCTGAGTACATCATCGACGGCGCCACCCATCTCACGGCCCGGCTCAGCGAACTTGGCAAAACGGTGTCGGTGAAGCCTCCTACAGATACCCAAACGGTGGCGGCAAGCGACGTACTGAAACTGATCGGGTAGCCCGAGCCCACTATGGCGTAGTTGCACAGGAACAGCGACGCAACTACAGCGAAGGCTGGGGGCTTACAGGAATCGGTTCTCACTGGAACCGCCGCAGCCCAGGGGGATTGGCCGCGGCGGTCGTTCAGCGTGCCGGACCGACTATCCGCCCAGCACAAGGGAATTCTCAGAGACGTGAGAAGTGGAGGCCCGGAATCACCCGCAGTGCACGTTCGTCCACTGATCACCGACAGCCGCGCCATTACCGGGCGCCGTCACCCAGCCGCTGAGTGTCACGCACTTGCCGTCCATGTGGGTCAGTTTGACCGGTCCGGCGTACTCGGTGTAGATGCCGTCGTCCGAGTCGGCCTGAGAGCCGCTACTGATACGCACCTCGAGAAGATGTCTCTGTCCAGCGTACTTCTTGGCGGCGTTCACGGCACAGTTCGTCCCACCGCTGGCGCTTGAGTAGTAGAGGTATATCGACCCCCAAGTACTTCCGTCGGTGTTCTTGATGTTGTAAGTACCGACCCGGGACCCGGTACATCCATACGCACCCTGGGGCGTCGCTGAAGCCGTGGCCCCTGTGGCTACGCCCAGACCGACAGCCGCCGAGAGAGACAACAGTCCGACCAGCGTCCTACGCATACACATTCCCCTTTCCTCGTTTACTGGCGCGCCATGGTAGACACACCCCGGGGAATGAAGGCGAGGCAAACAATTGGATTGACGTAATTGCGCCGAGTCGACCTGACCGGGAAAGCTTGGCGTGAACCGGCAGAGATGAATACGGCGAACCACGCCGGCGGAGCCCTCCCATCTATGCCGAATTGGCGTAATCGCGTCAAGAATAATGCCCCATTAGGTGTTGTTTCTTCTGTCTTGTGCGGCTGTTGCGAGTCTCCGAAATTCTCTAACCTGATTCTCAGGTAGCCATGACCAGCTGCTGCAGGGGGAACCTTGACTCACGTAACGGACATAGCAGCAACGGACAGGGAGATCCTGGAGCTGCTGTACAAAGGACTGGACGACGCGACGGTCGCGCGGAAACTGGGGCTAGGACATCGAACAGTCCAGCGACGCGTGCAGAATCTGATGGCCGCTCTGGGGGTGAGAGGTCGCGTCGCTTTGGGGGCTCGAGCCCAGGAGATCGGGCTCTTCTATCGTCAGCAGCAAACCCCCTGATTGCAGGAAGAAACAGCGTGAGATCAATACGCGATGAGCTCGTGCAGAGTGTTCCGTCTTGAGCTTCTCCAACTAACGATGCATCGGCCAGGCATCGCGCAAGGGAACCGTCTCAGTAAGTGGACCGAGCTGCCGAGTGTCATTGGTGGGCGCTCCCTGAGCTCTCCCTAAAAGACCGCTACTAACACAGTGCGCTTTAGGCGCAAGCGTGCGACTCAAAGGAGAACTATGCGTAGGTCACTCGGAGGGCTGGTCGGCGCTACGACCGCACTCGCCCTCACGGTGGGCGCGGCGTCGGATGCGCAGGCCTCAAGCGGCGATGATGCCAACCTGCACAGCATGGAGGCGTGCCAAAAGGAGCCTTGGAACTCTGACTTCAAATTCCACCTCTGGTACAACTCAGGCCAGAACGGCACGTACAGAAACATCGGTTACAGCGTCTACGACTTCAACGCCATCCGGCCCGGCGGAAGTGACCCGGGCACTTATGCCCTGAGGTTTTGCATCCTCGGTGCGAGTTCTCCCTGGCCCGGATCCGGACAGAAGATCAAGAACAATGCGGCGTCAGGAGAGAACGACCACCACAGGTACTGGGCGAGGGTGTACTTCCACAGCGGCTACAAGGGCGCTCAGGACGTGATGGCCCCCTACCAGCACATCGACAGATTCAGGAACGTCTACAACGAAAACGCTTCCTTCCGCTGGACGTCGTCCTGACCGCAGATGGACACAAGGGGTAACAACGTGAGACAGCGCAGCACCGTCGTCGCAAAGGCCGGCATGCCAGCCCTGGCAGCCACAGCAGTCGCAGCCGTGGCCTTTTCCGTCACGATCGGGGCACCGTTCGAGGAGCGAGGAGGAGCACAGGGCCCTACCGCAGTCAGTCACCAGCAGGCCGCGGCCGAAGCCGCGGCGAACGACCCAAGCGACCCGTCGACTTGGCGGCTGCCCATCGAGGCATACATGCCGACCAGGGCCCAGGCGCAGCTGATCGGAACTACCCGTGAAGATCAGATCGACGTGTGCATGTCCGACGCCGGCTACGCCAACTGGACTCCCGCACCTGACTTGCCCGAGGTCGGGGGGAAGACGCTGACCGACTGGCGCTACGGCGTCCACGACGCGGGCCTCGCGGCGGAGTACGGCTACCACCCGGACGCCCAGGAGCAGCAGGCCTACGACACGGCCATGGAGGCAGGTGCGGTCGACAAGTCGGGGGCCGACCAAAACGTCTTGGAAAGCTGCGTTACACAGGCGGGCAACGAGATTCCTCCGGCCGGGAATGCAGACTTGGTGCAGCAGATCAGCGGTGACTCCTATCTGAAGTCAGAGAAGGCCCCAAGCGTCGTCGATGTCTTCGCGAAGTGGTCATCTTGCATGAAGGAAAAGGGCTACAGCTACGCCAAGCCGATGGACGCCAACGACGACCCGAGCTTCACTGACCCGACCAAGGTCAGCAAGACCGAGATCGCCACGGCGACCGCGGACATCGAATGCCGCGACAAGTTCAATGTGGAAAAAACCTGGTTCGACGCGGAAGTCGCCCTCCAACAGACGGCCATTGCACGGAACCGGGACGCGCTCGATGAAGCGATGACTGACATCAAGTCGGTAGTCGCCAAGGCGAAGGCAGCAGCCGACCGGTAGTTCTCGGACCCGCACCTCAGTCTTCAGCGCAGACAGATGTACGGCATGGGTGTGCACCGTTGCATCCGGCACGCGGGCCCCACGTACCACGCACGTCATCAGCTAGCCGTCCCTACGCTCCGCAAAGGCCTTGAGCGGCTCGCCAAGCGACATTTCCCACCGCAGGAGACATGCGGCCCAACCAGCACAGCGGGCCGCCGATTGACAGGCGCCATCGCACCGCGGGGCCCCACTCCCAACGAACGTGGCGCCCCTGATTCCCATGGCCACGTGAGAACGCGTGGCCGCCTACGGTTCAGGAAGGCAAAGTGAGACTCCGAAGACAAGGGAAGAAGTGGGCTGCCGCCGTGGCTTCAGCTTTGACGATAACGCTGCTGCCGCCGGCATACGCCTGGGCCTCGCCGCAGGGACAGACCACTGGCCAGACATCAGTACGCAAGACCCCGGCCGCCTCAGCATCCGGAAAGACAGATCCTGATCCGTCAAAGGTCACCAAACCGGACAGCAAGCTGCCGAACGGCTGGCGTTCCTCGGGCGACCGCGCCGTCACAGCCGTCGGAGACCGACAGGGACTTCACGTGCTCGTCGCGGACAGCGCACAGGCCTACCAGTGGCGGGAAACGGCGACGCTGCGGGAGGACGGATTCGACGCCGACGCCTGGATCGGCAACGTCTGCGTCACCGGCTCGGGAAAGCGGGCTGTGGTCGTCTACGCCCCACGCACGTTCACCAACCGGCCCCCGCTCTTCGACCGAGGAGCGTTCGCTGCAGTCGTCGACCTCGACAAGCACACCGTGACGAAACTGCGCCAGCAGGTCTCCCTCTCCTACTTCAACCCCGGGTGTGGAACGGGCGAAGAGGTGGTGCTGACACGGGCCGCCGACGAGGAGCTCGGCAAAACCCAACTGCTGCGCCTGGACACGGCCACCGCCAAGGTGACCCGCACCCTCACCGTCCGGGGGGAGGCGACCTCCGCCGTCCCGGTGGGCAAGAACATCGTCACCGCCCTCGGCAACCGCCTCACCCGCGTCCACCAGGACGGCAGCCGGCAGCTCATCGCCACAACCTCCGGGCCCGCCTTCCACCTGCATCCCGACAGCACGGGAGCGGTGGCCTTCCTCGACCGCCAGGCCAACCGCGCAAACGTCAAGCGGGCAGCCGGGTCCAAGGTCACCACACTCGCCCACGGCAGCCTCGGCGCGGTCGGTCTGTCTCCCGGCGCAAGAGGGCGGCTGTTCCTGACCGGCGAACCGAAGGGCGTCACCTCGCTTCCCGCCGGCATCCAGCAGACCACGGCCGCTGCCACCGCCGTGATGTCCTCCCGGGGGCAACTGGCCGTGGACCAGGCCGTCTCCACCGGGCTGCGGTCCCACGTCACCGATCCCCTCGCCGCGCGCGTAGACGACGAGGCACTTCCCTACAAGATCACGGCACACGTTCCGGCGACCGGGAAGAAGCTGAACTTCACCGTGCCGGGCGCCTCCACCGAACGTACGGACAAGCAGTCGCCCGCACTGGCCAGCGCCACGGCCGGCAAGCCCGCCGCCACGCTCCGAACGGCCGCCGCCTCCTCAGCGTCCACCCAGGACCCGGAACGCGCCTGCTCCATCGCGCGCAACGACGAGGGCGCGCAGGCCCTGCAGCCCACCCCCAACCAGGTGGAATGGGCCGTCGATATGGCCATCCGGGGCAACCTCACCAGCGGCTATATCACCCAGGGCAGCTGGCGCGCGGGGGACAGCCTCGGCTCCTCCGTCTCGCCCTCGACCATGTTCCCGCTGCCCGCGCTGAAGGGAGCCGCGTCCGGCTCGCGGATCCCCGCGCAGGTACTGCTCGGCGTCCTGGCCCAGGAATCGAACCTGTGGCAGGCCTCGTACCACGCGCTGCCGGGCCAGACCGGCAACCCGCTCATCGGGAACTTCTACGGCACCAACATCTACCCCGGCACACCCGGTTACGACCCGGACAAGATCTGGACGATCGACTGGAGCAAGGCCGACTGCGGTTACGGCATGGGCCAGCAAACGGACGGAATGAGCGTCGCCTCCCGGGCGCAGCCCGGCAAGCCCGCAGCCTTCCCCGCCGACCAGCAGCAGGCCATCGCCCTCGACTACACGGCGAACGTCGCCGTCGCCGCGCAGACTCTCGCCAAGAAGTGGAACGAGCTGCACACCGACGGCCAGACCATCAAGATCAACGATGATGACCCCAAGTACATCGAGAACTGGTTCGCCGCCGCCTGGAACTACAACCTCGGCTACAACACGCCTGATTGGACAGGCAAATGGGGGCTCGGCTGGCTCAATAACCCGGCCAACCCGAAGTACCCGGCCGACCGCTCCGCCTTCCTCGACAAAAACCACTACGCAGACGCCGCGTCACCACAGAAGTGGCCCTACCCGGAGAAGGTGATGGGCTGGGCCGCCTACCCCATCGACACCGGCCGCTCCTTCAGCGACACGGGCGTGCAGGACAACGGCAACACCCACGGCTTCCAGGCCGCCTGGTGGGGCAATGAGGGTGCACGCACCAGGGTCAAGCCGCCACTGGACACGTTCTGCAACAGCAGCAACGGCTGCAGCGCCGGCAACCCACCTCAGTGCACCACGGAGGACTGTTACAAGCAGCATTGGTACCACTCCAACGCGATCTGGAAAACGGCTTGCTCCGTCGAATGCGGCAACGAAACCCTCACCTACAAGACCCTGCGCGCCGAACTCGGCAGGGGCAACAGCGCCCCGCCCAACTGCTCCACCAGCGGCCTACCGCCAGGCGCCCTCGTCATCGACGACGTGGCCGCAAGTGCGCCGACTCTGCGCAGCGACTGCTCCAAGTCCTGGACCAACAGTGGCTCCATGGAGTGGGCTTTCGCGGGGACCAGCGGCAGTAACGGCACCACTTATGAGGGCAAAGAAGACTTCCACCAGGTCGGCGGCGGCTTCGGTGCGCACTTCTGGTTCGCCCACACCCGCAACGACCAGTACCGCATCAAGCAGATGAAGGTCACCGGGACCTGGACACTGACCCAGCGGCTCAACCAGTGGGCCCGCGTCATGGTGCATCTGCCGTCCACCGGATCCGAGTCGCAACAGGCCCGGTACGACATCGCACTGGGCAACGGCAACACCCGGCACCGGACCATCAACCAGTGGACGTCGAAGAACGGGTGGGTCCCCCTCGGCACCTACCACTTCGTCAACGGAAGCAAGCCGCAGAGCGTCTCCCTGAGCAACGCGGCGAGCGATGGCACCGCCGACGACGACGTAGCCTGGGACGCGGTCGCGTTCGTGCCGCTTTCCGCGAAACCGGCGGACTTCGTCGTCGCGATGGGCGACTCATTCTCGTCCGGTGAGGGCGCAGGCTCGTTCGCGCCCGAGTCGGACCGGGACTACGGCAAGCGGACGTGGAACGCCTGCCACCGCAGCGCGAACGCCTGGAGCCGCAAGGCCGTCCTGCCGGGCCGTTCGTCGTCCATCGGAGCGCTCGCCGACGCGAACGATCCCACGCTGGACTACCAGTTCGTCGCGTGCTCGGGCGCATACACGGACAACGCGCTGGGCAAGAGCACGTCGGGAATCCGTGATGGCCAAGCAGCCCCTTGGGGCTGGGGGAACGACGGGGAATTCGACGAGATTCCGCAACTCGGTTCCGGTGTGCTGAGCGGCGACACCACCCTCGTCACGCTTTCCATCGGCGGCAATGACGCACGCTTCTCGCCGCTGGCGGCGGCTTGCGCGGCCACGGACTGTTCGGACAGTGGATACACGTACAAGAATGACCCGAAGCCGCTCAAGGAGTACGAGCCGGAGTACATCGCCAACTATGTCGGACTATGGGTCAACGAGACACTGACCGAAATCCGGCACCAGGCTCCGAACGCCAAAATCGTCCTCATGGGATACCCCAGACTGTTCAGCCCCACGGCATGTGCCGTCGAGTACAACGACCACGAAGTCGCGATCTTCAACTCATGGGCGGACAACCTTGCCACGGCGATGAAGAAGGCAGCCACAGGCCTGGGCGATCCGAAGATCGTCTACACGAATCCGCAGTACAAGTTCGAGGGCCACGCCTTCTGCGACGGGCCCCACTACATCAATCCCATTCAGTTCAGTCCGAACGGTCCGGGAGATTTTCAGGAATCCACGATGCCGAGTCGTGCTTCCATCCATCCCAATGATCTCGGTACCACTGCTTACGCGGAGGTACTGCAGGACGCTCTGAACGGCAACCTGCACTGACAACTGGTGGTCGGGGTGCTGCCCGAGCGAAGGGCGGCACCCCAGGGCTTCGGCGTAGTCGGCTGACGTCCGGTTGCCGACGGTTTGTCGGGTTGGGTGGGGTCCGGAACAGAGCAGGCACGGACGTCCGTGATCATGGAGTTCTCGACGCTCTGTGACCTTGGACTGCCCGTGCCTGCCGACGCATCATCTCTGATCTCCCCTGCCCTTGACCAGCTCAGACCGCATCCGGAGGCGTCCGGGAGTGAGGTCCCCAGCCTGCTGGAACGCCTCGCTCAGGTCCCGGACCCGCACGATCCGCGGGGAGTACGGCATGGGCTCGTTACGGTCCTCGCTCTCACGGCCTGCGCGGTCCTGGCCGGGGCACGGTCCCTGCTGGCGGGAGGGGAATGGGTGGCCGACGCGCCGCCGGCCCTGCTCGATCGGCTCGACGGTGTCGTCGACCCCCTGTTTCCGAAACGGTCCTGGCCTGCGGAGTCCACGATCCGGCGGCTGCTGGCCAGAGTCGACGCGGACGCCCTGGACAGGGCTGTCGGGGCCTGGCTCGCGGACCGGCAGACCAGGGACAAAGGATTGCGGGCACTGGCGGTCGACGGGAAGTCGCTGCGGGGTGCGGCCCGCGCCAAGGGGAGAAAGATCCACCTACTGGCCGCCTGCGACCATACGAGCAGCCTGGTCCTGGCCCAGCTGGACGTGGGCGAGAAGACCAACGAGATCACCTGCTTCCAGCCCCTCCTCGACACACTCGAAGGGCCTGGCCGGCACGGTCGTCACCAGCGACGCGATGCACACCCAGCACGACCACGCCGTCTATCTCCTGGACCGGCAGGCGCACTACATCGTGATCGTGAAACGCAACACGAAGAAGCTCCGCGAACAGCTCAAGTCCCTTCCCTGGAAGGACATCCCGCTGCAGGACAGGACCCGCACGAGCGGTCACGGCCGCCACGAGATCCGGCGACTGAAGGTCTGCACCGTCAACAACCTCCTCTTCCCCGGCGCCCGCCAGGTCGTCCAGATCGTCCGCCGCCGCGTCCACCGAAAGACCGGGAAGATTACCCTCAGGACTGTCTACGCGGTCACCAGCCTCACCGCTGAACAGGCAGGCCCGGCCTGGCTTGCCCTGCTGATCAGGCGGCACTGGCCTGTGGAGGATCTGCACCACGTGAGAGACGTGACCTTCGCCGAGGACGCCTCCCAACCGCGGACCGGCAACGCTCCCCGCACGATGGCCACCTGCCGGAACCTCGCGATCGGAGCCCTCCGCCTGGCAGGCGTCCGCAACATCGTCTCCGGCCTCGGACGCGCAGCCCGGGACCAAACCCGACCCCTCGCCCTTCTCGGCCTCACATGACCAAAACGGACGACTACACCGAAGCCCTGGCGGCACCCCAACCGCACATGTCAGAAAACGAACCAATTACCCCTGAAGATCCCTTCGAGTGCATAGGAGGCTCCGGCGCCGACCAGCCAAAAAAGGAGGAGGACGACCAGCGTCGCGATGACGAACTGACCACCGACGGATCTCGCGAAACGTGTCGATTTCAAGCGCTTGTAATCCACCACTCCACCCTCCCGCACACCGACAGGGTACGTACAGAGTGAACCGCCCCGTGTCGAATGGAGACTCGATTTCATGAAAGGATCGAGTCATGGCACGACCGTCCCGTTACCCGCTTGAGCTCCGCCGTCGCGCGGTGCGCATGGTCGCCGAAGTGCGCGACGACTACCCGAACGAGACGGCCGCCTTGCAGGCGGTCGCGGACAAGCTCGGCATCGG